>DASZMP010000102.1:0-22902 GCA_035551795.1 Solirubrobacteraceae bacterium | reverse complement strand
TCCCAGACGAACTCGGCAAGCGCCTTGCACTTGTCGGCACTCTTTCTACCGGGTAGAAAATCCGGATCGAGTTTCAGCATCTCGGCCGCGGCCTTGATCTGATCGCGGAGGGAGAGGTGTCTGCGCGCGATGTTGCGACCGATGATGAACCGCGCCACCTCGGCGGAAAACACCTTGGCCAAGGGATGGGCCGGCAGATCGAGGATGATCATGGGGGATTCTGCGGTCGCGGTCGTCATGGTTCACACGATAGGTATCGGACCGGTCTTGTCGGGCGCGCCGCGAGGGCCAAATAACCGCCGCGATGGGCGGAAGGACCGTTCTTCTGGTCCTCAATGCCTGATGAAGTTGTCCCATACGCCGTTGTGAATCGCTCGACTAGGAGCGTGTTGGCGTACTTGAACTGGTTCTGACGCACGCGCTGAGGTTGCGGGCACCGAAACGTGTAGAACTCCTCGCCTTGGTAGGAAGTGGAGATCGTCGATTCAGTTCACGAAGGGGGGGAAGTCCTCGGCGTGCAGGGTCCTGAACCGATGAAGTCCCAGACGAACTCGGGGAACATCTTGCCCAGCAAGGTGGTAGGCGCCGACTCGGCCGCTTGCGTACCCGTCAAGCGCGCGTCAGGATGGGAGCCGGACTATGAGCCGCCTTTCCACAGGAACCCCGAAGGCGCGCGGGATAGCGCAACAGGCAGGGCGCGAATCCTCGCGCCACTGGGGAATTGGGAGGTTGTATCCACCTCGATGTATTGACGCTGTTAGTCACAGTCGCGCAGCTATGCATCTCGATCCGGCAAGAACGGAGCGGGAGCGTAATCGTGGTAGTGATCGAGCGTCGCTCTTAGACCGATGAAGGGTCCGGCGGTGGTGCGCCGGACCCGACTATTGATGCCCGCTTGATGCCCTTTGCGGCAAGCCGGCCATTGCAACGGGAAGCCGGAACCTAGGCAATAGCGGGACTTCTTGGAAAGGGGTGAGCGATGGGACTCGAACCCACGACCGCCTGGACCACAACCAGGAGCTCTACCAGCTGAGCTACGCCCACCACGGGCTTTCAAATCTACCAGTGAGCCGGCGAGAGCTGGCGGCGGCGCGCGGTCCAGAGGCGCCCGGCGAGGTAGCTGACGGCGCTGATCGCCCCGACGAAGAACCCGATCGGGTAGTTGGTCCAGTACGCCGCGGCGATGGCGATCCACACCGTGACCAAGGCCAGCAGGACCGACAGGAGGATCGCTCGCGAGGGACGGTCGGTGAACGCGCGGGCGGCCGACGGGGCACCGATCGTGAGGCTGAAGATCAGCAGCGTGCCGACCACAGGGACGGTCATCGTGGTGACCAGGGCGAGCAGGCCGAGGAACAGGAACTCCATCAGGGTACCCGATATGCCACCGGCCCGGCCGGCCTCGGGCAGCACGGTCGAAAGGAGCAGTGGCCGGTACAGGAGGCCGACTGCCAGCAGGCAGACGACGGTCAGGCAGATCGTCGGGAGCACCTGGTTGTTGCTGATCCCCAGCACCTCGCCGAACAGCAGCGAGTAGACGAGCGGGCCGTTGACCGCGGCAAGCTTGAGCAACAGCGAGCCCAGGCCGAGCATGAAGGTCAGCATCAGGGCCGTGGCGACATCGCGCCGGCCCCGCCGGGACAGCCAGCCGATCGTGACCGCCGAGCCGGCCGAGAACAGACCGAGCCCGATCAGCGGGTTGACTGAAACCAGCGAGGCCCAGGCCGCACCGGCAAACGAACCGTTCGGGATCGCGTGGGCGGCGAAGGCATTGCCGCGCAGCAGGGTGAAGAAGCCGACCACCCCGGCCACGACGGCGACGATCGTGGCCACCAACCAGGCGTTGACCATGAAGGGCGCAAACACGTCAGCGACTCCCCTGCTCGCGCTGGCCGGACCGTCTGGGCCCCAACAGCCCGGAACCCAAATAAAAAAGAAAGACCAGTGCGACCACGAAGAAACTCACCGGCCACCCGGGGTCGGGCCACAGGTAGCTGTCATAGGCCAGCAACACGCCGATCCAGATAGCCAGCACGCCCAGGGCTGCGGAGGCGAGCATCGCCAGGCCGGGGCGGCGGGTGAGGCGCAGTGCCGCGGCGGCCGGCCCAACCAGGAGCGCCGTTCCCAGGATCGCCCCGATGGTCAGCGCCGCCAGGGCCACGGCCACGGCCAGAGCGGCCAGATACCCCACGCCGAGCAGGCGGATGCGGATGCCGCGCACCGCCGCCAGATCGGCGCTCAGCGAACTCAGCATCAGTGGGCGCTGCAGGACGCAGACGGCGCCGGCGGCGATCAGGCTGAGCGCCGCCACCCCCGGGATCAGCGACGGGCTGAGCGCGAACAGCGAACCGAACAGGATCGTCACGGTCGTGCCCGAGCCGGTCTGCTGCGTCGAGTCGAGGTAGAGGAACAGGGCGGCCAGGCCGAGGCTCGTGCCCAGCACGATGCCGGTGGCCAGGTCGCGACCGCGCGCCCGCTGGACGCCGATCATCTCCATGGCCGCGGCCGCCGCCAGGCTGGCGGCCAGGAACCCCCACACCGGAGCCACGCCGGCCAGGAACGAGGCCGACCCACCGGCGGCGCCGATGTCGGACAGGGCCTCGCCGGCAAATGCCTGCCCGCGGATCACGGTGAACACGCCGACGATCCCGCAGACGATCGCCACGACGCTGCCCAGGGCCAGCGCGGTGTGCACCGGCGCGCTGGAGAAGAACCCGGGCGCGAAGACAGCCGCCGCGCCGGTCACGGGGTGCCGTGGGTGTGGGTGACCGTGATGTCCTCCCCGGGGGCGGCCGGATCGCCGTCGCCGGCCACCACCAGCACCCGGCCGTGCACGTGCAGCACATCGACGTGCTGCCCGTAGAGGCGGCTCAGGACCTCGCTGCGAATCACCTCCTGCGTGGGCCCGCTGGCCACGCGACCGGAGGCGACGTAGACGACCCTGTCCATCACCTGCAGCAGTGGGTTTACCTCGTGGGCGGAGATCAGGACCGCCACCTGCTGCTCGCGAGCCAGACGGGAGATGAGCGCGACTATCTCCCGCACGCTGCGTATGTCCAGGTTGGCCAGGGGCTCGTCGAGCAGTAGCAGGCGGGGCCGGCTGACGAGGGCGTGGGCGATCAGCACCCGCTGCTGCTCACCGCCTGACAGGCGCCCCACGCGTTTGTCGGCAAACGTCTCGGCGCCCACCGCGACGAGCATCTCCTCGATCCGCTCGCGCTTGGCCCGCGAGGGAAGCGGTAGACCAAGGCGATGCCCGTCCAGGCCGAGGGCGACCAGATCCCGGGCCCGAAGCGGGATATCGGGGTCAAGCAGGAACTTCTGGGGCACGTAGCCGACCGGCCGGCTGCCGTGCCGGTCCGCCCGGACGGTTCCCGGCAGGTGCACGCTGCCCCGGGCCGGCGCCTGGAGCCCGAGGATCACGCGCATCAGGGTGGTCTTGCCGGCTCCGTTGGCGCCGATCAGGCCGGCGAACTGGCCGGCGCCGACCTCGAAGCTCACGTGCGTAAGAACTCGCCGCCCGCCCAGCTCGACATCGAGGTCGCGCACCGACAGCACCGCCTCGCCGACGGGCGCGGTGGCGGGCAGCGGCGGTGGGGCGGCGGTGCTCACAGCGTCTGGGTGGACCGGCCGGATGCCACCGCCGCTTGCACGGCCCGGGTCTCGGCCAGCATCCATCCCTGGTAGGTGAAGCCGGGCGGCAGCGTCTCGTAGACGCCCACCACCGGGATGTGGCGAGCCTCGGCAAGACGCAGGAACGATTGGGTGATGGAGTCGGTCACCTGGCGGTTGTAGAGGAAGGCCTTCACTCGATGGCCGGTGAATAGCGCGTCCTGAGCGCTCACGTTCTGGGGGGCGGGGTCCACGCCGTTCATGATGGCGAGCTGGAGCGACAGCGGCGTGAGGATGCGTGCTCCGGCGCCCTGGAGCATGTAGTCGGCCACCGGCTCGGTGGTGGCGACGGCGGCACCGCCGTAGCGGCGGCGGAAGGCGGCCACGGCGCGGTACCAGGGCTGGAGCGCCAGGTCGAAGCGGCGGGCGTTGGCCTCGAAGTAGCCCGCGTGGGCGGGCGCCAGATGCGCCAGCGCCCGGGCCACGGCGCCGGCGACGGCCGGCATGGTGCGCGGGCTGTACCAGAGGTGGGGATTGGGCTCGGAGTTCGGCACGCCGAGCAGGTGCTGCACGTCGATCACCTGGCGCTTGGGATTTCGCGAGGCGGACTCGATCCGCTGCATAAATCCGTCGTACCCCAGGCCGTTCTGCACGACCAGACGGGCCGAGCTGATCACGCTGGCGACGCTCGGACTGGCCTCGAACGCATGCGGGTCGGTGTTCGGGTTGTCCATGATCGCCCCGACTCGCACATACCGCCCGCCGACCTGCGAGATCACGTTGGCGTACTCGTTCTCGGCGCCGACGGCGAGGATGCTGCCGCGGCCGGAGGAGGCGACCGCCGCCGGGCCGCAGCCGGTGAGCGCCGCGCCCAGCGCCGCGACGAGAGAAAAGGTGGCGAGCGGTCCGGCGAGGACGAGGCGGAACTTGCGCATCGGATGGCAACTATACGCCAAAGTGATTCTCATTCCCATATTTACTTATGGCCGCTTCCCCCTCTACACTCGCGGGGTGCCCCTGTCAGAGACCGAGAGCTGGGCCGAGCGCGCACAACGCCTGCTGACTGGAGGGCGCCGCCACAACGGCGCGGCTCGCCAGGCCCTGCTGGACCTGCTCGACTCGCAGCCCTGCGCGCTCTCGGCGGTGGAGATGGAGGATCTCCTGCGCACCGGGGATCGACCCGTCGGGCGGGCAAGCATCTACCGCATCTTGGAAGAGCTGGAGAGCCTTGACCTGGTCCAGCGCGTGCAGGTCGGACAGTCGATGGCTCGGTACGAGCCGGTTCGGGGAGAGCACGAGCACCACCACCACCTGGTGTGCGACACATGCGGCACCGTCATGCCGTTCACAGACCCGGACCTGGAGCAGGCGATCAAGACCCTGAGCGGTCGCGTCCCGATGCGCGTCGACGAGCACGAGATCGTCCTGCACGGCTCCTGCGACGACTGCACCTGACCCTCAGAGCTAGCGTCCAGAAGCTAAGGCCACGTGCTTGCGGTAGCGCACGTCCCACGCGCCGTCAAAGCGCCTGGCGCGGTCCGGCCGCCACCCGAGGCGCTCGTAGAACGCCCGCGCCCGAGGGTCGTCTTCGAGCGCCCACAGGTCCGTACTGGCACAGGCCGCGAACGCCATCAGCAGCCCGCGCCACCAGCACTCCTCCCCCGCCAGCCCGCTGGCCCCGGATCAGGGCCTTCCAGTCACGGTGGTGGTGGTGGTGAAGGCGTTCCCGGTAGAAGGCCGGCTCCAGCAGGGAGGCGTATGTGTCGGCCCAGGTGAGGACATGCAGCTCGCGCAGGCGGACGGCATCGGCGCCGGTGGCGAGGTCGATCTGCGTCAGCGCGGGCGCCGTCACCCCAGCAGAGGCACGTCGGCCGTGATCACGTCATGTCCGTCCGGCGTGATCAGGACGTTCTCCTCGAGCCGGATCCCGCCGAAACCGAGCCGCTTGTCCACGACTCCCCAGTCGACCTGATCGCGATAGTGGCGCCGGTTATCCGGGTCGTCGAGGATCGCCGGCACGAAATAGACGCCCGGCTCGACCGTCACCACCATGCCGGGCTCGAGCGGGAGGTCGATGCGCAGGTTCGGGTACGGCTTGGGGTCGTGGCGCCGCTCGGCCAGTGGGCCGCCCGCGTCCCGCACCCCCAGACCCACCAGGTGGCCGATGCCGTGGGGGAAGAAGAGCCAGATCGCGCCGGACTCGAGCAGAGATTCGGCCCGGCCGCGCAGCAGCCCGTGACCGATCAGGCCCTCGGCGATCTGGAGTGCGGCGATGCGGTGGATATCTCGCCATTCGGTGCCCGGCCGGCAGTCGGTGATCGCAGCCTGCTGGGCCGCGAGAACGATCGCGTGCAATTCCTGCTGGAGCGAACTCAGGGTCCCCCCCACCGGGTAGGTGCGCGTGATGTCGCTTGCATACCCCAGGTACTCGCCACCGGCGTCGATGAGCACCAGTTCGCCGGTGGCGAACCGACGGTGGGTCGGGGCGAAGTGCAGCACCGCGGAATTGGGTCCACTCCCGACGATCGTGTCGTAGGCCATCGCATCGGCTCCGTGGCGCAGGGCTTCCGCCTCGAGCTCGACCTGCACCTGCCGCTCGCGGACCCCCTCCCGCATCAGCTCCACCGCCACCGCGAAGGCGGCGCGGGTGGCCTGCTGGGCAAGCCGCATGCGCTCGAGCTCGATCTGATCCTTCGGGCGCCGCACCCGGTCCAGCGCGAAGCGCAGCTCCTGGCTGAGCTCGGAATCGTCTTTGATCCCGTCGGGCAGGCTGCCCAGCCAGGCAGCCTGCCGATTCCGTCTGGCCGCCAGCCACCGCTCCAGATCGTCGGTTGTCGGCCCTTGAGGATCCTCGGCCGGAGCGCCGGACCACAGCCGGTCGTCGGTGGTGATCGGCGCCACGAAATCGACCCAGCCCTCGTGAGGATCGAAGGCGAGCACCCCATGGGGATGGTTGCGATCGGTCAGGTAGAGGTATTCGGTGTGCGCCTCGAACCGGTAGGTGGCGTCAGCCCGCCCGGGCCGGTGGATGAGCTCTCCGGCGCCGATCAGAACGACCGCGTCCCCCGCCGGTTCCCAGGCTTCGGCCACAGCGGCCCGGCGCCGTTCCAGCGCCTGATCGATGCTCGGAGCGTTCACGCCCTCATCTTGGCATTGAGCGGCCCTGTCAGCAGCGCCACCGAGAGCTCGAAGCTTCAGAGCACGAACGGGATCAGCATCTTGGTCGCCGACTTGTACGCCGGGTTCCCCTCCGGGCTCTGGACTGGGGCGCGGGGCCGCAGGAGCTCCTCGTGGGCCGCAGCTCCGGCTGCGATGTCGTGCTCAGCGTTCTGCAGGATCTCGGCTCGACCAACGGCAGCCGGCTGAACGGCCGCCGGGTCGGACGATGCCAACTGCGGCCAGGAGATGACCTCTGGCTGGGAGAAGCGCGTCTAAGGGTCGACTGACCGGCGGCAACTGGCCGGCGGCTCGTCCCGGTCTGACTACAGGGGCGGGACCTGGTTGTTGACCTGCGGACCGTGGTACAGATGATCGTGGTCCCTGCAGGCCGCGGGGAAGACGAACTTGACGCTGTCGCTGCGGACGTTGTTGTAGCTCGCGAACAGCGTGACCTTTCCGATCGTGCCCACCTTGCACCGTGAGTCAGTGCTGCTCTTCACCCGAACCTTGATCTTCATGATGTTCCCCGGATACCCCCACATCCTCGCGTGGTGGGAGTGGTAAAGCAGGTGGTGCTTGACGGTCATGATGATCAGCCGGTCGGGCTGGTTGCGCACCCGGTCGACCTGGCAGAGGATGCCGGAGACGGTGTTGGCGCTCAGATTGATGTGGCCGTGCCCCCGGGCATAGCTGCCGGTGGCTCCCGTGATCACCTTGCCGGTGTGAAAGCCCCAGGGTGGAATCCCCTGGACGATCGGGATCTGGGAGCAGTACTGCACGGGGTACTTGGCCATGGCGCCGGGGGGGCCGAGCGTCAGCGACGCGGTCAAGAGGATTCCGGCGAGACCGATCAACCTGATGTGACGCCTCATCCAGCGGCGAAGATACCAACTCATTCATCTGGGATCGGCCGGATCGGGCGGGACCCTTAGCCGCGCCGACGGGTGATCCGTCAGATGACCACGGCCGGAGCGGTTAAGGTCACGGCTATGACTTACGGGCACCCACCGGCTTCGATTCCCGATCAGCTGGCGCTGCGTCACGCGTGGCATCCCGTCGCCTTCGCGGCTGCCCTGGGCAACGAGCCGCTGAGGGTCACGCTGCTTGATGAGCCGGTGGCGCTCTGGCGCGACTCGACGGGCGAACCCCACGCGCTGAACGACATCTGCATCCACCGGGGCACCCAGCTGTCGCTGGGGAGGGTGGTGGAGGACCAGCTGATGTGCCCTTACCACGGATGGCGCTACGGGGCCGACGGACGCTGCCGGGCGATCCCCCAGCTGGCCGACCCGAGCCGCGTCCCCGGCAAGGCCCGGGTGGCCGCGTACCGCTGCCAGGAGCGCTACGGGATCCTCTGGGTGGCCTTCGACGAGCCACGCTGGCCGCTGCCGGACGTGCCGGAGCTCGACTCGGCGGGCGGGTGGCAGATAGTGCCCTGCGGGCCGTATTCGTGGCGCGCTGATGCCTCCCGGCAAGTAGAGAACTTCACCGATTTCGGCCACTTCCCGTGGGTCCATCCCGGGTTGCTCGGCGACCCGAGTCGCCCGGTGGTGCCCCAGCACACCGTGGCGACGGACGGCCACATCCTGCGCTATGAGATCATTCGGCCGGAGGCGCCGAACACGGACGAGTTCCCGGTCTTCGGCAATGAGCAGGCGGGGGCGCCCGAACGGCGCAGCCGCTACCAGCTGCACCTGCCCTACACGATCGTGCTGCGGCTGGGCTGGGGCGGTGAGCGGGGGATGGTCTACTTCTTCGCGTCACAGCCCGTGGGCGAGGAGGCGTGCACGGGATATCTGATGATCGCCCGCAACTACGACCAGGACCAGCCGATCAGCGTGCTCCAGGACTTCGAGGACACGATCTTCGAGCAGGATCGAAGGATGGTGGAGTCACAGCGACCCTGGAAGGTTCCGTTCGACCTCGCGGCGGAGATGCACGTCAAGTTCGACGCTGTGGCCGTCGCCTACCGCCGGGCGATGCGGGACCAGGGTCTGGCCGAGACGTGACGGTCCGCGGTGGCCGCAGTAAGTCGCGCCACGGGTCAGCTGCCGAGCAGCCGGCGAGCGTGAGCTAACGGTGCGCTACCGGCGCGCGACGACGGTGAACATCGGCAGCGACATCTTCTGCCGGTAGTCGTCGCCGTAGCGGTGCGTCTGCTCGTGGAAGCTGACGTCGGTGCGTGGGAAACCGAGCACGGCCGCGAAGGCGGTGAAGAACTCCGGGCTGAACGCCCACCAGGTGTCCCAGCCTCCGTCCTCGGCCGTCGGTTCGAGTCGGCACACCGGAGCACCGCCCAGCTCCGGGTAGTGGCGCTCGACGATCACCAGGGCGTCGTCGACCTGGTCGGCCACTCGTTCGAGGATGGCCACCGGGCTGCGCGTGTGCAGAAGAATCGCTCCCATCAGCGCCACGTTGAAACGACCGAGCTCAGCGGGGAGCGCGTACGCGCTCCCCTCGTGCACGCGAGCAGAGAGCCCGAGCAGCCGGTGCGTGAACCAGAACGAGTTGCGAAGCTGCTCCATCACGCCGATCCGGTCATGCAGGATCTCCGAGAGATCGTGGGTGCGCTGCGGCACGACGTCCCACTGGTCCTCGGCACCAAGCTCCACGGCCGTGACGGTCGCGCCGGCGGACTCCATGTGAGCGGTTAAGAAGCCACTCGCCGGGCCGATTTCGAGCACGGCACGATCCGCCAGATGGATCCCGCCCAGATACGCATCCTCGCCACCGCGCAGGTCCCACGGGCCCCGAGCCAAGCCCACTCCGGGCAGATCTATGGTGTGGTAGAACAGGCATTCGTCGAGTGTGGGGACCCGGCGCGGGGTTGCGTAGAGCGAGCTCATCGGCCTTCAGTGAAGCGCTCGACCGGATGGGAGGTCGGCTGCCCGTGCCCACGTCCGAGACACGGGATTGCTTTTGTCGGCGGATCGATCAGCGCCACGGGCCCGGCGCGACAGGCGTGTTGGCCATACGCGCCGGGCCTTTCACCTGGCTAGCCCTTGCTGGCGCTCCAAGAGCCTCCGCCGCGGGGCGTCGTGTAGTGCCCCGACATCGAGCTTCCGGACACCGTGCCGTTATATACAGCGCCGCTTACGGTTCCGAAATTGATCGAGCCGCCACTGACGGACCCGCTGATACCCGTCGTCTCGGCGGGCTGGGACAGCTTGATGTTGCCACTCAGCTTCGATCCAGCCTGGGTCCAGTTGAGGCTGAACGTCCCATTGAAAGCACCGCTGTACTGACCAGACCATTTGCCGGACAGCGCGCTGGCCTTCGGCTTGGATTGCGGCTTGCTCTTCACCACGTGGGTCGCCGCTGACTGAGCCGAGGTGGCCGACTTGTTGTGGTTGGTGGTTCCACCGCACGCCGCGGCAAGCAGACCAACCAGGCACACAGCGCCAGCCAGCATCAGGGCTGTCAATCGAGTCGAATGGCGTGTACGGCCAGTGTGAAAATCGTGGGTTGGTGAATGCATGACAGCTGCCTCCTTCGATCAGAGTCGCTGGCGTGGCGCCGGTCAGGATGACGGTGGCGCCGTGCCAGCCGGGTTGGATGGGGCCGGATGGCTCGAGAGCGTCAGCGGTTCCCCGCTGGACTCCCTACTCGCCAGCACGACCAGGGCGGCCGTCAGCGCCACCGCGGCCCAGAAGCCGAAGCCGAACAGGCTGAAATGGATGTGAAACAGGAACTTGAGCGTTACCAGCAGCGCAATGAGCGCCGTCAGCGCGAGCCGCGTCGTCGTCCGGCTGCCAGCGATCGCCGGAATCGTTGTCTGGGGCGATAGCCGCTCGACGGCGAGATCGCCGATCAACGCCAGCGCCACGACAACGGCCAACACCCCCAACCAGCCATCTGGTGCGCCCGTGGCCGTGCTCGTTACCGAAATTGGGCCGAAGCTCACATCGAACCACGGCAGGAACAGCAGATCGATCACCAGCAAGACCGCTACGCCGCCGAGCATCCAGTCAGCTCGTCTGACGTTGTCCAGGGTCATTTGGTCCTCCCTTTGTTGGAAACGGCGATGAGTGGTGATGGACTGCGCTCGGCTGCGCGTTGCTCGTGGGCATTGCGATGGCCCGGGGTGTCGGCCCGCGTTGCGGCGACACCCCGGACTCATCGCGCTGCCGGCGACACAGGATCGACAGCAGCTGTGCCGCGTCGTGGAAGGTGGCCTGAAGGCCAGTTGAGATCTCCTCCACGACCCCCCGGAGACGGTCGCCGTCAGGAGTGCCGTCCGGCCCCGACGAGTACACCCGTACGACGAACGTGTCCATGGGGCGCACTCTCAACCGGAGGGCTTTGAGCGGACTTAGAGCCGTCTTAAGGTCGCGCGTCGACCGTTCGCGCGAGTGGCAGAGGTGGGATCGCGAGCTCCGCCATGCGCCGGGCATATACGGAGTGCTGGCGGCGCGCCTCGCCGTAGCGCCGCAGGCGCAACTGGGCACCCACGAGCGCGGCCCACGCGTCCGCGTCGTAGGGGTCACGCTCGAGCAGCCGCCGGAGATACCGGATTGCCTCCTCCTCGTTCTGCCGGCTGCTGGCCGCACGAGCCAGTAATCGTGTGACCTCCTGCGCTGCCGAGCGGGCTTCCTCACGGCAATCGACCGCCCAGTCCTCGTACAGGTCCTCTTCCAGGAAGTCACCCGTATACAGACCGTCCGCCTGACGTAGCTTCCGCTCGGCGGCGATCCAGTCCCCTTCTGAGGCCAGCGCCACACCGACGGCGGCGGCGTCGAAGAAGGCGGCCACGTCGACGCTTACGCGTTCCATGCGCAGCGCGAGCGACTGGTTGTCGGCGGCGATCAGGTGGTCGGACCCGTGTGCCCGTTCCGGATCGAGGACCCGTCGCAGCGTGCTGAGCGCCACCGACAGGCGGTTGGGCAGACGTGCTGGCTCCTCATTTGGCCACAATGCCTCGGCGGCGGCGTCCCGGGTGAGGGCTCGACCCCGGCGTGCGACCAGCATCTTCAGCAGGTCCCGAGCCTTTCGCGATTGCCAGGCGACCAGGGGGATCGCCTGCCCGTTGCGTGAGACGGAAAAGCGCCCGAGCGTCGTGATGGCCAGCACATCGTTCTTTTCTCGTGCGCGAACAACGAGCCCGGCCGGCCCGAGCTCTGGGTGCACGCCCCGTCGGGCCAGCTCCTCTCGGAGATCCTTCACCCTGTCCACGTCCCCTCGGCAGGCCGCGAGCATCAGATCTGCGCGCTGCGCAGCGATCGGGTCGCCGACCTCACGCCACAATTCGACGGCGGTCTGGAGCTGGGTTTGATCGACGGGATGGGAGGCGGCCGCGCCCAGCTCCAGAGCCCGCGCGAGCGACGGGCTGTCGCCTGTCCGACGCGACTCAGCCTGCGCCTCCATCGAGAGGCTGGCCGCCTCAGCGCGGTTCCCCGAACTCAACTCCACCCAGGACAACGCGCAAAGTGCGTGCGCGCGCTCGAGACTGGTGGCCTGCTCCACTGCCTGCTTCGCGTACGCGCGCGCAGTGTCAGGATCGTCGTCGGCCAGCAGGCCGGCCAAACCCGCCCGGGCGACCACCCGGGCGTGGACATCTTCGGCCTCCTCCGCGAGACGATACGCCCTTTCCAATGACTTGCGTGCGCGAGCGAAATCCCCCCTCTCGGCGTCAAGAGCACCCAGCTGTGTGTACGACTCGCACACGAGCAGCGAACCGAGGCTCGCGAACATCTCGATGGCCTGCAGGAGCAGCGCTCTCGCTTCCTCGAGCTCACCCGTGCGCATGAGTGCTTCGGCCTTGTTCGACATCGCGAGAGCGCTGAACAGGTTGTGGCCAGCAGCCGCGCTTATCGCCAGGTCGGCTTCCTTAATGGCGCCCGAGAAGTCCCCCTCCTCAGTGGCCCTCGAACTCAGATTCGCGTGGATTCGGGCGATTTGCACCGAGTCTCCGGCCTTCGCCGCCGCATTCAACGCTTGTCGGTAGTGGCGCTCGTTCCGTTCGCGATCGCCCCGGCTTGCCGCTGCGAGAGCGACGGCGACGTGAGCGGCTGCGCAGGCGGATGGATCGCCGCTGGCCTGCGCCTGCGCCAGTGCAACCTCGGCGACGCTCTCGGCCTCCTCGATCTGACCGCGGCCCCATAGGGTTGAGCTCAGCCAGGCGGCCACCAGCGCATCGTCGCTCGATCCGGCACCATCCCGATAGGCCTCCTCGAGGACTTCCCAGGCCGCCTCGGTGTCCGACCGGAGATACAGGAGCGCCCCGAAGCGCCATGCGATTGCCGGCGTCAGCGGCGCCCGGCTGTTGTGTTGCATCGCTCTGAACACGTCGAGTGCGCCGTCCCAGTCGCCGACCGCGACCAGCGCCTCGGCGAGGACCGCGTCGAGCGCGACTCCGTCCCCGGTCCCAAGCTGTCTGAGGACCCCGGCGACGCGGGATCCATACCCACACGTCACCAACTTCTCGCCCTGTCTGGCCAGGAACGACAGCTGTTGGTCGGCTGGACCGGCGAGAGTGCACTCGAACGCCTCGTCGAGGCGACCCGATCGCTCGAGCCATGCTGCAGCCTGCTGGCGAATCTCCGCAGCTTCGGCCACCGCAAGGCGGTCCGCCACCGCCCCGGCTAGCACCGGCGAGAGTGTCCGAACGTCACGCTCTCCCGACATCACGAGAAGTCCCCGTGCCTGAAGGTTGTCTAGCTCAGCCTCAACGGCGGGAATCCCCAGTGCAGCGAGCAGATCACCGTCGACGACCGGCGCAATGCTCGCGACAGCGAGGATGCGCTGAGCGCCTGGCTCCTCGCGCTCGATCAGATCGGCCGCGAACTCACGCCAGGGTGGCCCGTGGCGAAGTCGCAACTGCTCCAGCGTCTGCTCCCAGCGAGCGGGGTCCAGTCGGGCCAGGCGGTCAGCGATCAGCTGCAGGGCCGCCGGCCACCCTGCGGTGAGATCCCAGCATTTCTGGGCGAGACATGCCGCCGGTGGACCTAACCGCTCCACTAGGAGCGATGTGGTCTCCTCGGGACTGAAGGCGAGGTCCGGAGCGTTGAGCTCCATCAGCTCGCCCCTACCGCGTGCCGAGCCAAGCCCGAGCGACGGCACGTTGCGTCCGCTGAGCACGAGGTGCAGCCGAGGCGGCGCCTGGAGACAGAGCGTGCTGAGGAACTGGCTGGACGAATCGCCGTCCCTGAGATGGTCGACGTCGTCAAGCACCAGGAGAAGCTCTCCACTCTCGGTGTCAAGGCTCTCGCAAATCGCGGTCGCCTGTCCCTCGGCGAGGCTCCGACGGTCGGTAGCACCGATCGCGGCCACCGGCGCCGAGACGTAGCCACCAGATGCGCCGACGGCGTCGGCCACCCGCGGAGCGAAGGTCTCGACCGCACGGTCCTGAGCCTTGAGCGTGAGCCATCGCGACCGGTCTGCAGAGGCGAGCTGGCGCAGCGCGGTCGTCTTTCCGTACCCACCGCCTGCGACTACCACGGCGACCCGGCGCTCCCAGGCGGCCGTCAACAGCTGTTCGATACGGGGCCGAGTGACCACACGCGAAATTGCACCAGACTGGTCGGCCGCGTCAACCCAGCCGAGCGGTCCGGTGCAACGCCAGGGTCCTGTGCCCACCGTTGCGTCACTCGGCTTCGACGCTGATGCCAAGTCCGGCAACGAGCGCTGCTGCCGAGGCGACGACGTCGGGACAACCGCCGCCAACGCCACGGGTCTCTTGCGTTGGGTGCGGTCCGTTCGGTTTGGGAACGCGCAAAGATGTCCGGGCAATGTCCGGAATGACGAAGACAGGATCCGGCGTTCGGTTTCGCGACTGGCTTCGAGCCCACGATCCTGGGTACGGCGCGCTCCGCCGCGCGGCGCGCGCCGCGGTGCTGATGCCGGCGATGTTCGCGCTCGGAGACAGGGTGATCGGCAATCCGGAGCTCTCGTACTTTGTCGCCTTCGGCTCGTTCGCCATGCTGCTGCTCGTCGATTTTCAGGGTTCGATCGCCGATCGGCTCTGGGCGCAGGCGGCGCTAGGGGTCGCCTGCGCGCTCCTGATCTGTCTCGGCACGCTCGCATCGCAGTCGACCGCGGTGGCTGCGATCTCGATGGCGGTGGTTGCGTTCGCGATCCTGTTCGCAGGAGTGGTCAGCTCGGTGCTCGCGAGCGCAACCACGGCGCTGCTGCTCGCGTTCATCCTGCCAGTCTCACTGCCGGCGCCGGCCTCATCGATCCCGGATCGCGTCGCCGGGTGGGGCCTTGCGGCCGCGGTTTCGCTGTTCGCGATCTCGCTGCTCTGGCCGGCACCGGGGCACAACCCGATTCGCGACCGCGCGATCGATGCGAGCCGGGCGCTTGCTGGACGGCTCAGAGCCGAGATCGCATACGTGCTTAGCGACGATTCGGCGGCCGATCGGGAGGCGTACCGCGCCGCTGTGGCGGCGGCCGATGAGGCAATCGAGGCTCTGCACACGTTGTTCTTCGCGACTCCGTATCGGCCGACCGGGTTGACGACAGATGCGCGTGCCGTGGTCCGGCTCGTGGACGAGTTGCGCTGGCTGAACGCCGTTGTGCTGCATTCGGCGCCGAAGCACCATCCGAAGTTCCCGAGTCGGGACGTGGGCGCCGTCAAGGTCGCTGCGGCCGAGGTCCTCGAGCAAACGGGCGGGCTGCTCGATTCTCCCGGCCAGACCAGTGCTGACCTGCGCCGCGCGGTTGACCGGATGCGCGACGCACTTGTCTCGCTTGAGCAGGCAACCACGAGCCGGCTTCCGAGCGACGGCGCGGCCACGGCTGACGTCAACCGGACCGCCGGCGAGGTCGTCTCCGCCCTCGATCCGAGCTTCCGGGCCCGCGAGCTCAGCTTCGTCGTCGAGCAGGTTGCTACGAATGCCGACTACGCCGCGGCTGCGGCACGGCGTAGCTGGCTGCAAAGGACCCTCGGCCGTCAGCCCGCTGGATTCGCCGGACCACTGTCGTCCGCCCAGGAGCGGGCCGGCGCACACGTCACTTGGCGCTCATCCTGGCTGCACAACAGTCTGCGCGGAGCAGTCGCGCTCGGTCTCGCGGTACTCGTGGCCGATCTATCGAGTGTCCAGCACGGATTCTGGGTCGTGTTCGGAACGCTCGCGGTGTTGCGCTCGAACGCGCTCAGCACCGGCCAGAACATCCTCCGGGCGCTACTAGGAACCATGATCGGGTTCGTGATCGGAGGCGCGCTCGTCTACGTGGTCGGCACCAACACGACAGTGCTGTGGGTGCTGCTCCCGTTTGTGGTCCTGTTCGCCGGTCTGGCGCCGGCGGCGATCTCGTTCGCGGCCGGGCAGGCGGCTTTCACGATGACGCTGCTCATCCTGTTCAACATCCTCGTGCCCGCGGGATGGAGGATCGGCCTATTGCGGATCGAGGACGTCGCGATCGGCTCGGCGGTGAGCATGGTCATCGGGCTCCTGTTCTGGCCTCGCGGCGCGGGCGCGGCGCTCGGCCGAGCGCTGTCCGAGGCGTATACCGACAGCATCAGATATCTGGCCGGCGCGGTCGCGTACGGGGTCGGCCGCTGTGACGTGGCCAGCCCGCCGTCACCCCCTCCGCGCAGCGACGCGCTGCGGGCGGCCGCCGCCGCGCGCAGGCTCGATGACACCTTCCGCGGCTATCTGACCGAGCGCGGTTCGAAGCCGGTTCCTCTGTCCGAGGTGACGAGCCTCGTCACCGGTGTGGCCGGCGTGCGGCTCGCCGCGGACGCTGTGCTCGACCTGTGGAACCGCGGGGGTGCCGACCGCGTCGATCGCTCGGCAGCGCAAGCCGAATTGTTGAGTGCAACCGGGAACATGACCGAGTGGTATGACCATTTTGCCGCGGGCCTCACCGGGCGCGAGACGGTTCCCGATCCGCTCGCACCGGACGAGGTCGCCGACGGCCGTTTGACCGACGCCGTCGCTCACGACCTGCGCGATCCCGACGGCCACGCGACCTCCACCGGGATCAAGGTGATCTGGACCGGAGACCATCTCGATGCCGTCCGCCGGCTGCAGGAGCAGCTAGTGGAGCCCGCGCGGGCGGCGGTCGCCGAGCACGCGCTCGGACCCCAGGACGAGCTGATCCGGGCGCGCCTCTCGCTGCGTGGGCGGTCGCCGTCCACAACCTGAGCGCGCATACTGGCCCGAGAGCGACGAATGAGGAGCGACTAGATGAGGAAGCTGGCGGTCGTCGAGTTCCTGTCCCTCGACGGGGTCATGCAAAGCTTCGGCGGTCCCGACGAGGATCGCGAGGGCGGCTTTGAGCACGGCGGCTGGGGCACCCCGTATGCCACAGAGGAGATCGGGCAACGCGCAGGCCAGGGGATCGGAGCGACCACCGCGTACCTGTTCGGCCGCAAGACCTACGAACACCTGGCAGCGCACTGGCCCAACCAGCCGGACGAGGACCCGATCGCCCGACATCTCAACGCAACGCCGAAGTACGTCGTCACCAGATCCCTGACAAATCTCGATTGGGCCCGATCGCAGATCCTGGACGGCGAGGTCGTACGGTCGGTGAATGACCTCAAGTCAGAGGGCGATGGCGTCATCACGGTGCTTGGGAGCGGCGAGCTGACGCAGACGCTGATCGAGTACAGCCTGATCGATCACTACCGCCTGTTCGTTTACCCACTTGTGCTCGGGACTGGCAAGCGGCTATTCCGTGAGACCTCGCATCCGCTACCGATGCGGCTGGTGGACTGTGCCACGACCAGCACCGGCATCCTGATCCTCACCTACGAGGTTGCCGGCTCGGCACGACCCTAACCACGACTCGCAGCCCCGGACCACTTCCCAGGTTAGGGGGAGGGCCCGGCGAACCGGACCCTCCCTAAGTGAACTAGCCGGTAGTGGTCGAATTTACGACGACTGGAACGTGACCGCCATCGTCTGATGCCGGGACACACAGTGCCCAGACAGCCAGGTTGTTGTCCTGAGTGCCTGTGATCGAGGAATTTCCGAACTGAACGATCCAACCGTCCAGCCGACCTGGCTTCGGCGTAAAGGTGCTGTAGTCCATGCGGCCAGGAAACGACGCCACCACGGGTAGCGGGTTGGCGTTCGTCGTCATGTTGGTGCTGCTGTCAGTGTCCTGAACGCCGCCACTGATCGCCACGTACTTCTGTGAGTTGGTGTCATTGGTCGGGTCACATGCAGCCGTGGCGATCGCCCCGGTGCTGACCGTCCCCGTGTATTTCTCGACGGAGTAGAACGCTCCGTTGAAGCCGCTCGCACCGGTCTTACCCGTCTTGCCTAGCTGCCGGTTGATCCACGGGGTGAGGTTGTTCGTGTGAACAGCCCCGTGCGCCAGGTTGTCGTGCCACACCGAATGCTTGGCGAGCTGCTTATGGCGGATCAAATTGGTGGCGGCATACGCTCCGCCTCCGAGAACCACGAATAGAGCCGCAGTTGCGACGATCGTGGCAGGGTGCACGAGTTTCCTCATGGCGCCTCCTTGGCTGATGATTGATCCGGCCCCTGGAGAAGGCATTATGCACGGCACCGCACTAAGTTCCGGTTCCGAGCCAGACGGGATCGAGAAAGAGGGCAGGACGATCAGCGAGTTCGCCCGCTACCTGAGTAGCGCGACAGTGCCAAGCAAACCCGCCTCCCTTTATCGAATGAGGAGATCGCACATTTGCACGTACTTCCCCAGTGCCCCCGGCAGGACTCGAACCTGCGACCCACGGCTTAGAAGGCCGTGAGACAGCATGTGAAGCTAGCGAGTTCGGTCAGTCTGCGTGGAGGAATCGCCAGGATTTGAGCCACTTCTGAGCCGGAAGGTTGCCCGTGAGAACAGTTGCCCGATGGTTGCCCGCTAGCCGGAGCGAGTTGTCGAGTGCTCGTCGTGGATCTCCCCCACCCCACCTCTCGCCCCTTCGTCCGCCAGCGCGCGAGCGGTCCGTTCTGGTACGCCAAGTGGTACCGAACCGGAACGCCAGTGATCCGATCACTAGCCGAGTCGCCCAACCACAGCAAAGCGAGTGTGACGGCCCCCAAGACGCCAGCGCCCCGCTCCTCGCCACACTTGCGAGCGACTACTCGTCGCTGGTCGTCGGCGTCGTCGCGGAGGGGGGACTCGAACGACACGCGGATTATGATTCCCCGCGCGGGTCCAGTATAGGCGGGCTTTCGGGGGTGTTTGACTGTTGCGTTGGGCTGTCTTGTCGGGCGACGGGCACGAGGCCGAGCCGCTCGTGAGGACCGCGAGAGTGTGCGGTATGCGCCATGTAGGGTGGCCAGGCGTGGATCAGTTTTCCAAGGCCTCGACGTCCCGCAGTCGCTCTCGAACGGGCGCCGCCGTCCGAGGCGAAGTCGTTTCTGGTACTCGATCGGAACGACGGCGCTGCGCTCCGGATCGAATGGCACGGCAGCCTCCTCATCTCGGGATCGAGGTCAGGGGTACACCGCCTTCCGCGCGGCATACCCACCTCCTGTCTCGGATCTCATGCGGCTCGCTGTTGCGGCTTGCTGGACAGTCGCGTGCGGCGCACTCTCCTGATGTCGCGTCCGGACTGCGGGCTCCTAGACGCCGACTAGCGAATACATCCCGAACGCTAAGAGGATGAACAAGGGCCCGGCATTGGGATCGGTGCCGGAACCGGTGAGGATTCCGCCGAAGCCTTGCCCGAGCACCCAGTAGGCCAGGTTGAGGATGGCGCCCAGGATCAGGAAGGCTCTCGGGCGCCAGTTCAGCGCGACCGTCACAGCGATCGCGGCCGAGACGCCGGCCAGCACCAGCGCGATGGCCAGACCGTGGCCGCCGGCTGCGGTCGCCGCGCTGTGCTGCAGGCTGGTCAGCCAGCCGGCACCTGAGGGCGCGCTGCTGATCGCGCCCGATGTCGCGTTGGCGGTGCTGTTCGGAGCCAGAAGCCACAGCCACGCCATCACCAGCCACAGGGCTGCCCACGTGATCCTCGCACCGCGGAGCCCGAGCAGGCTTCCCGGACGCTGGGTCGGCCACACCAGTAGCCCGATGATCGCGTACAGCAGGACTGCGCCGGGAGCGCCCGTGAGCGGGCTGGCGGTGTTGCTGAACAGGAACCCGAATGCCTCGGCGCTCCACCAAACGATCAGCGACCAGGCAAAGGACAGCGCGAGCGCTCCCTTCACCGTCGGCCGGTACAGCAGGCCCAGCCCGATGATCACCTGAGTCAACGCAAAGAGCGTGTTCAAAGCTGTGATATTGGACTGGAAGATGTGGGCGGCCCACTTGATGCTGCTGGCGAGCCAGTGGGGCTGGCCAGCCGCGGTGCCGGTGATCACCTGAACAAAGCCCTTCGAGTACATGAAGGATTGGAACTGCAGGGCTCCGTCGAGGAGCCAGATCAGACCCAATACGGTCTGAATCGCCCGGCGGGCGTCGGACGCGAAGTAAGCGCGTGCGGCAGTCCGAATCGATCCGGCTGAAACCGGCCGCACGGTGCCAAAACTGGACTCGCCTGCGGGAAGTGTTCGGGGGTGCCGGGCTTGTATTGCCATGTTGATCGGTGTCTCGTCTTTCGTAGGTCGGGGTGTGCGAGCGCGACGGCCAAGCGGTTCCCGGGCCGGTGATGTGCGACCACCGGCCCGGGACGACCACTTTCTAGCTAGCCAGCGCTGGGCTGGGTGTCGTTGTAACTGCCACCGGTGGTGGTGTTCCACAGGCGACGGTTGTTCATCTCGGAGATGTAGTCAACGTGCGCCTGGACGCCCCAGGTGACCTGGCTCCAGCTGCCGATCACGTACGTCATGTTGTACGGGCCGTCGGCCGGCGTGTTCGCGTACGTCGGGGCGACCGAACTGAAGTACGCGTCGAGCTGGGGTGGGAGCGCGCTCGCGCTGTTGGTCATTAGCAGCGGGGCGTGGAAGCCCAGGTGCGAGAGCGGAGCGGAGGCCACCGCGGCCTGCCAGTTGTTCTCGTTGATGAGCGTGAACCCGTGTCCGGGGCCGGTGATCTTCCAGCCGACCATGCCGCCCGGGTCCCACATCTTGGCGAATGCGATCGCCGTGTCGATCGGGGTGTCGGTCGGGTTGGCGTTGAACGCGACGTTGTCGTTGTTCGTGATCCGGACCACGGTGCCGTACTGGGACAGCTGCTTGGCTACCGCCGCCGAGATCTGCTGCGGGCCGCCGAACAGGTAGATGTTCGCCTTTCCGCCGCGCCGCTGGAGCGCGGTGATCGTCGCGGCTGGCACCGAGTTGCGGTTCACCCAGAACAGGCCAGTGGCCATGTGGGCGACCCAGTGGGTCGCGGGCAGCAGGTACTGGTAGTCGTTGCCCTGCATGGACCCGATCATCACGTTCTCCGGCCCGCCGGCGGTCGTCGTGCCGCCCCCCATTCCCGGCACGCCCGTGTCCGGGTTCTGGATGCTCCCGTAGAGCTGGTCCACCGTGTTCGCCAGGGCCGGGATGCTCGGTGCGGTGACGGTGACGTACTTCAGGCCCATCGCCGTCAGCTCCTTCTCGACGCCAGGATTGGCGGCGGCGCCGACGAGGAACGCATCCACGTTGTGGTAGCGCGAGATCCCGGTGTCGCCGAGGCGCTTGATCTCATCCGCGGTCACCTTCGGAATCCCGTTGCGTGTCACATACAGGACCGGTGCGTCATCGGGGAAATGGATCAACGGTGTCGCCGTGATCGCCGTGAGCGCGTTATCCGGAGTCAACAGCGTGAGCCCCCACGGGCGGTCGGGGACGTTGTTGTTCTCGTTCGGCGCGTTCTCTGGGAGCGCGGCCGGCCAGATGTGCTGCGTGACCGAAACCGCCTCCTGATAGGGATTTGCGCCGTAGATGCGCTGGGTCGTCTTCGTCCCAACCGTCGTCACCAGCGAGGACTCGCCGGGCGGCTGCGGAACGCTGTAGTCAGGGGTACTGCTGGGTGCGCCGAACGGATACTGCTGGGCGTTCGGGGTCCCCCCGGCGGGGGTCGTGGCAGCGGTCAAATGAAGCGTGACCTGCCCGACTGTGCTCGACCCGCTGAACGCGCCGGTCGCCGCCAGGACGATCAGGACGAGACCAACGGTCGCGACCGTGAGGGCGGTGACCGTGGTGCGTGCTCTTGACCGGAGATTCCGGGTCAAGTCTGTAGCTGACATTGCTCCTCCTTGGAGTGGGATGAGTGACCGCCGGTATTGACCGGTCACCTGGATGAGGCCCAGGTTCTCAACCGGTCTCGTGGCCGTACATGCGGATCCGCCGGATAAATTCCCCCCCGACTTCCGGGGGCCCCTCCCCAAGTTCCGGAGCGTCCCACCCCAGACTTCCGGACGGCTCGGTAGGGGAATCCCTACCCGGGCAGCGCTCGGGGATCTCTCAGCTTGAGGTCAGCTCACACCGAGGTTCGACCGTCAGGCTGTCCCTCGACTCCTGGAACCCCGAGGGCACCGCGACCCAGGACCCGAAGCCCGGCGAACGACCGATGACCGTTCGCCGAGGATCAGGCGCGCGCCGCGGGCTCCTCGGGCGTCCGGGTGTGTTGGGCGGCCTGCACGCTCGGAAGCGCCACCCGGAGAAACCTGAGAGCTTGCGCAGAATTATCTAAGTAGCGCGCCGCGTACGAGCCCGACCTCTCGGCGAGCCGACCGGCGGATCGAGCTTTAGCCCGTTGGTGAGAATGTCGGCAAATGATCGCGGCGTGCACACAATCGCCGGTGAAGCGGGAGAATGGGGCGAGATCGGATCGGGAGCCGGATTGAGCAGTGACGAGACCCATGTGCTGGCCGAGGAGCAGGCGGCGTTGCGCCGGGTCGCGATGCTCGTCGCGCGCGGCCTCCCGCCCGAGGAAGCGTTCGCGGCCGTTACCGAGGAGGCGCTGCAGCTGCTCGGCCTCGACTCCGCGGCACTGGCCCGCTGCGAATCCGATGGGTCGATGACGAACGTCGCGATCGCCGGTCGGGTCAAGGAGTTCTTCCCCGTCGGACATCGCTGGAGGGTCGGAGGTAAGAGCGTGATCACGCTGGTGGTCGACACCGGCCGTCCGGCCCGAGTCGACAGCTATGCCGATGCAACCGACGAGCACGGGATGGACCTCCATCAGCGGGGCGTACGCTCGGCGGTCGGGACGCCGATCGTCGTCGACGGCCATCTGTGGGGCGTGATGACCGCAAGCTCGGGGGCGGAGCGGCCGCTGCCGGAGGGCACCGAAGAACGGCTCGCCTCGTTCACAGACCTGGTGGCGGCGGCGATCGCG
>DASZMP010000101.1:0-11536 GCA_035551795.1 Solirubrobacteraceae bacterium | reverse complement strand
CACGGTCAACATGGGCTACGGCGACATGTTCGTGGCTGCTCTGCTGGGCGCTTCGTTTGCCCGAGACCCCGGCCTTCAGCGCATGGCCGCCCTGCTCACGCTGCTGTTCGCCGCGCTATTTGACCTGCTGTTCCTGGTCATCAACGAGCTGCCGGCCACCGTCCCGGTGGCCCTCGCGCTGATCGCCGTCCAGCTAGGGTTGGTCCTGCGTGGCTCCTCCCGCCGCACCCGCAGGCGTTCTGGTCCCGCCGACGCCAGCATTCCGGCGCCCAGCCGGGGCGCCTAGAGCGCTCTCAGTGCGCGTCGCGCCCGGTGGAGGCCGGTGGACGCGCCTCCTCGGCCAGCGAGGTGATGGTCAGCATGCCCCGCGCCGCCTCCTCCAGAACCTCGGTCGCCTCGTCGATCGACCGGGCGTACAGCTCGACCAGCAGGTGGACCACGATCCGGTCCTCGTCGTGCTTGTGAAAGCGCACGTGGGTGAAGAACTCCCGGGTGCCGTGGTCCCCGAACGCGGCGTAGGACAGGGCATCTCCGGCCTCCGGGCCGGAACAGGTCTCCACATCGTCGGACTCCACGGTGACCGTGCAGGAGGCCACCCACGGCGTGCCGGCGATCATCCGCTCCCATCGGTCCTCCACGGGCTCGACCCGCCCGTTGTGAAAGCCCAGGTGGGGCTGGTCGTGCATGCACTCCAGGCACTGCACCACCGCCTCCTGCATCTCATCGACGACCTCAGCGCGCTCGCCGGTCTCGGGGTCGATGCGGTGGATGCCCTCGTAGTGGACCTGAACCTCCAGGTTCTGAGACCAACAGCGGTAGCAGCGCAGCCAGCTGCGAACCTCGGTCGAGCCCTCCATCACCCCGAGTTTAGTGCGTGCTAACCCGTCACCGATCGGCGTGGTGCTGGCCGGTGGCCGGGGGACCCGGATGGGCGGTTCGAAGCTCACCGTCCACCTCCGGGGGCGCCCGCTGATCGAGTTTCCCCTGCAGGCGCTGCGGGGCGTTCTCGACGAGGTGGCCGTGATCACCAAGCCCGATGTGCTGCTGCCGCCTCTCCCCGGAGTGATGGTCTGGATCGAGCCGGCCGAACCCCGCCATCCCCTGACCGGAATCGTCCAGGCACTGGAGCTCTCCGAGAACCGGCCGGTGATGGTGTGCGCCGCCGATCTGCCGCTGGTCACCCCGGCGCTGATCGCCCGGATCGTTCACTGTGACCTCCACGGTGCTCCGGCGGCGATCGCCAGCTGCCGAGGTCAGATCCAACCGTTGCTCGGCTGCTACCAGCCGGCTGCCGCCGAGCTGCTGCGCCCGGCGGCCGCGCGGGCGACCGACCCGGTCCTCCGGGTGGTGGCCGGCATCCGCCCGCTGCACATCGAGGTCACCGACCCTGACGAGCTGTTCAACGTGAACTCCCCCGAGGATCTGCTCGTGGCCAGCGGTCTTCTGGCCCGCCCCAGGCCCGGGTCCGAGAGGCCCGCCTGAGTCAGCCGGCGGAGGCGAACAGCGCCCGCGGGGCGGGCACGGTGGTGTGCTTGAAGTAATCCATCACCAGGGTTCCGGCCCCCTGCCCGAGGCTCTGGCTGTTGCAGCCGAAGTCGGAGCGCATCACGTTCGGCACCTCGAGCAGCGCGGCATTCGTGGTGAAGCCGAGGTAGTTGCCGTCGTGCACCGTGACCCCGGCCTTGGGGTGGACCAGAGACCCCGGCTGTAGCGACCACGCTTCGATCCCGACGCCCTTCGACTTCCAGTAGTCCAGGTAGGCCGGCGCAGCCGTGTAGGCGTCCGAGTAGCACTCCCACGGCCGATTGAGCGCCGCGAACGCCGTCCACTCGCCGTCCACCAGGGCAATCCCGCGATCCCCCAGCGCACCGACCGCCTGCCACATCGCGGGCTGGTCGAGCTTGAGCTTGTGGAAGGAGTACATGAGGTTCCGGCCGGACAGCAGGTGGCCCAGGAGCTGCGCGGTGTG
Organism: Solirubrobacteraceae bacterium; assembly: GCA_035551795.1. Lineage (GTDB taxonomy): Bacteria > Actinomycetota > Thermoleophilia > Solirubrobacterales > Solirubrobacteraceae > Palsa-465. The sequence continues at coordinate 9,567 of DASZMP010000101.1, read as the reverse complement.
TGATGTCTCGTACGCCGACTCCACCCACATCACGTTGCCCGCGTGGTAGCGGTTGCGGATGTCGTTGACCAGCGATTGCATCCCGACGTATCGCACGCCGGCGACCTTGCCGCCCCACTTCCAGAGCCTCCAGATCCGGGAGTCGGACATCAGCGGGCCGTTCTTCCCGTCCCACTTGAGCCGCGGCTCGTTGAACAGGTCGAAGATCACCGGCCACCTGCGGTAGTTCAGGCTCATGTACTGCCAGAACTTGACGGTCGTGGCGGTGGGACCCGGCCGGTTGCCGGTGAACCAGGTGTTGTCGTTGACGATCGGGATCTCGTGGTAGCCGAGGATCCGGCAGATCATCCGGTTCAGGTACTCGGCGAACTTCCGGTTATAGCCGTAGCCGCTGGTCGGCCGGTTGATGAGGTTCGCCTCACTGACCTGCAGGCGTTGTGAGTTGACGTGCCACCCCGCGTGCGCGGCCTCGATCTGGGCCAGTGTGGCCGGCCCAGCCGCGCCGTAGTCGCGCTCCTCCGGGCCGCCCACCACGGAGATGCCCTCCGGGACGATCACGTGCCTCTGGGTGTCCTTGAGGCGCCGCCCGATCACCTTCAGATGGTCCTTCGGAAAATGATGCGCCGCGACCCCGCAGGTGGCGCCTGGATTGATCAGGCTCGGGGACGGCGTCCCCCTGCTCGTCGTCGCCATCGCGCTTCCCGAGATGCCCAACGCGACCGCCATCGACGCCAGCACCGTCACCACACGCGCGATCGTCGGGTTGTGTGGTGTGTTCATCCGTGGCGTCCCCCGCTGCCCAGCCCTCTGGGCAATGATTAAGCGAAGTGTAAAGGCCGCCCCCAACGGACGGGCGGCGCGGCTTCGCCCCCCGGATCAGCCGAAGGTGAAGTCGTAGGCGCTCACCCCCGGTGGCAGCCGCACCTCGAGTAGGAATGTCGCATCTGTCGGCAACTTGACGAGGCTGTACAGGCGCTCGCTGTGGACCGTGAACCAACCGCCTGGGCCGACGTCGGAGCCGGCGTAGCGAGCCGGGATCGGCTTGCCCCCCAGCAGCACGCGTCCTCGCCGGGCCACGCCACCCGCCGAGATCATGACCAGGTACACGTCGCGGGCCTGGATCCCGCCCTCGATCACCCCGTTGGACCCCACCGGCGTGATCGACTCCGGGCCGATGCTCCAGGTTCCGCCGAGCGCCCACTGGTCGAGACTGACATCCGACGGTGCCTGGTAGGTGTGCACGCCCTCGCGCAGCGCCGTCACGAACCCCTGCGCGCGCTGCGGGTTCAGGTAGGTCTCCTGCGTCCCGACGTTCCTCGACGGAATGATCGCGTGCGCGGTCATCGACCCCGGCAGATGCTTGGCCCCCGCAGCTCGCAGCAGCGCCCGCACGTCCAGCTCGTCCACGGCGTAGTCGCCCTCGCCGACCTGCGTGTGGCGCACGTTGCCGTGCGCATCGATCAGATACTCGGCCGGCCAGGACTGGTTCTGGTAGGCGTCCCAGGTGCCGTAGTGGTTGTCCTGGACCACGGGGTAGGTGATCCCATCCGAGTGGATCGCCTGGCGGACGTTGGAGGCGATCTGCTCGAACGTGAACTCCGGCGTCTCCACGCCGACCACGTCCAGCCCGTAGCGGTGGTAGTGACGGTACAGGCCCTCCACGAACGGCAGTGTGCGGATGCAGTTGATGCACGTGTAGGTCCAGAAGTCGACCAGCACCACGTGGCCTCGCAGCGAGGTCAGCGACAGCGGCCGGTCCCCGGGGGTGTCGAACCAATCCTGGGTGTCGGTGAAATTGGGGGCCGGCGCCAGGTCGGGCAGCATCACCCGCGCCCGCTTGGCCGCCAGCGCAAAGCGCGACTCGGGGCGCAGTGACGCCAGGCCCTTCTGCGCCGCATTCGAGTTCTCCAGCGACCGGGTGGGATCGACCAGGAACGCCGGCAGCGAGGTGTCGCGGGCCAGCGCCTCCTCGAAGCGCACATCGACGTTGAAGACCATCAGCACGCCGGTCGCCAGGAGCACGCCGCCCAGCCCCCGCTCGACCAGGTCCCCGCGAGCGAACCGCCGCACCCGCCCCAGCACCGCCCGGCCCCCGAACCCGTAGAGAAGCATCATCGCCGACAGCCCGATCGAGTAGCAGATGGCCACCGCCACCACCTGCGCGGTCGGCCCCATGGAGGCGCTCACCGATGTGACGGCGGCCAGAATCGGCCCCGCGCAGGGCGCGCACACGAACCCCAGCGCGCCGCCCACCGCCAGGCCGCTCCAGAAGCCGTCACCGCGGGTGCGGGGGCCGAACCGGGCCAGCCTTGACAGCGGCGCCTGCACGCGGGCGGCCAGCCCCGGCACGAGCAGGACCACGCCGAACGCGATCAGCAGCGCGATCGCCAGATCGCGGGCCGCTCCGGAGGCCAGGCCGACGCCCTTCACCAGCTGGGCCAGCGCCACGATCGCCACCGTGAACGCGATGGCCAACCCGAGCACGATTCCCAGCGGTCGCCGTCGCCCGCCCAGCGAGCTGGCGGACAGCAGCGCAGGCAGCACCGGGAGCACACAGGGCGTGATGGCGGTCCCGGCACCTGCCACCAGCGCGAACAACATCAGCAGGAGCATGCCTGCTCAGATTGTGACGACCGGAGATTGCGCCCCGGTTAACCGCCGATGGCGCTCATCGTGCGCGCGGGCTGCACGAAGCCGGGTTCGCCGATCCGATGCTTGAGCTCCTTGAGCCACACGGCGTCACGGATGATCTGCTGCAGGTCAGCATCGTCTGCGCCCGCGCGCAGCGGTCCCCGTAGGTCCGTTTCGCGCAGCGAGAACAGGCAGGTGCGCAAGCGCCCATCGGCGGTCAGCCGGATCCGGTTGCAGTCAGAGCAAAACGGCTCGGACACCGGGTTGATGAAACCGATGCGCCCGCGGCCGTCGGCGAACCGGTACACCCGCGCCGTGGCGCTCGGCTCCCGCTCGAGCTCATCGAGCGGGTGGATGGCGTCGATCATCGACCGCAGCTCGGCGCCGGTGAGCACAGCGTCAGAGCTCCACCCGTGGTCGGCGTCCAGCGGCATGAACTCGATGAACCTCACCTCGTACGGTGTGCGCCGGGCCAGCTCCACGAACGCGGGCACCTCTTCCTCGGTGAAGCCCCGGATGGCCACCGCGTTGATCTTGATCGGGTGAGCCTGGGGGAAACTGGCAAGCCGGTCCAGTCCCCGCAGCACCTGGGCCAGGGCGTCACGGCGAGTCAGCTCGTAGAAGCGGTCGCGCTGCAGCGAGTCGATCGAAACGTTGAAGCGACCGATCCCGGCTGCCACCAGCGCCTCGGCATCGCGCTCCAGCAGGAACCCGTTGGTGGTCACGCTCAGGTCGCGCACGGCCGGAAGCCCGTTCAGCATCGCCACGAGCGTGGGGAAGGCGCGGCGGACCAGTGGCTCGCCGCCGGTTAGGCGCACGTCGTGCACGCCCATCGCGCTGATCACATCGACCAGCCGCGTGATCTCCTCGAACGTGAGCACCTCCGAGCGCTCCAGCCACGGCAGCCCCTCGGCCGGCATGCAGTACTGGCAGCGGAAATTGCACCTGTCGGTGACCGATACCCGCAGGTCGCCGATAAGCCGTCCGTGTCCGTCGCGCAGTGGCTCCATAGGGGAAAGGCTACCTCGCCGACGACGTGGGCTCTCGGGGCAGCTGGCTTGCCGGCTCAGCTGCCCCGGTTCGCGCGGCCGCGCTCCTCGAGCTCCGAGACCAGCGTGGGCACGTCGAGCCCCGGATCCTGCTCGGCCAGCCACGCCTGCGCCTGCCGGCGTCCGCCCAGGGACCGCAGCCCGTGCTCTCCGTACTCGGCCGCGAACTCCGACAGCGCGTGCGCCCGGCGAGCCCCAAGCCGCCGGGCGCCCAGATCGAGTCGATCTCGGTGAGCGTCGAGCGCGTCGAGCAGCTCGTCGATTCCCGATGGGGGAGCCACCGAGGACACCGCCACGACTTCGGTGTCCCGGGCCCCCAGGGAGCGCAGCGCCGCGCGCAGGTCGGCGATCGCGCGCTGAGCCAGCCGGCCCAGGTCGGCCTTGGTGACCACCAGCACGTCGGGCACCTCCATGATCCCCGCCTTGAGGAACTGCAGGACGTCGCCCGAGCCCGGCTGGATCACCACCGCCACCGTGTCCGCGGCGTCGGCCACCTCGGTCTCGGACTGCCCTACCCCGACGGTTTCGATCACCACCACGTCGAAGGCCACGGCCAGCGCCTCGGCGGCGGCGCGGGTCGCCGGCGCCAGACCGCCCAGCCGGTCGCCCGCGGCCATCGAGCGGATGAACACCTGCTTGTCGGCCGGGCTGTGCTCGATTCGGGCGCGGTCGCCGAGCAGCGCCCCCCCTGAGCGCCTCGAGCTGGGGTCCACGGCCAGCACCGCCACGGAGCGACCGCGCTGGCGCCAGGCGCCCAGCAGCCGGGACAGGAGCGATGACTTGCCCACTCCGGGCGGACCGGTCACTCCCACCACATGGGCCTCGGCCTCCCGCCCGAGGGTAGAGGGGGATACGGCGGCAAGCAGCTCGGCGGCCTGGGCCCGCGCGTCGGGCACCCGGCTCTCCATCAGATTGAGCACGGCGGGCGCGACGCTCAAGTCGCCCGCGCGCAGCCGCTCGGCCAGTTCGCTCAAGCGGCCACTGAGTTCCGTTCGGCGACCAGGCCGACGATGTCCCGCATCATCTGGTTGAGATCCCAATCCTTGGGCGTGTACACGGCGGCCACGCCGGCCTCGCGTAGCGCGGCGGCGTCGGCCTCGGGGATGATGCCGCCCACCACCACCGGCACGTCACCGACGCCGGCCTCCTTCAGCGCGTTGAGCACGGAGGGGATCAGCTCGGCGTGCGAGCCCGACAGGATCGACAGCCCGATCACGTGCACGCCCTCCTGGGCGGCCGACGTGGCGATCTGCGACGGCGTCAGCCGGATGCCCTCGTAGACGACGTCCATCCCGGCGTCGCGGGCGCGCACGGCGATCTGCTCGGCGCCGTTGGAGTGGCCGTCGAGCCCGGGCTTGCCGACCAGGAACTTCAACCGGCGCCCCAGGGCCTCCGAGACCCGCTCCACCTCGTCGCGGACCCCGGCCACCTCGTCGCTGGACACGGCGGCCGCGTCGCCTACGCCGGTGGGCGCCCGGTACTCGCCGAACACCTCGCGCAGCGTCTGCGCCCACTCACCGGTGGTCACGCCGGCCCGGGCGGCGGCGATCGAGGCGGGCATGATGTTCTCGCCGTCGTCCCTGGCCACGCGCGCCAGCTCTGCGAGCGCCGCCTGGGCCGCCGCCTCGTCGCGCTCCGATCGCCAGGCGTCGAGCGCCTCGCGCCGCTCGCGTTCGACGGCCGGATCGACGACCAGGATGCCGCCGTCCTCGGCGGTGGTCAGTGGCGAGGGCTCGGTCTCCTCGAAGCGGTTCATGCCCACCACGGTCAGCTCGCCGGACTCGATTCGCCGCCAGCGCTCGCGGTGGGACTCGACCAGGGCGGATTTCATGTAGTCGACCGCCTCCACGGCGCCTCCCAGCTCGGCCACCCGCTGCATCTCCTCGCGGGCGCCGTCCGCCAGCTCGGCCACCAGGCCGTCCATCACCTTGGAGCCCTCGAAGATGTCGCCGTACTCGAGCAGATCGGTCTCGTAGGCGAGGATCTGCTGCAGCCGCAGCGACCACTGCTGGTCCCAGGGGCGGGGGAGACCGAGCGCCTCGTTCCACGCCGGCAGCTGGATCGCCCGCGCCCGGGCGTCGCGGCCGAGCGTCACCGCCAGTGCCTCCAGGGCGATCCGGTAGACGTTGTTCTCAGGCTGGGCTTCGGTCAGCCCCAGCGAGTTGACCTGCACGCCGTAGCGGAACCGCAGATGTCGCGGATCCTCGACGCCGTAGCGCTCGCGCCCCAGCGCCTCCCACAGCTGCCCCATCACCCGCAGCTTGGCGTGCTCCTCGACGAAGCGCACGCCCGCGTTGACGAAGAACGAGATCCGTCCGAACACCTCGCCGATCAGCGACTCATCGACCCGTTCACGCACGGCGTCCAGCACGGCGATCGCGTTGCTCATGCTGTAGGCGATCTCCTGGATCGGCGTGGCGCCGGCCTCCTGGAGGTGGTAGGAGCTGATGTTGATCGGGTTCCACTTGGGGACGTGGGTGACCGTGTAGGCAATCGTGTCGGCGATCAGCCGCATGCTGGGAGCGGGCGGGAACGCATACGTGCCGCGGCTCAGATACTCCTTGAGGATGTCGTTCTGGGTCGTGCCCTGGAGCTGGTCCTCGGGGGTGGGCGGGTCCTGATCTTCGGCGGCGACGATATACAGAGACAGCAGCCAGGCCGCGGTCGCGTTGATCGTCATCGAGGTGTTCATCTGATCGAGCGGAATGTCGTGCAGCAGCGTGCGCATGTCGCCGCGGTGGGCGATCGACACGCCGACCTTGCCCACCTCGCCCCGAGCCAGCTCGTGGTCAGGGTCATAGCCGGTCTGGGTGGGCAGATCGAACGCGATCGACAGCCCGGTCTGGCCCTTGGCCAGGTTGCGGCGATACAGCTCGTTGGAGCGCTCGGCATCGGAATGCCCTGCGTATGTGCGCATCATCCAGGGGCGATCTGGCTCCGGAAGGCGCGGCGAAACCGGCTCGGACATCCCCAGATAGGCTACCGGTCATGCCCTCGATTGCAGTCGTCGGAGGTGGTTTCGGCGGCGCGGCGGCGCTGGTCATGCTGCACCGGGCCGGCTATGCGGACGTGACCGTGTTCGAGCGCAGCGAACGGCTCGGCGGCGTCTGGCATGACAACACGTATCCCGGGGCGGTGTGCGACATTCCCTCGCACCTCTACGAGTTCTCGTTCGCGCCTAATCCTCGGTGGTCGCGGCGCTATGCGCCCCAGCCTGAGATCCAGGAATACGTCGAGGAGGTGGTGCGCGAGCACGGGGTGCAGGGACGCGTGCGCACGGGGGTCGAGGTCACGATCGCGCGCTGGGACCCCGGCCAGCGGCGCTGGCACCTGTCCACATCAGCCGGACCGGCTGAGGCCGACATTCTGATCACCGCCTGCGGGCAGCTCTCGACGCCCCAGGAGCCGGCCATCCCCGGTCTCGAGCGGTTCGCCGGTCCCGCCTTCCACTCAGCCCGCTGGCGCCACGACGTGCCGCTCGAGGGACGGGCGGGTGGCCGTGATCGGGACCGGTTGCAGCGCGATCCAGATCGTCCCGGCCATCCAGCCGGCGGTGAACCGGCTCGACCGTGTACCAGAGGTCTCCGGGCTGGACGATTCTCCGGGGGGACTTTGCCTACAGCGACAGGGCCAGGCGGTTGTTCGAGCGCTTCCCCGCGCTGCAGCGCGCAGACCGGCAGGCCAACTTCGCCTTCCACGAGCTTGCCGCGGCCGCGATGACCAGGCACCGCTGGCTGCTGGCGCCATTCCGGGCGGTGGGCCGCTGGAACATCAACCGGGCGATCTCGGATCCGGAGTTGCGCCGGAAGGTCACCCCCCCAGACGAGCTGGGCTGCAAGGGGTGGCGCACGTGATCGCGGCGCTTGGGGAGATGGACCGCCGGCGGGCGGGGCGGATCGCGGTGCGCGAGGACGCGGCCGCGGCCTTTGACCGCGAGCTCCGGGCGCGACTTCGGGGCACGGTGTGGCACAGTGGTTGCACCAACTGGTACGTGGACGGCCACGGTAACGATCCGAGCCAGTGGCCATGGACGTGGAGCACGTATCGCCGGCGAACGGCAAGGATTTCGGAGGCCGCCTACGAAGTAGCCTGAATGACGATGACCGATCAACTCCCCGCCATCAGAAGCAGCGCCGCCTTCAAGCAGGCCATAGTCGGCGGCTACGACCGTGAAGAGGTCGACGAGTACGTCGCGTCTCTGGAGCGCCACATCGACGAGCTCGAGCAGGAGCGCACGCCCGATGGAGCCGTGCAGCGCCGGCTCGAGCAGGTCGGAGGGGAGGTGTCGGGGATCCTCCAGCAGGCCCACGAGACCGCCGACCAGCTGACCAGGGAGGCACGCGCCGAGGCAGACCGGCTGCTCGAGTCGGCGCGCCGCGAGTCGGAGGAGCTGAGGACCTCGTCGCAGCGCGAGGCCCGCGAACTGACCGAGAACGCGCGTCGCGAGGCGGACGAGCGGATCGGCGCCTCACACCGGGATGCCGCCCAGATCACGGCCAACGCCCAGACGCGGCTGCAGGAGCTGGACGTTGACGCTGACCGCATCTGGGGCGAGCGTGAGCGCATCCTGGCCGATATCCGCTTCCTATCCCAGCAGCTGCTGGAAGCGGCCGAGGCGGCCGCTCAGCGCTTCCCGGCCGACGAGGTGGGCGAGGATCCGGGTGAGATTACCGCCGCCACCTCGGAGATCCCCGAGCTTCCCGCCGACGTCGAGTTGCTGCCGGCCGAGGCCGGCGACCCGGACGGGGCCACCCAGGCCTATGACGTCGAGGAGCTGTTCGAGTCAGACGCTGATGCCCCGGACGGCGAACTCCCCCCGGGATCCAAGGGAGATCGGGGAGAGGGTCCGCAGCTTGCGGGCGATTGACTGCCGGCACCTCGGGCGAGAGAGGGTCATCTGCTGCTGGCAGGTCGGTGAGGTCCTGATCGACCCCGGGCCGGGCTCATGCCTGGACACGCTGCTCGAGGCCCTGGCAGACGAGCGACCCCGGGCTCTGCTGTTGACGCACATACATCTGGATCACGCAGGCGCCAGCGGTTCGCTGGCGGCACGCTGGCCCGACCTGCAGGTTTACGTGCACGAGCGGGGAGCTCCGCACATGGTCTCGCCCGAGCGCTTGCTCAACAGCGCCCGCCGCCTGTACGGGGAGGACATGGACCGTCTGTGGGGGGCGTTCGAGGCGGTGCCCGAGGAGCGCCTGCACGTCCTGCGGGGGGGAGAGCGGCTGCGGGTGGCCGACGATGAGTTCGAGGTGGCCTACACACCGGGTCATGCCTCGCACCACGTCTCCTACCTGCACAGCAGCGGGACCGCATTCGTGGGGGATACCGGCGGCGTGCGGATCACCCCCGACGGGCCGGTGATCCCGCCCACGCCGCCGCCCGACATCGACCTGGCGGCGTGGCACGGCTCACTGGCGAGGATCGGGGCCTGGCGGCCCTCGCGCCTGGCCTACACCCACTTCGGAGCCAGCGACCAGGTCGACGGCCAGCTGGCCGATCTGGGAGAGCGACTGGACCGCTGGGCCGAGATGGCCCGCGATCGGGATGTGTCGGACTGGGAGCGCGGCGTGCGCGACGACCTGGCCGCGGTCACCTCGGGTGAGGTGCTGGCCGCCTACGCGCAGGCGGTGCCGTTCGAGCAGTCCTACGCCGGCCTGCGGCGCTACTGGGACAAGCGCCCCGCCGGTTGAGCGTGTGGCGCCGCGCTGGTCCGGGTGGTGCGCTCGTTCCCCCCCACCCCACCTCAAACCGACCATTTGCCGCGAGGACACGCCCAGAGCGAGCGCGCCCGACCGTTATGCTGAGCGGGATGTCCTCAGCAGTCGAGCTGCCCCGCCAGGCGGGCCCCGGCGGAGGGCTGGGCGGCCTCTGGAATGTCGTTGTC
>DASZMP010000100.1:0-3573 GCA_035551795.1 Solirubrobacteraceae bacterium | reverse complement strand
CATCGAGGGTCATGCCGACGACGACAACCCACCAGGCGATCACGGCGACGGCCAGCCACAGCTCCAGGGGCACACGCTCCAGCCCGGAGCGGCCTCGGGTCCGCCAGGCAGAGCTCAGGCCGTCGATCGTCGCGCGCCAGGCGAGCACGACGGACAGGACGACCCCGACCACTGCCGCGCCCAAAGCCGGCAGTGGTTGCAGCGACTCACCCCGTTTGACCACGGTCACGAACGGATTGGCGCCCAGGTGCCCGTTGTACTCCGATGCGTGCGTGGCGGCCAGGAACGGCTGCCCGGTACTGATCCAGGGGGGCACGAACCAGCCAACCGGCTGAGCCACCAAACCGGCCACGACCCAGAACCGCATCGCAGGCGAGCGCCAGAACAACCAGGCTCCATAGACGAGCAGGAACGGCCACGCCTCGGGGCGCATCAGCCCCTCGCAGCACAGCATGAACCAGGCCTGACCGTGCCGCCGGGCCAGCGCCCGATCCACCGCCCACAATGCGCAGGCGATCAGCACGGGCTCGGAGGCGCCGCGGAAGAAGTAGTAGGACCAGTCGATCGTCAGGAGCACGGCCGCGGCCGAGACCACGCCGCACACCCAACCCAGCCAGCGCGGCAGCCCCGCCCGGGCACAGAGCAGGTCGGTCAGCCGCCACGCCGCCACGAGCCCGGCGATCGCGCCCATCCGCTCGGTGACGACCCACAGCGCGGGCGCCACGCTGCCGAACAGCCCGTACACGGTGGTGAACAGGAAAGGCAGGGGCTTCCAGGACGGCCCGCCGCCGACAAAGAAGCTGATGTGCGCGTCCGAGACCTCCCGCCCCCAAACCACCCAGGAGAACGGGTCATACGACGGGATCGTCGGCCAGGCGAGGCTGATCAGGGCCAGCACGAGCGAGATCGCCCACCAGCGCAGCATCGGTGAGCCAAGCAGCCGCGCGCGCCTCGATGAGGGCTCAGTCGGGTGCGCGCGGGCCGGCGCATGTCCGGCTGTCGCTGACGAGGAGACCGCCACCGGCTCGACGATACGAGCTCAGGCCGCGGTAGAGAACCGGCAGCGCAGCAGGGTCGCCACCACCCGGAAGCCATCCACCGCGGTGAGCTTCTTGCCCTCCTCGTTGGAGCGGGCCCGGTAGTGCACCGGGACCTCGAAGATCCGCTCGCCCTTCTGGACCAGGCGCGCGGTGATCTCCGGCTCGATCGCGAACCCGGCCGACTGCAGCGCCAGGCTCCGGAACACGTCGGTCCGGATCATCTTGTGGCAGGTCATGATGTCGTGCAGGTACACGTTGAACAGCATGTTGCAGGCCAGCGTGACGCCCTTGTTGCCCAGCACGAACAGGAACGAGTGGCTGGTGTACCCGTCGAAGGCGCGGACGCCGAAGCAGGCGTTGGCCCGCCCATCCACCAGCGCCGGCATCAGCAGCGCCAGGTCGGCCGGGTCGTATTCGAGATCCGCGTCAAAGATGCACGAGAACTCGCCCCGCGCTTCCCGCAGCGCCGTCTGGATGGCGGCGCCCTTGCCCTGGTTGAGCTCGTGCTCGAACAGCCGCACGCGTTCGCCCCAGTCGTGGTCGCGGAGGATCTCGCGCGTCCCGTCGGTGGAGCCGTCATCGACGATCACCAGCTCGAAGTCCGTGGGAAGCTCGGTGCTGAGCACCTCGGAGATCGCCTGCTCGACGCGTTCGCGCTCGTTGTAGACCGGCATCAGGATGGACAGCATGTTCAGATTTTGAGCTAGTCGTGTCGTCTGGACGGGGACCCGGCAGGCCACCCGCGAGGGCCGACGATGCTAGCGGAAGCGCCGGATTTGGTGGAGGATGCCGGGATGGACTTCGCCCAAGCCGGGCTGCTCGACGGCCTCGACGGCGCCGATCGGGAAGCCCGCCTGGAACTTCTGGAGCGCCTGAGGAAGGACGGCGCCACCGAACAGGAGCTGATCGATGCGGTGCGCGAGGACCGGCTGGCCCTGCTGCCGGTGGAGCGCCGGCTGGCTGGCCGCCATACGGCCAAAGACCTGGAGGAGATCACGGGAGCGCCGGCCGAGGTCCTGCTGCGCATGCGCCGCCAGCTGGGTCTGCCGGTGGCGGGCCCGGATGATGTCGTGTTCACCGATGCGGATGTCGAGCAGGCCCGCTCGCTGAAACGGTTCATCGACGCCGGGTTCAGCCTGGAGACGATGTCAGAGCTCTCTCGGGTGATGGGCGAGAGCATGTCCCGGCTGGCCGCCACCGTGGCCGCCGCCGGAGCGGAGACGTTTCTCCAGGCCGGGGACAGTGAGGCCGAGGTGGCCGAGCGCTTCGACCGGCTGGCCGAGGAGCTCACCCCGGCGCTCACCCCGGTGATGGAGGCGGCGTTCAGCGCCCACCTGCGGGAGAGCGTGCACCGGGCCAGGCTGCGCCAGGAGGAACGGGAAACCGGGCGCCTGGCCGGCCAGACCGACCTGAACGTGTGCTTCGCCGATCTGGTCGGGTTCACCCGGCTGGGCGGGGAGCTGGAGGTGGAGGAGCTCGGCACGCTCGCGAGCCAGCTGGCCGACCTGGCGACCGAGCACACCCAGTCGCCGGTCCGTCTGGTCAAGACGATCGGTGACGCCGTGATGCTGGTCAGCTCCGAGCCCGAGCCGCTGGTGCGCGCCGCCCTGGACCTCGTCGAGGCCGTCCAGCGGTCCGACCTGCCCAGTCTGCGGGCCGGGATCGCCTGCGGTCCCACCGTCCAGCGCGCAGGCGATTACTTCGGTCACGCGGTCAACCTGGCCAGCCGGGTGACCGGCGTGGCCAGGCCCGACACCGTGCTGGCCACCCGCGAGGTGCGCGATCAGACGCGCGAGGCCTTCGAGTGGTCAGCGGCCGGGCGCTTCCGGCTCAAGGGCGTTGCCGACCACGAGCCCCTGTACCGGGCCCATCTCCCCACGCCCGAGGAGCAGGTCAGCCCGTCGAAGACAGGAGGTCGACGACGAAGACGAGCGCCGAGTTAGGCGGAATCGTGGAACCGCTGCCGGCCTTGCCGTAGGCCAGCTTGGCCGGGATGATCAGCTCCCTCCGGCCGCCCACCTTCATCCCGACGACGCCCTGGTCCCAGCCCTTGATCACCGCACCCTGGCCGAGCGTGAACGGACCGAACGTCTGGTGGCGCGTCCACGAGGAGTCGAACACCTTGTCGTTCGAGTACAGCTCGCCCGTGTAGTTGACGACGACGGCCGAACCTGCCTTGGCCACCGCGCCGGTGCCCTTGACCAGGTCCTTGACCACGAGCTTGGTCGGCGGCTTGCCGCTCGTCTTGGGCATCACGGGAGCCTTGGACAGCGGGCCGGAGGTCGGCGTCTTGACCGTCGCGGTCGTGGTCGTGGAAGTGGAAGTGGTCGTGGTGGCGCTGGCGGCCCCGGCGGTCGCGCCGCCGGAGGGAACCGTCACCACGCCCGGAGACGTGGAGGCGCTGCCGCAGCCGGCCAGTCCGCAGCCGAGCGCGGCAACCAGCACGGCCACCAATCCCTGTCGCTTGGAGGTCATCGCGGAGCGAGGGTAGCGAGTCAGATGAAGAAGAGCGTTTGGCTCTGCTGCGGCCGAC
>DASZMP010000099.1:0-14892 GCA_035551795.1 Solirubrobacteraceae bacterium | reverse complement strand
CGGATTGACTCGCGTGCGGTCAATCCGACGTGGACGTCCCGCCGGCCCGCAAAACTCAGCTCTCGTCCTCCTCCAGAACACCCTCAGCATCGCCTGCGGGGACACCCGCCTCGAGCATCTCGTCACCCTTGGCCGAGAGGTCCTCGGCCACCAGCTCCTCGCCGGACACGAGCGCCGGATCCTCGGTCGCCGTCTCCTCGGCGGACGCCTCGACCGTCTCGCCCTCGTGCTCGGTGTCCTCGTCGGCCGCCTGACCGTCGGTGGCGCGCACGCCCGAGAGGTCGATTCCGAGCTCCTCGGCCGCACGCAGGAGGTCGTCGTCCTCCTCGCGCATCTCGGCACGCTCGCCCTCCTCGGAGACCACGTTGACGTCGAGCGCCAGCGACTGCATCTCCTTGAGCTGGACCTTGAACGACTCCGGGATCGACGGCTCGGCGATGTTCTCGCCCTTGACGATCGACTCGTAGGCCTTCACGCGTCCGACGGTGTCGTCTGACTTGATCGTCAGCATCTCCTGGAGCGTGTAGGCGGCGCCGTAGGCCTCCAGTGCCCAGACCTCCATCTCGCCGAAGCGCTGGCCGCCGAACTGCGCCTTGCCGCCCAGCGGCTGCTGGGTGACGAGCGAGTACGGGCCGGTCGAGCGGGCGTGGATCTTGTCGTCGACCAGGTGCAGCAGCTTCAGGATGTACATGTAGCCGACCGTCACCTGCTCCTCGAACGGCTCGCCGGTGCGGCCGTTGAAGAGCCTGGTCTTGCCGGACGCCTGCTCGCCGGCGCGGCGGCTCTTATCGACGTCCATCTTGACCTTGCCGTCGTGCTGGTCCTGCCATTTGACGAGCGCCTCGTCGACGTCGGCGACGGTCGCGCCGTCGAACACCGGGGTGGCGACGTACACCTTGCCGTTGCCGCCGTTGCTCTTCGGAGCGTCCGAGCCGTCGTCGTACCAGCCGTTGGCGGCCACCCACCCGAGGTGGGTCTCGAGGATCTGACCCAGGTTCATCCGGCTCGGCACGCCGATCGGGTTGAGGATCACGTCGACCGGGGTGCCGTCCTCCAGGAACGGCATGTCCTCGATGTCGACGATCTTCGAGATCACGCCCTTGTTGCCGTGACGGCCGGCGAGCTTGTCGCCCTCGGCGATCTTGCGCTTCTTGGCCACGAACACGCGCACCAGGTCGTTGACCCCGGGCGGCAGGTCGTCGCCCTCGTCGCGGCTGAAGGTCTTGACGTCGATGACGACGCCGCCCTCGCCATGGGGGACCTTGAGCGAGGTGTCGCGGACCTCGCGCGCCTTCTCCTTGAAGATGGCGCGGATGAGCTTCTCCTCGGCCGTGAGCTCGGTCTCGCCCTTGGGCGTGACCTTGCCCACCAGGAGGTCGCCCGAGCTCACCTCGGCGCCGATGCGGACGATGCCGCGGTCGTCGAGGTTGCGCAGCGACTCCTCCGAGCGGTTCGGAATGTCGCGGGTGATCTCCTCATCGCCGAGCTTGGTCGTGCGGGCGTCGATCTCGTACTCCTCGATGTGAATCGAGGTGAGCTCGTCGTCCTGCACGAGGCGCTTGGAGAGGATGATCGCGTCCTCGAAGTTGTAGCCCTCCCACGACATGAAGGCGACGAGCAGGTTCTTGCCCAGCGCCATCTCACCCATGTCGGTGGCCGAGCCGTCGGCCAGCACCGTGCCCTCGCCGACCGGGGTTCCCACCGTGACGATCGGCTTCTGGTGGATCAGGGTGCCCTGGTTGGAGCGCATGAACTTCTGGAGGTCGTACTCGTCCTGGCCTCCGCCCTTCTTGTCCACGGCGATCCGCTCGGCGTCGACGTAGGAGACCGTGCCCTGGCTGCCGGCCAGAACCACATCACCGGTGTCGATGGCGGCGCGGCGCTCCATGCCGGTGCCGATCAGCGGAGCGTCGGTGACCAGCAGAGGCACGGCCTGGCGCTGCATGTTGGAGCCCATCAGGGCCCGATTGGCGTCGTCGTGCTCCAGGAACGGGATCATCCCCGTGGCCACGGACCAGATCTGCTCGGGCGAGACGTCGATCAGGTCGACCTCTTTCGGAGTCGCCGTCACGTACTGCCCCGCCTGGGTGCGGCACATGATCTCGTCCCCGACCAGCTTGCCGTTCTTGTCGATCGGCGTGTTGGCCTGGGCGATCTTCTGCTCCTCCTCCTGGGTCGCATCGATCCGCACGATCTCGTCGGTCACCTTGCCGTTCTTGACCACCCGGTAGGGCGTCGTGACGAAGCCGTGCTCGGAGATCTCCGCGTAGGAGGAAAGCGAGCCGATCAGGCCGATGTTCGGTCCCTCGGGGGTCTCGATCGGGCACATGCGGCCGTAGTGGGTGGGATGCACGTCGCGCACCTCGATCGGCGCCCGCTCGCGGGTCAGACCACCCGCGCCCAGCGCCGACAGACGGCGCCGGTGGGTCAGGCCGGCCAGCGAGTTGGTCTGGTCCATGAACTGCGACAGCTGGCTTGACCCGAAGAACTCCTTCAGCGCGGCGACGACCGGCCGGATGTTGACGATCGTCTGCGGCGTGATCGTGTCGGCGTCCTCGGTGGTGAGGCGCTCGCGCACGACGCGCTCCATGCGGTACAGGCCGATCCGGAAGGCCTCCTGGATCAGCTCGCCCACCGTGCGCAGCCGGCGGTTCCCGAAGTGCTCGTACTCGTCCAGGTGATCCTGGACCGGCTCCCGGGGCAGCGAGACCGCCTCGGCCGCGAAGTCCTTGACCTCGACGTCGGGCTCCTCGGACATCCCGAGCAGCCGCGGCAGCGACACCAGCTCCTTGACCAGGGCGATGATGTCGTCGTGGGTCAGGGTCCGCGTGTCCAGGTCGATGTCCAGGCCCAGCCGCGAGTTCAGCTTGTAGCGGCCGACCCGCGTCAGGTCATAACGCTTGGGGTCGAAGAACAGCTGGTTGAGCAGTGAGCGGGCGGCGTCGATCGACGGCGGCTCCCCGGGGCGCTGCTTCTTGAACAGCTCGATCAGGGCGCCTTCCTCGGTCCGCGTCATCTCGGCATCCGCGTCCAGCGTCAGGCGGATGTACAGCGAGTCGCCGAACAGCTTGAGGATCTCTTCGTCGGTGGCATAGCCCATCGCGCGCAGCAGCACGGTCACCGGCAGCTTGCGCTTGCGGTCGATGCGGACGTACACGCGGCCCTTCTTGTCGATCTCCAGCTCCAGCCAGGAGCCCCGGGCCGGCATCAGGTTGGCGATGAAGACCTGCTTCTCCCGGTCCTTGGGTTCCATCACGTAGGCGCCCGGGGAACGGACGAGCTGCGTGACCACGACGCGCTCGGTGCCGTTGATGATGAACGTGCCCCGCTCTGTCATCCACGGGAAGTCACCCATGAACACCGACTGCTCGCGGATCTCACCGGTCTCCCGGTTGATGAAGGCGACCGTGACGGTCAGCGGGCGAGCATAAGTCAAATCCTTCTCTCGGCACTGATCCAGGCTGGCGATCGGCTCGTCGAACTGGAATTCGCCGAACTGGACGGCGAGGTTGCCGGTGTAATCCTCGATGGGCGAGACGTCATCGATGGTCTCGCGCAGACCGCCTCCGTCGGGGTCGGTCAGCCACTCGAAGGAGCGGCGCTGGATATCGATGAGGTTGGGTACTTCAAGGACCTTGTTCAGACGCGCGAAGCTACGGCGCGTCCGGGGGGCTTCAGCGGTTGCCAAGACGGCGACTCCTCAGGCCGGTGGAGAGCGAGATCACACCGCGCGGAGGGCAATTCACCCTGCGCGAGCGCGACCAGCAAAGATAGCACACGGCAGTGATGCCCCGTGCAGGACCGACCAGCTCTCACGGACCCCGCTCTTGGCTGCCTCGTATGTGGCGTGGCGCCGTTGAATCGAGCGGCTTCGACTATTGGCTGACGCGCGCAGTGTAGGGGGAAGTGCAGCGGTTTACAAGCTTGCCCGGTGCCAGGCCCAACCGGCCACGATCGGTGCACTCGTCAGACCAGCAGGCCCGGACCTTGGTTGGGGCTGCGCCGGCCGCACCCGCCCCGGTCACACCGTATTAACAAGCAGCCCGTGGTGGATCGCGTGCATTACACCGCTCGTGTCCACGGAACAGGTAGGTTTACGCGCCACGACCGCCCGCGGCCGGGAGGGGTGCGGAACGGAATCTGTTTGGCACCCAAGGGGGAACCGAGGATGACTTTAGGCAACAGGCGGAGGCTGCGGAAGTGCGCGGCCTTGGCGTTCATCACCACGGCGGCTATCGCCGTCCCGCTGATCACGACGGCCGGCGCGGCTCAGACTCTGCGGCCCATCACGATGCGGACCTCCGTCACCGCGGTCGGTCCCAACGGCCGGGCGACCGTCACGGCCACGGTCCGCTTCATCCTGCTGGCTCCAGTCGAAGGCAGGGTGAGGTTCTACGACCGGACCAATCATCGGTCACTCGGGTCGGCTCTGCTCAAGACCAAGTCAGGCGGCGCCTGCGCCGCTCCGGCGCGCGTGTGTCGCGCCAGGATCTCGGTGTCCGGACACGAGCTTGTGCTGGGGGCCAACCGGATCATCGGATCGTTCAACCCCAACCACCTGTACTACCCCCCGTTCAGGGGACGGACCCTGCTGTACCGCGGCGTCAGCCCCAAATGCCACGCGGTATCGCCGGCCTCCATCCCGGTGTTCACGGGCGGCCCGATCGTCTTCGCGACGCGGCACGCGAGACTGTGCCGCGGGCGGGTCCGTGACCCGAAGGGAGGCACCGCGGTCACCGTGTCCTCCGAGCAACGGGTGACTGTCACTCACAACACGGTGGTCGCCTTCGGAGACCAGACGCTGCCGTGCCGCACCCGGCACACCGGCGATCTGCTGGCCTATTCGATCAGCACCCGCTCCCCAGGCAACCTGGCGTTCGAGGTATACGGCCACCAGGCGACGGTCGCGCACAATGCCCACCCCAAGGGTTACCTGTGCTACGAGTCGACGATCCCGTTCAAGACCGCCTCGGGCTCCCGGGCCCGGCACGCCGCTGGCGGCTTCTACTACGGATCGCTGCCGCACTGCCGCGACAACGACGGGGACGACATCTACCCGGTCCACCCCAACGGTGATGACCCGCGGCTGCACCCGGCTCCATGCATCGAGTGGCAGCAGTATTCCGTCAAGCACGGCCAGCCGAGGTGGACGGTCTGGTTCGAGCCCACGACGGGCGATCCAAGGGTCAGCTGGTAGAGCTTTTGCGTCTACCCCGGGCGGTCTGACCAGCCAGTCAGACCGCCCGGCCCGGCGCAGCCGCCATGCCGTCCAGATCCAGTCCCAGACCGCTGGAGAGCATGGCCAGCTCCTGGCGCCAGTCCTGCTCCTCGACCTCGTCACGTCCCACGTTGGCGTCGACGAGTGTCTTGAGGGCGAACGCGATCTCGTGCCCCGCTGCCCGTGCCCGCGCCGCCTCCAGGGCCTCCCGAAGCGCTTCCTCTCCCTCCTGCGATCGAGCCAGCGCCAGCAGCGAGACTCCCCGGACGCGGTTGAGCAGCGGAGTGACCGCGGCCATTCCACCGAGCGAACGGACGCGGCCGAGCGTCTCCTCGGCTAGGGCCACGGCGCTCTCGTGATCGCCGGCCAGGCACAGGCTCTCGGCCATGAACGCGTCCACCACGACCAGCTCGTTGAGCTCGCCGGTGCCCTCGAAGTGCTCGCGGGCCGCCCGCAGGCGTGACATGGCCTCGGGGCCCCGGCCCTGGCGCGCCGCGATGCGGCCGAGCTGGTAGTTGCCGAAGGCCACGTCCGAGGCCGCATTGACGCTGCGCCACACGAGCATCGCGCGCTCGAGTCCGTCCTGCGCATCGTCCAACCGGCCCTGATCGGCCAGGATCTCGGCGCTGTTGGCCGCCGGCATGGCGGCACTCCAGCGCGCGCCTGACCGGGTGTAGGCACCCTCGGCCGCCTGATAGCGCTCCAGCGCCTCCGCCCAGGATCCGCGGTGGTAGGCCATCATCCCCAGCGTATTGTGAGCCCTGGCCTCGGCACCCAGCGCGCCCAGCTCCTGATAGATGGCGAGGGCCTCACGCACGCGATCGCCGACCGAATCCCCCAGCTCCATTGCGCTGAGGTCGGCGAACTCCAGCGCTTCGGCCACGGCCAGCAACTCGCCCGCCTCCCGGGCCGTCGCGAGTGCGATCTCGGCGTGCGACATCGCGTTCTCGTGACGGCCGAGGCGGAAGTTGATCCGCGTGTGACGGATGCCCAGCTGGGCCCGGAGGGCCCGGAAATCCGGCCCATCCAGGTCACGGAGCGTCCGCTCGGCGCGAGCCAGCCACTGGAGGGCGCCGCGGTACTGGCCGCACATCTCCCGCACCCGAGCGACGCCGAGCTGCATCCGCGCCGCAATCAGCGGCTGGTCCCGGACCCGGCCCAGTGCCCGGCGCAGCGCCGTCTCGGCCTCGGCCGGCTCACCCAGTTCCAGGCATACATCGGCAAGTTCGGACTCCACGTTCGCCATCGCCGCCGCCTCCAGGTCACGCAGATGCCCGCCCGCGGCCAGCGCTCGCCGGAAGGACTCGGCGGCCTCCACGTTGCCGTAGCGGGCCCGCGCCCGTTCGGCGGCGAGCTGGGAGTAGCGCCAGGCCAGGTCGTACTGCTGACCGTGGAAGCAGTGCAGCGAGAGCAGCTCGGCCTGGGAGTCGGCGTCCGAACCGGCGAGCCGCCGGATCGCGGTGGCCGTGCGCGCATGGAGCTCGGACCGCCGGCCATACGGGAGGGCCTCGTAGGCCACCTCCCGGATCAGCTGGTGGGAGAAGCGGTGGACGTCCGGTCCGGTCGGCTCCAGAAACTCCCCCAGGGCGCCCAGGCGCACGCCGTGTTTCAGCCGCGAGAGCTCCGGTTCGAGGACCTCCTTCAGCAGCGACTCCCCCACGTCCATGCCCAGCACGGCGGCGGCTCTCAGAACGCGCCGGTCGGACGCCTCGAGGCGATCGATCCGGGCCGCGATCGCCTCCTCCACCGAGCTCGGGAGCGTCTCGAGGTCGCCTCCCTGGCTGAGCTGAGCTGAGAGCTCACGCAGGAACAGGGGGTTGCCCTGTGCCCGCTCAGCCAGCTGGGTGAGACGGTGGGGCGGAAGCGGCGAGTCGACGGTGGCCAGCGCCAGTAGCTGGGCGGCCGCCTCATCGGTGAGCGGGCCCAGATGAAGATCGCTGTGCGGGACCTCCTCAAGGAGGGTCTCGAAGTCCGGCCTGCGGCTGCTCAGTACGAGCCAGGGCCGGTCTGCGGCGTCCGCGGCCAAGCGCCGGATCAGCTCGCGCGAAGCATCGTCCATCAGGTGCACGTCGTTGAGGATCAGCACGGTCGAGGTCGTCAGGATCCGGGCGAGCAGCTGGCTGGTCAGCTCCTCCAGTCGCTCCTTGCGCAAGCTCGCCTCCGTCTGCTCCACCTCCTTGGTGGCCGGAAGCTCCAGTCCCGCCACAACTCCGATCAGAGGCAGCCAGGGGAGCAGCTCGGGCGCCTGGATGAGCGCGTGCTCGGCGAGCCGCTCGGCCAGCGTCTCCGGGGATGCATCCTCGGGCACCCGGAGGATCTGGCGGATGAGTGGCTCGAACGCGGCATACGGCCGGCTGGCCGCATAGACCTCGCCCTGAGTCCAGACCACCCTCGCCGAGGTGCGCGCCTCGAGCTCGGACAGCAGGCGCGACTTTCCCATGCCCGGATCGCCCACCAGATCAAGCACGGCACCGGCGCCGTCGCGCACCGACTCGGCTACCTCCAGCAGCGTGGCGAGCTCCGTTTCGCGACCGATCAGCGGCGACTGCTCGCGCGCCACCGCGGGCGCCACAGCGGTGGGAGCGCCGAGGCTGAAGGGCCTGACCGGCAGCCGCTTGCCCTTGGCGGCAAAGGGAGGCTGCGGCTCGACCTGGAAGGCGCCGTCCAGTGCCTCGACCAGGCCCGCGCTGAGCAGCACCTTTCCGTCAGGAGCGTGCGCCATGAGACGTGCAGCCAGGTTCACGCAGTCGCCCATCAACGAGTACGTGCGCCGGTGTGGAGGACCGTAATCCCCGCAGAACGATCGTCCCACGGTTGCCCCCGCGCTGACGGACAGCACGTCGGCCGCCTGCACGATGCTGCGCAGCGTGGCCGCCATCCGGCGCTCGTCTCCGCCCCGCCGCTTCGGCGCCCCGGCGGCCAGCATCACCTTTCCGCCATCGGGACCGATGTCGGTAGCCAGGAAGGTCACCTCGTTCTCCAGAGCGGCCGCCTGAGCCACCTGGATGACGTGGTCCACCGCGTCGGCGGTGGCCTGCGGCCCCGCCTGCGCGAGGAGCCGATCGGTGCCGCTGAACTGGACGAACCCCGCGGTGACGTAGCGATGCTCGCTCTCTAGGGCATCGGCCAGGATGCTCTCGCGCAGGATCGGGCTCAGCGCCTTAAACAGGAGTCGCGGATCTCGCTCGCCGTACTCGAAGGCGCCGGAGGTGGCGCTCGGGAGGTGGCGAAGCAGCCAGCCGTCCCCGGCCCGCGCCGTGGGTGCGCGTTCGCCGGCGCGCGTCAATTCCTCGGCCGTCGCCGGACTGATGACGATCTGCCCGGCGTCGGCCAGCTTCTCCATCTGCGTGAGCGCCGTGGCCACGTCTCCCAGCACCAGCAGCTCACGGTGATCGGGTCCCCCGACCAGGAAGAAGTCGCACGTGCCGCTGCTCGCCCCGATCGACATGCGCAGCCGCAGCGGGCCGCGGCTGGTCTGGCGCGTACCGAGCGCGCGCATCGCCCGCTGCATCTCGCCGGCGGCGCGGCACGCCCGCACCGCGTGATCGGCTCCGTGGAACAGCAGCAACGTCGCGTCGCCGCCCCACTTGATCAGCCCCGCCCCGTACGCGTAGGCGGCCTCCAGCAGCGGCCGGAAGGTGGAGTTGATCAACCCCGCCATCTCCTCGGCGCCCGCCTTCCCCTGCCCGGCCAGCATCTCGGTCATCCGGGTGAAGCCCGAGATGTCGGCGAACACCAGCGTGCAGTCGATCGCTTGGTAGCGCTCGTCCGGACGCTCTTGCAGCCAATCGGCCACGAACGTCGGCACATAAGGTCGTAGGAGGCGACTTTCCGTCTCCCCCAGGAAGGCTTCCAATGCCAACCCCCGGTCCATTAGGCCCAGCTAAGTCTAGTCCGCACTTCGGATCCGGCCAAACTCGCGATCACGGAGGGTCTGCGCAGTGACAGCGACCGCCGATGCGGTTTCAACTGCACAGCCAAGGAAGGCGGTACAGTGCTGCTTCAAGCGGCCCGCTCAGGTGGGAGGTCGGTGGCCGAGGACCGAATGAGTACCGGGGGTTCCCAGCATGCAGATTTGCTTCCGCGGGGTCGGATGTCGGCCCACGCTTCGCGCTTTGGTTGTGGTCATGGCAATCCTGGCGCTGCCGGTGGCGAGCGCCAGCGCGACGACAAAGGACGTCAGTAGCCAGACATCCGTGATCTCTAACGCGATCGCTGTCGGCACATCCGTCAACGACTCCGTCACGCTCACCGTGCAGGTAATTGTCAGTGGCTCGGTCACCGGCAACCAGTACGTGTACTTCTACGACGGTCCCTACCACGGGACCGGCCAGGCTCCACCGCTGCTCGGCAGCGCCAAGCTGTACAGCAGCACGTCGGGCAGCAACCAGACGGCCTGCACCACGAACTCCGGCTCCAACAAGGCGATCTGCACCGCCACGCTCGTCCTGAGCGGTGCCAACGCCGGGTTGAGCTCCGGCTACAACCTGGTCGAGGCCTATTACCCGGGGGACAACTTCGTCCTCAAGAGCTGGGATGCGGTGAACCTGTACAGCGGGACCGACAACTACTGCCAGACCGGATCCGCGAATTGCCAGGCCACCGGCACCGGCAACCTCGCCAGCGCAACCTTCACCGGTGGCTCGCCCCTGTCAGGGACCGAGGACGTGGTGCTGGCCTTCGCGCCGCAATCGGACGGCACCCAGCTGACGGGTTGCTCGCTGGCCCAGAGCAGTGACGTGGTGGCCTGGAACCTCACCAACGCCGGCAGCGGCAGCGAGCTTAGCTACACGATCCTGGGCCAGGATGCGGCGGCGGCCGAAACAGCGGCCCCAACCACCTCGTTCCCCATGATCCCGGGGCACGTGTGCTTCGAGTCGAGCCAGCCGTTCACGGCATGGAGCTCGACTGGTCCGATCTCATCCACACAGGAGACCGACGAGGATCAAAACCCGGTCTCCCTGTTCTACGGACAGCTCGGCCCGTGCAGCGCCTACGCGATCCCCTGTGTGGTCTCGGTGAGCTACACGAAGGCGGCCGGTCCGCACCCAGCGCGCTACACACAGGTGTTCGACACCAACACCACCGACCCGCGCGTTTCCTGGTGAGGCACAGTTGAAATGGCCCGGTCATGCGTGACCGGGCCATGTCTTCGAACAGCTACTTCAGATCGACCGAACCCCCGGCCTCTTCCAGCTCGGCCTTCAGACGCTCGGCCTCGGCCTTGTCGACGCCCTCCTTGACGGGCTTGGGGGCCTCGTCGACCAGCGCCTTGGCCTCCTTGAGGCCCAGACCGGTCGCCGCACGGACGACCTTGATGACCTGGATCTTCTTCTCGCCGGCCGCCGTCAGGACGACGTCGAAGGAGCTCTGCTCCTCGGCCGCCTCACCGCCGCCGTCGGCCCCGGCCGCCGCCGGGGCTGCCGCCGCCACCGCGGTGGCCGAGACCCCGAAGGCCTCCTCAAGCGCCTTGATCCGCTCAGAGAGCTCGAGCACCGAGATGCCCTTTAGCTCGTCGATCCATTCCTCTGTGTTTGGCATGTGTTCCTCCTATGACTCGTCGGATGCCGCGTCGTCCGACGCGTCAGTGGTTTCGGTTTCAGAAGTCGCTTCAGCTTCAGCCAAGGGGGCCTCGGTGCCGTCGGCCTCTGCAGCGGGTCCGGAATCCGCGGCGGCGGCCGCGGGTTCCGCAGATCCACCGACCAGCCCCCTTTCAGCAATCTGACCCAGCTGAAGGGCCAACCCGGAGACCAGCGCATTCAGCGTGCGCACCAGGCCCGAAAGCGGCGAGGCGATCGTGCCCACCAGCTGGGCATGCAACACCTCACGCGAGGGCAGACGGGCGATCGACTGCAGGTCCTCGGCGGACAGGACGCTGCCCTCCATCAGCCCGCCCTTGAAGGCGAGGACCCGGAGCGCCCGGTTGGCGTCACTGAGCGCCTTGGCGGCGGTCGCGGCATCGCCGCGCACGAACGCCAGTGCCGTCGGCCCGGTGAGCAGGGACTTCAGCTCGGGTGTCCCGGCCTGATCGGCCGCGCGCTCGGTCAGCGAGTTCTTGACCACCCGGAGCTGGGTGTCGGACTCCCGCAGGCGGACGCGCAGATCCTTGACCTGGGTCACCGTGATGCCGCGGTAATCCACCGCGAACACCGCCTGGGCCGAGCTGATCTCGCCGGCCACCTCATCGATTACTGCTGCCTTCTCGTCTCGGTTCATGAGCTCATTTCTCCAAGAAAAAGCCCGCACGTCGGCGGGCATCGAAGGCAGTGGCAGGTCAGCCACCGGCGTCGAGGCTCCGCCTGCTCCGGACTTGTGCGCCGTGGCGCGGCCGGAGGTCTGGGGCTTCGTCTCTTGTAGGTCTGACTACAGCTTACGCAGCTACGGGTTCCTCCACGATGTCCCGGGTGCGCGAGGGATCGACTTTCACGCCGGGGCCCATGGTCGAGGCAAACGTGACGGAGCGGATGTAGCGGCCCTTGGCCGCCGAAGGCTTGGCCCGGACCAGCTCCTCGATCACCGCGGCGTAGTTCTGGAGCAGCTTCAGCTCCTCGAAGTCGCGCTTCCCGATCACCAGATGGACGATCGCGTTGCGGTCGGTCCGGTACTCGACCTTGCCCGCCTTGGATTCCTCCACGGCCCGCGACACATCCGCGGTGACCGTGCCGACCTTGGGGTTCGGCATCTTGCCGGCCGGCCCGAGGATGCGGCCCAGGCGGCCGACCACCGGCATCAGGTCGGGGGTGGCGATCGCCACGTCGAAATCATCAAAGCCATTCTGGATCTTCTCGGCCAGGTCCTCGGCGCCGACCACGTCGGCTCCGGCCTCCTCGGCCTCCCGGGCCTTGTCGCCCTGGGCGAAGACGGCCACCTTCACGTCCTTGCCGAGACCGTTGGGCAGCGCGATCGTGCCGCGCAGCTGCTCGTCGGCGTGCCGAACGTTGAGTCCGGTGCGCACATGGACCTCCACGGACTCGTTGAACTTCACGCCGCTCAGTTCCTTGACCAGCGCGATCGCCTCGGCGGGCGAGTACTCGCGCTCACGGTCAAAGCGCTTGCGCGCTTCCAGATACGCCTTGCCGTGGCTCATACGACCTCCACTCCCATCGAACGCGCCGTGCCGGCGATGATCTTGGCCGCCGCGTCAACGTCATTGGCGTTGAGGTCGTTCATCTTCTTCTCGGCTATCTGGCGCAGCTGATCCTGGGTGATCCTGGCCACCTTGTCGCGATGCGGCTCGGCGGAGCCCTTCTCCAGGCTCAGCGCCTGCTTGATCAGCACGGCGGCGGGCGGGCTCTTGGTGACGAACGTGAACGAGCGGTCCTCGTAGACGGTGATCACCACGGGGATGACGGTGCCGGCGTCACCCTGGGTCTGGGCGTTGAACGCCTTGACGAACTCCATGATGTTCACGCCGTGCTGGCCCAGCGCAGGACCGACCGGCGGCGCCGGGCTGGCCTGGCCGCCCACGGCCTGGAGCTTGATTTGAGTTAGGACCTTCTTGGCCATTTCGTATCCCTGATTGCGCGTGCACAACGGGCCGCGCTACCGCGCGGCCCATAAAAGGTTATTGACTGCCCCGCGGGACGTCCGGTCCCTCGGTCTGAATTGGCGCTCGGCATCACGCCTCGCCTAACCGCTTCCTCATATCTTCTTCACCTGGTCGAAGCCCACCTCGACCGGGGTCTCCCGGCCGAAGATCGAGACCAGCACCTTCAGCCGCTGCGCGTCCTCGTTGACCTCTGAGATCTCCCCCGAGAAGTCCGACAGCGGGCCCGAGATGACCTTGATCGACTCGCCGATCGAGAACTGGGCGCGGCTGCGCGGACGCTCGGCGGTCTCCTGATGCAGCAGGCGATCGACCTCGGCCTGGGTCAGCGGCACCGGCTCATTGGAGGCGCCCACGAATCCGGTCACGCCGGGTGTTCCCTTGACCAGTGACCACGAGTCCTCGTTGAGGTCCATGTTGACCAGCACGTAGCCGGGCATGGTCCGCTTCTCGACCGTGATCTTCTGGTTGTCCTTCATCTCGGACACCGACTCGGTCGGCACCACGATCTGGCGCACGGCGCGCTGCTGATTGAGCGACACCACGCGGTGCTCGAGGTTGTGCTTGACCTTGTTCTCGTGTCCGGAATAGGTGTTTACGACGTACCAACGAAACATTGAATTAGTCCCCCACTACGTATGTCCGTAGAGGATCAGATTGACGAGCTTCTGCGCGACCACGTCGGCCACGCCGAGGAACACGCCGGCCACAATGACGAACCCGAGCACGACTCCCGTGGCCTGGAACACCTGCCGGCGGTCAGGCCACTGTACTCGCTGGAGCTCGTGCCAGCTTCCCTGGAGGAAGGTGGTCAGCCGGGCATACAGCGACTCGCCGCCGGTCGAGGCGGCAGGAGCACCTCCGGGTACGGCGGCGAGCCCATCCGGGCCGGGCCGGTCACCGCCCCGCCGGCGCCCACCGCCACCAGAGCCCTCGGCCAGCTCGTCCAGCTCCTCCTCGTCCGGGACGTCCGTCAGGTCCGGGCGGCCCAGGGCGAGCTGGGCCTCGGCCAGTTCCGAATCCGGAGTCGCGTGGCTCAAGGGCTCAGGGGCGTCCAGCCGCTCGCCACGTGCGGTGGCCAGGGCGGCGCTGTCCTCCGGACGGGCGGGGGGCCGCCGGGTGCGGGGGCGCTTACGGTTGCGGTTGCGGGCCACGGGACTGCGAGACGACGCGCTAGCGGGTCTCCCGATGTGCGGTGTGGCGCTTGCACCACCGGCAGTACTTGCGCAGCTGCAGACGCTCCGGATTGTTGCGCTTGCTCTTGTTGGTCTGGTAGTTGCGGCGCTTGCACTCCTCGCACGCGAGAGTGGCAGCGATCCGAACGTCTCCGCGGGCCATGGTTCGTCCCCGTCGATGGTGATCAGAAGGTTTGGAGCACAGGGTCGGGGCGCGCTGGCGCACGCCACCCGGCGCTGGCGCCAGTGTAGCGGTAGCGTGGCCCCATGATCCGGCTAGCCGGCATCGTTATCTCGATCGGGCTGGCCGATTCGCTCAACCCGACGACGATCGGCCCGGCTCTGTATCTGGCCTCCGGCGAGCAGCCGCGGGAACATGTGGCCCGGTTCATGGTGGGGGTGTTCCTCGTGTATCTGCTGGGGGGCGCGATCATCGCCCTGGGGCCAGGTCAGCTGCTGCTCTCGCTGGTCCCCCATCCCGACGCCGCCGGGCGCCAGGGCCTGGAGGTCGGAGTGGGCGCGGTGCTGCTGATCGTCGGCGGTCTGGTGTGGCGAAACCGGCATTCGCTGGCGGACCGGGAGGTGCCCAGATTCGTTCGGGAGCCGCAGGGTCGCTCCAGCACGCTGCTCGGGGCGATGATCATGGCGGTCGAGCTGCCCACGGCGTTTCCCTACTTCGCGGCCATCGCGGCGGTCGTGGGCTCCGGCATCGGGGTGCTCCGCCAGCTCATGCTGCTGCTGCTGTTCAACGTGTGCTTCGTGCTCCCCCTGCTCTGCATCCTGGGGACACTGTGGGTGGCCCCCGATCGCGCTCAGGAACGCCTCTCCCGGGCGCGCCTGTTCCTGCACCGCCACTGGCCCCGACTGCTGGGCGGGTTGATGCTCCTGGCGGGCGTGTTCATCGTGCTGATGGGAGCGACCGGACTGGCCGGCCATGCCCACGGACGGGTGGC
>DASZMP010000098.1:0-3197 GCA_035551795.1 Solirubrobacteraceae bacterium | reverse complement strand
CCGGAGTGAACGCTCTCCTCGACCGTCCGGAGGTGGCGTGCCGGCCCTGCCGGTCGTGGGGGCGAGCCTGGCCCTCGTACTGCTCCTCGGTCTGGCGTTCCTGCGCTACCGCCGGCCGCGAGGTCCCGAGGGAGCTCTCACGGAGCTCGAGCGGGCCTTCGCCCGGTGCGGACGACCGCTCGGGCCCGCCGTCACGCTGGCCGGACTGGAGCGCCGCCTCGCGGACGAGCCGGAGGCGGCCGAGTACGTCCGGACCCTGTGCGCCGCTCGCTACGCGGGAAAATCGGGTCTGCCGACCGGCGAGCAGCGCCGGGCTCTGCGGCGGCGACTCCGGACCGGGCTGGGCCCGCTCGGTTGGCTTCGGGCGCTGTTCGCCCTGCCCCCGCTGAGCACTCCGTCCACGGCGCGGGAGTCAGGGAAGGGCGGCCTACACTGAGGGCGATGGAGGACGTCTATGACCTGTTTCG
The DNA here is from genome assembly GCA_035551795.1 of Solirubrobacteraceae bacterium. Lineage (GTDB taxonomy): Bacteria > Actinomycetota > Thermoleophilia > Solirubrobacterales > Solirubrobacteraceae > Palsa-465. The sequence goes on along the minus strand of DASZMP010000098.1, from coordinate 2,730 downwards.
CCGAGGCACCGAGCTGCTCGAGGCCGGCCATCATCACCAGGCCGCCGTCCCTCTGAGCCGAGCACGCGATCTGGCCCCGGAGCAGACGTCGATCCGCGAGGCACTCGGACGCGCGCTGTTCCACACCCAGCGCTACGAGCAGGCCGCGGCCGAGTTCTCGGCGATCGTCGACCGGGCGCCGACGAACGACTACGCCCTGTTCTGCCTGGGTCGCTGCCTGCAGTTGCTGGGGCGTCACGCCGAGGCCCGCCAGCCACTGGCGCTGGCCGCCTGCATGCAGCCCTCACGCCGGGATTACCGGCGCTACCGGGATCAGGCGAGGGCGCGCGCCGCCTCTCAGTAAGTCCCCCTCAGCGCCGTCCGGTGCTACGCTGGTTTCACAGCTTTCGTAGACCTCGGCGATCCCGGGGCGCGGTACCGAAAGTGGGCGCACGCCCGCTTTTTTTTATGACTTTTGGCGTTGGAGGAGACAGTGAGCGCACTGCAACAGGAGATCGAGACCCGGCTTGCCACCGCGGCACCCGATGTCGAGGTGCTGCTGGCCGAGGTCGTCTCCGGCGACACCCTGCGGCTGTACATCGACCACGCCGATGGGGTGACGCTGGCCCTGTGCGAGCGGGTCTCCAGACTGCTCACGGACTACCGCGACCGGTACTCGCTCGAGGTCTCCTCACCCGGGCAGGACCGCCCGTTGACCAAGCCACAGCACTTCAGCCGATTCCTGGGGCGTCGCGCGCAGGTGCGGCTGCGAGAGGCTAGGGATGGGCGGGCACCGACCGCAAAGCGGGTGGTCAGTGTGACCGGCGAGCTGGTCGGTGCCTCCGAGCAGGAGGTAACGATCGCCGCCTCCGAGGGAGTCGTCTCGATCCCCTATGAGCAGATCGCCCGCTCCAACCTCGTACCTGGAGACTGAGCCACCATGTCAAGAGAGATCGTCGAGGCCATTCGTGGTCTGGCCGCAGAGAAGAACATCTCGCAGGAGAAGCTGATGGAGGCGCTGGAGGATGCGCTTCTGTCGGCCTACAAGAAGACTCCGGGTTCAGCTCCCTACGCCAAGGTGGAAATGGACCGCGAAACGGCTGACTTTCGCGTTTGGGAACTGAAGATCCCGCCTGAGCTCGAGGAGCAGTTGCTCGTCGAGGCCACCGAGGACCAGCAGCCTACGGTCGACCCGGAGACGGGCGAGATGCGCGAGCCGCCGGAGCCCGAGATCGATTTGGAGAAGCTGCGCGAGTACGAGGATCAGATCGAGACCGAGGACGTCACGCCCCACGATTTCGGCCGGATCGCCGCCCAGACGGCCAAGCAGGTGATCCTGCAGCGAATCCGCGAGGCCGAGCGGGACATGATGTTCGAGGAGTACCGCGACCGCGTGGGCGAGCTGATCACCGGCATCGTCCAACAGTCCGACTCCCGATACACGCTCGTGCAGCTGCGCGAGCGCGTCGAGGCCCTGCTGCCCAAGTCAGAGCAGGTGGAGGGCGAGCGTTACGACCACTCCCAGCGGATCAAGGCGGTGATCAAGGACGTCTCCAACTCGACCAAGGGGCCCTCGATCATCGTCTCCCGGCGCGACCCTGAGCTGATCAAGTCGCTGTTCGAGCTCGAGGTGCCGGAAATCGCCGACGGGCTGGTCGAGATCACCGGAGTGGCGCGTGAGCCCGGGTACCGCTCCAAGATCGCCGTCATCTCCCATGTCGACGGAGTCGATCCGGTCGGCGCCTGCGTCGGTCCGCGCGGCTCCCGCGTGCGCATGGTCGTGTCAGAGCTGCGCGGCGAGAAGATCGACATCATTCCCTACAACGACGAGCCCGCCCGGTTTGTGGCCAAGGCACTGTCGCCTGCGCGAGTGCGTGAGGTGCTGGTGGACGACGACAACAAGCAGGCCACCGTGATCGTGCCCGACGACCAGCTGTCGCTGGCGATCGGCCGCGAGGGCCAGAACGCCCGGCTGGCCGCCCGGCTGACCGGCTGGCGAATCGACATCCGTTCCGAGACCGAGTTCGCCGCCGAGGAGGCCGAGCACGGCTACGAGGAGGAGGAGGCCTCCGGACGCTGCGCGGCCATCCTGGCCAACGGACGGCGCTGCCCGAACGCCTCCCTGCCCGGCTCTCGCTACTGCGGCCTGCCGGCCCATCAGGCACTGGCGGACAAGGGGACCGACCAGGTGGAGGCGGGCGCGTAGGCGCCTTCTACACTGAGTCCGGATGCCCGCAAAACGCAGCGAAGACGCCCCCAAGAAGGGCTCGGCCCAGAAGTCTGCCCGCAGTTCGGCCGGCTCGAGCGGCAACGGCTCGGGTGGCTCGGCGGCCAAGCCTGCGGCGCGCGCCAAGGGTCCGGCCAAGACCCGGGCTGACGGCGGCCGGGCTGCGAAACCAGCCGCCAGCAAGGCTGGGACGGCCAAGCCAGCCGCCGCTGCGGACAAGGCTGCCTCCCGTCCGGCTGCTGGCACACCGGCCAAGCAGCCCGCCACGCCGGCCAAGCAGCCTACGACGGCGGCCAAGCAGCCTGCGACGGCGGCCAAGCAGCCTGCGACGGCGGCCAAGCCCGCACCGGAACCGGTTCCTCAGCCTTCAGCGCAGCCTCCTATTTCAGACGCTGCCGCCGCCCAGCCCGCCGGCGCGGAGACGCTCCGCCCAGGCGACGGCAGCGACCAGCCCCCCAAGCAGCGTCCCACCCGTGATTCCCTCCAGGGCGAACGGGCGCCCGGCAGCGGCGGCGGGCGCCGCC
>DASZMP010000097.1:0-22477 GCA_035551795.1 Solirubrobacteraceae bacterium | reverse complement strand
AGAGCGTCATCCGCGCCCCAAGGTGCAGCCAGATCAGCAGCCCGATCACGAACCCGAAGGACGCATAACCGGCGGGCAGGTGCTTGAGCGCATGGCCCACGTACAGGCCCCCCACCGCCTGCAGAACCGTCCAGAAGATGGCCGCCACCACCACTCCGGTGACCAGGCACCGAGTCTCGACGGACCGCGCGGTCATCATCCGGAAGGCGACCAGGAACAGGATCACGTTGAGGACGAACGAGACCGCGATGCCGCCCACGCGGGCAGCCGGACCGCCGAGGCCTCCGGAGACCACCCCCGACGCGCCGGTGGCCACCAGGAACAGGACGCCGAGGGTCACCAGCAGCCCGAGTCCCCGCAGGCGGGAGGTGAGGAAGTCCGGCCGCGACTTGAACGGCACCGCCCACACGGTGTCGAACGCATTCTGGGCGGCGTTGGTCACGCCCAGGCCTGACCACACCGACGTGACGATGCCCAAGATCAGTGCCAGCAGGTGGCCGTGCAGCGAGGTGAACTGCAGGTACTTGCCGACGGCGGGGAAATTCGATCGCACCGAGTTCTCCACAGACATGAGCTCGGGGTGGTTGTGCTGGAGCACGTAGCCGAGGACCGTCACGAACACCAGCAGCAGCGGGAACAGCGAGAAGAACGCGTAGTAGGCCACCAGCGCCGCCAGATTGCCCGCCTGGTCCTGGCCGAACTTCCGCACCACCGCCAGCGGCACCGCCAGGACCTTGTGGCGCTGCTGGAAGCGATCGAACGCCTTGATCGGCGCCAGGGGATCCATGTGTGGGGAGTGATACCCCGAAGGCAGAGTCCGGAAATAAGTTGACGGAGCTGACGAGTGACTGCCTACAACAGCACTCCCTCCAGACAAAGAAGCGCCGTCTTGCGGTCCAGGCCGCCCGTGTAGCCGCCCAGGCCGCCGTCGCTGTGCAGCACCCGGTGGCAGGGGACGACGATCGGGATCGGATTCCCGCTCAGCGCGGTGCCAGCCGCCCGGTATGCCCTGGGGCTGCCCGCCTCGCCGGCCACCAGCTTGTAGGAGGACACGGAGCCGAAGGGGATCCGGCTAGTCGCCTGAAGGACCCGCCGACCGAATCCCGGGCGCACCAGCCGCCAGTCGAGTGCCAGCCCGAACCGCTGGCGCCGTCCGGCGAAGAACTCCTCTAGCTCCCGGCGCGCCTCATCCAGCCGGGCGGGCGCGGCGAGCACCCGAGGCGAGATGTGATCGGCCAGATCCTCCAGGACCTGGTCGGCGCGCTGGCCACCGCCCAGGTAGGCGATGCGGACAAGTCCCCGCCGCGTGACGGCCAGCAGCAGCCGCCCCACCGGTGAGTCCTCCACCGTATAGGCGACATCCAGAAGACCGGCCTCGGCCGCGGCCGGCCCGAGTTCGGGCAGGCTGTCGGGCTCGGCCACGCCTCCCCTGAGAAGTGCCTCGAGCTCATCCATCATCGGTACTCCGTTCGCAGTCGCTTGAGTCCTTCGAACACATTGCGTCGCGCGGCCTCCTCGCTGGTTCCCATGGTGGCCGAGATGAGCGCGTAGTCGGCGTCCATCACGTAGCGCAGCGCCACCGCGGCGCGCTGCTTGTGAGGAAGCCGGCGCACCAGGGCCCACACCTCGCCCTCATCTCGGTGGACATCCTCCACCGCCACATCCGCCAGCTCGCCGGCCGCCACCGCGCTTCGGCTGCGCTGGCGGAAGTGGTCAAGCGCCTTGCGGTGGGCGATCGTGAACAGCCAGCCCTTCAGGTTGCCCGCGTCGCGCAGCCGCGGGTAGGCCCGCAGGGCCGCCAGCCACGTCTCCTGGTAGGCGTCATCCGCCTCCACGCCGCCGATGGTGGCGACGAGGAAGCGGTGAACCTCCCGGCCGTGGCGGTCAAGCAGGTCCTGGAAGGGCGGCAGGTTCACTGGAGGTGCAACGGTCTGGGCGGCGGCAGCGTGAGATTCCCATACTGCTGGGTAAGGTGGTTGTCATGGAACACAGAGAGCTTGGTGGGAAGGGGTTGCGGGTGAGCGCCGAGGGCCTGGGCTGCATGGGCATGTCCGAGTTCTACGGCGAGGGAGACGAGCAGGAGTCGATCGCCACGATCCATCTGGCGCTCGATCTCGGGATCGACCTGCTGGACACCGCGGACATCTACGGGCCGCACACGAATGAGGTGCTGGTCGGACAGGCGATCGCCGACCGCCGCGACGAGGTGATCCTGGCCACGAAGTTCGGCATCGTCCGAGACCCGGAGAACCCGGCCGCCCGCGGCGTCAACGGCCGGCCCGACTACGTCCATCGGTCCTGTGAAGCGTCGCTTCGCCGCCTCAACCTCGACCACATCGACCTCTACTACCAGCACCGCGTCGACCCCAACGTCCCGATCGAGGAGACCGTGGGCGCGATGGCCGAGCTGGTGGAGGCGGGGAAGGTGCGCTTTTTGGGCCTCTCGGAGGCGTCCGCCGACACGATCAAAAGAGCCCACCAGGTCCACCCGATCAGCGCCGTGCAGAGCGAGTACTCGCTGTGGAGCCGGGACATCGAGGCCGAGGTGCTGCCCACCCTGCGCGAGCTCGGCATCGGCCTCGTGGCCTACAGCCCCCTGGGTCGCGGCTTCCTGACGGGCGCCATCACCAGCCCGGACGACTTCGCGCCCGATGACTTCCGGGCAAACAACCCCCGCTTTCGGGGCGAGAACTTCAAACGCAACCTGGAGCTGGTCGACCGGGTCAAGGAGCTGGCGGGCGAGCACAACTGCACTCCCGGCCAGCTGGCGCTGGCCTGGGTGCTCCATCAGGGTGATGACATCGTCCCCATCCCCGGCACCAAGCGCCGCAAATACCTGGAGGAGAACGTCGAGGCCACCGAGGTCCAGCTGAGCCAGGAAGATCTGGAGCGGATCGACGAGGCGGCCCCGGTCGGCGTGGCCGCCGGCGACCGCTATCCGGACATGTCCGCCGTCAACCGCTGAGCGGTCACCGCTCCCTCATGTAGCGGTAGGCGATCCTGGACATCCTCTCGATCGTGTCGATGCCGTAGTCCTCGCTCGGGTCACCGGACGTGAGCACGGCGATCAGGTAGTGGCGGTGGCGCCCCTTGATGCGCCCGGCGCTGTTGACCTGCCAGCCGCCGTAGGGCAGCCAGCCGTTCTTCAGGGCGATCTGGTCGTCGCCGGGCACGCCGGCGCTGACCCCCCAGCGCTGGCCGGCCTCAACGTGACTCATCAGGCCCAGGGCGTAGCGCTGACGGGTTCGGTCGAGCAGGCCGTGCCGGAAGACGAGCTCGCGCAGCAGCCGGATCTGGTCGAGCGCCGTCGTGGTCGTCAACCCCCACGCAATGTTGGGATGGGTCTCGCGCAGTCCGGCGCTGCGGTTGTAGGCGGCGACGCCGGAGGCGCCCCCGACCTCGTTCCAGAGTGCCGTGGCGCTGGCGTTGTCGCTCTCCTCGATCATCTTCTGCGCGGTGGCCCGTTCCCCGGCGCTCAAGGCCGTACCGCGGAGCTGGTGCTGGCGCAGCAGGGTCTCCAGGATGTCCAGCTTCACGATGCTCGCCGTGTGCTCGGCCACCCCGGGCCGGTAGACGTACGTGCGACCGGTCCACAGGTTCACCACCGCCGCGGTCACGTTCCCGGCCCGGGAGTGCACGAAGGACCGCATGGCCGCGGTGCGGAACAGGTGAAACGGCGGGTGTGGCCGATGCCGGCGGTGGGCGAGCGCGGGCGCGGCGGTCGCATACATGGCCAGCCCGGCCAGCCCCACGATCCACATCCGTCGCGCCCCGGACATCGCCGGCGATCCTAACCACAGCCGCGGCGTTTGCGGCAAACGCTACAAGCGGGTGTTCCAGGCAAGACTTGCCCCAGCGCTTGATCGCAGCACAGCGGGTAGATACAACCACGCTATGGCTCGCGCTATCTGGAGCGGTGCGATCAGCTTCGGGCTGGTCAACGTGCCCGTCAAGCTGTACTCCGCCACCTCGCCGAAGACCGTTCGCTTCCACCAGATCTCGGGCAAGACGGGAGCCCGGATCAAGCAGAAGCGCGTCGACTCGAGCACCGGCGAGGAGGTCCCCTTCGAGGACATCGTCAAGGGCTACGAGCTGAGCCCCGACCACTACGTGCTGATCGACCCGGACGAGCTCGAGTCGCTGGATCCCAAGGCCACGCGGACGATCGACATAGAGGACTTCGTCGACCTGGATCAGATCGACCCCATCTACTACGACCACACGTACTACCTGGCCCCGGCGCCGGGCGGCGCCAAGCCCTACCGGCTCCTGCTGGACGCCATGAAGGCCTCGGGAAAGGTGGCGATCGGACGGCTCGTCCTGCGCACCAAGCAGCAGCTGTGCGCCCTGCGGCCGGTCGAGGGGGAGGGTGGGCGGGAATCGGTGCTGGCGCTCTCGACGATGCTGTTCGGCGACGAGGTCCTCAAGCCCGACCGGCTGGACGACCTCGATCAGGTGGCCGAGACCGAGACGACCGACCGCGAGCTGGGCATGGCCCAGCAGCTGATCGACACGCTGTCGGGCCAGTTCGATCCGAGCCGCTACAAGGACGAATACCGCGACCGCGTGCTGTCGCTGATCGAGCGCAAGGCCGCGGGCGAGGAAATCGCCGCGGTGCCGCAGGCCGAGGAGGAGACCCCGGCGCCCGATCTGATGGCGGCCCTGGAGGCCAGCCTGGCCGCCGTGCGCAGCGGATCGAGCGATACGCCGGAGCCCGCGGCAGACAAGAAGCCGCCCGCCCGCAAGCGGGCGGCGACATCCTCCAAGTCGTCGTCCAAAGCCAAGACCAAGAGCTAGTCGGGCCACGGGGCGGGCGAAGTCCAGCCCTGCCCGGGGCTGGTCAGTCGCCGAAAAGCCGGTAGCCTTAATAGGGGCCTAACCGCTCCGGCCGGTGGACGTGCCCGCGCCCCGGCTGTTCCTCTCCTTTCCCCATGTACCAACTGACCCCTCCGCCGGAGGCCAGCGGCCTCTACGACCCTCGAAATGAGCACGACGCCTGCGGCATTGCCCTGGTGGCCAAGCTGCGCGGCGAAGCCACGCACGCGGTGGTCGAAAAGGCGCTGGATGCACTGGAGAACCTGGAGCACCGGGGCGCCGAGGGCGCCGACCCGAACACGGGAGACGGCGCCGGCATCCTGCTCCAGATCCCGGACGCCTTCTTCCGGGCGGCCGCCTCAGGCGTCGAGCTGCCGCCCCCCGGACGGTACGGCGTCGGAGTGTGCTTCCTGCCGGGCGACCCGGAGCGCCGGGCCGAGGCGATGCGGCTGATCGAGCAGACGATCGAGAACGAGGGACAGCACCGGCTGCTATGGCGTGACGTGCCGGTCGACGACCGCTACGCCGGCGAGTCGGCTCGGGCTGTGGCTCCGGTGATCAGCCAGGTCCTGGTGGGCGCTGCCGATGACGTGGGCGACCAGGACGCGTTCGAGCGCAAGCTGTATGTGATCCGCCGGGTGATCGAGCGCGCGGCCGTCCCGAACCTGGCCCTGCCCAGCTTCTCCTCGCGCACGATCGTCTACAAGGGGATGCTCACCGCTCCGCAGCTGCCCCGGTTCTTCCCGGACCTGCGCGATCCGCGGGTGGCCACCCGGCTGGCGCTGGTCCACTCCCGCTTCTCCACCAACACGTTCCCCAGCTGGGAGCTCGCCCACCCGTTCCGGATGATCGCCCACAACGGCGAGGTCAACACGCTGCGGGGAAACATCAACTGGATGCGGGCGCGGGAGTCCCAGCTCGCCTCCGAGCTGTTCGGCGAGGACCTGGCCAAGGTGATCCCGGTGCTCCAGGAGGGCGCCAGCGACAGCGCCACGTTCGACAACGTGCTGGAGCTGCTCGTGCTGGGCGGGCGCTCGATCACGCACGCCGTGATGATGATGATCCCCGATGCCTACCGGACGCGTAAGGATCTCGATCCCGACGTCAAGGGCTTCTACGACTTCCACTCGTGCCTGATGGAGCCCTGGGATGGTCCCGCGGCGGTCGTGTTCACCGACGGTCGCGTGGCCGGGGCGGTGCTGGACCGCAACGGCCTGCGTCCGGGGCGGTGGATCCAAGATAAGGACGGCTACGTGGTGCTGGCCTCGGAGACCGGCGTGATCACGGTGGCGCCGGAGGAGATCCAGCGCAAGGGCCGCCTGGCCCCCGGGAAGGTCTTCCTGCTCGATCTCGAGGAGGGCAAGATCGTCGACGACGAGGACATCAAACGGCGAGTGGCCCGGCGCAAGCCCTACGCCGAGTGGTACGACCGCAGCGTCGTGCACATCGACGATCTGCCCGAACGCGAGCCCCGGGTCCCGCGGATCGAGCCGTTGCGCTCCAAGCAGCTGGCCTTCGGCTACTCCCAGGAGGACCTGCGCATGATCATCGCCCCGATGGCGGCCGAGGGCGAGGAGCCGGTCGCTTCCATGGGCAACGATGCGGCGCTGGCCGTTCTGTCCGATCGCCAGCCACCGTTGTTCTCCTATTTCAAGCAGCTGTTCGCCCAGGTGACCAACCCGCCGATCGACGCGATCCGCGAGTCGGTGGTGATGAGCCTGCAGGCCGGCGTCGGAGCCGAGCGCAATCTGCTCTCCGAGCAGCCCGAGCAGGCGCACCAGCTGGTCATGGACCAGCCGATCCTGCGCAACCACGAGCTGGAGAAGCTCCGGCAGGTCTCCCACGACGTGTTCGACGCCGCCACGCTGGACATCACCTGGCCGATCGAGAAGGGCCCGGACGGGATGGACGAGCGGCTCTCCGACCTGTGTGCCGAGGCGTCCATGTACGTCGAGAACGGGGCCAGCATCCTGATCCTGTCGGACCGCAACCTGGGCCCCGAGCGCGTGGCGATGCCCTCGCTGCTCGCCGTGGCCGCGGTCCACCATCACCTGGTCAGGCGCGGAACACGCCTGCGCACGGGGCTGGTGATCGAGTCCGGCGAGCCCCGCTCGATTCACGACATGGCCACGCTGATCGGCTACGGGGCCTCGGCCATCAACCCGTACGTGATGTTCGAGTCCCTGGACGAGCTGGCCGACCACTCGCTGCTGCCGGTGGACCGCGATCCGGACGAGGCCGAGAAGCAGATCGTCAAGGCGATCGGCAAGGGCCTCATGAAGACGATCTCGAAGATGGGCATCTCCACCATCCAGTCCTACTGCGGCGCGCAGATCTTCGAAGCCGTGGGGCTGGAGAAGGGGCTCATCGATCGCCACTTCACCGGCACCGCCTCGCGGATCGGCGGCGTGGGGCTGGACCAGCTGTCGACCGAGGCGATGGAGCGCCACTTCCGCGCCTATCCGCGCACCGGCCGTGACCTGCTGCCGGTCGGTGGCGTCCTGCAGTGGCGCCGGGACGGCGAGCGCCACATGTGGAACCCGGACACCATCTCCAAGCTCCAGCACTCGGTGCGCAACGGCAACGGCAACGGCGGCGGCAACGACGGCGGCGGCGGCTTGACCACCTACGAGGAGTTCGCCCAGAAGGCCAACGAGGAGGCGACTCGCGGTGCCGCGCTGCGCGGGTTGATGAAGCTGCGCCCGGCGGGGGATCCGGTCCCCCTGGAGGAGGTCCAGCCCGCGACCGAGATCGTCAAGCGCTTCAGCACCGGAGCCATGTCGCTGGGGTCTCTGTCCCGCGAAGCGCATGAGACGCTCGCGATCGCCATGAACCGGCTGGGTGGAAAGTCGAACACCGGGGAGGGCGGCGAGGACCCGGTGCGCTACGACCCCGACGAGAACGGCGATCTGCGCCGTTCGGCGATCAAGCAGGTCGCCTCGGGCCGGTTCGGCGTCACCATCCACTACCTGGTCAACGCCGACCAGCTGCAGATCAAGATGGCCCAGGGCGCGAAGCCCGGCGAGGGCGGTCAGCTGCCCGGGCACAAGGTCGACGCCTACATCGCCCGGATCCGCAACTCGACCCCCGGGGTGGGGCTGATCTCGCCGCCGCCGCACCACGACATCTACTCGATCGAGGACCTCAAGCAGCTGATCTACGACCTGCGCTGTGCCAACCCCACGGCCAGCGTGTCGGTCAAGCTGGTCAGCGAGGTGGGCGTGGGCACCGTGGCCGCCGGCGTGGCCAAGGCCAACGCCGACCATGTGACGATCTCCGGCGGCGACGGCGGCACCGGCGCCTCGCCGCAGTCGTCCATCCACGGCGCCGGCGTGCCTTGGGAGATCGGGCTGGCCGAGACCCAGCAGACGCTGCTGCTCAATGACCTGCGCAGCCGGATCACGGTCGAGGTCGACGGCCAGATGAAGACCGGCCGCGACGTCGTGGTCGGCGCGCTCCTGGGGGCGGATGAGTTCGGCTTCTCCACCGCCCCGCTGGTGGCGCTGGGCTGCGTGATGATGCGCGTCTGTCACCTCAACACCTGCCCAGTCGGAATCGCCACCCAGGATCCGGTGCTGCGCGAGCGCTTCCGCGGCACCCCCGACCAGGTGGTCAGCTATCTCATGAACGTGGCCGAGGAGACTCGGCGGCTGATGGCGGAACTGGGGATCCGCCGGTTCGAGGATCTGATCGGCCGCACCGACCTGCTGGACATGGACGACGCCATCGAGCACTGGAAGGCCCGGCGGGTCGATCTGTCAAAGGTCCTGCTGATGTCCGAGCTCCCGGCGGGCGCTCCTCGCCGGCGCACCCGCGGCCCCGAGCCGGTGCTCGAGGACTCCCTTGACTGGGAGCTGGTGCGCCGCTGCGAACCCGCGCTGGAACGGCGCGAGCAGCTGCGCCTCGGGCCGGTCCCGGTTCGCAACGTCAACCGGACCGTGGGCGGCATCCTGTCCGGGGAGATCGCCCGGCGACATGGTGCTCGGGGGCTGCCCGAGGGGACGATCGAGATCGCCTTCGGCGGCTCGGCCGGCCAGTCCTTCGGCGCCTGGCTGGCGCCGGGAGTGTGTTTCGCGCTGCGCGGCGAGACCAACGACTACACCGGCAAGGGCCTGTCCGGCGGGGTCATTTCGGTACGGCCGCCGGAGACCGTGCTGTTCCGCTCTGAGGAGAACATGATCGTCGGCAACACCGTGCTGTACGGCGCCACCGCCGGGCGGGCGTTCTTCCGGGGTCTGGCCGGCGAGCGCTTCGCGGTGCGCAACTCCGGCGCCTCGGCCGTGGTCGAGGGGCTGGGGGACCACGGCTGCGAGTACATGACGGGCGGCCGGGTGGTGGTGCTCGGGCCCACCGGGCGCAATTTCGCGGCCGGGATGAGTGGCGGGATCGCCTACGTGTACGACACGAGCCGGCGGTTCGGCGAACGCTGCAACACCGAGCTGGTCGAGCTGGAGCCGCTGAGCCCCGAGGACGACGACGAGGTTCGGGGGCTGATCGCCGAGCACGCCCAGCGCACGGGCTCGCTGGTCGCCCGCAACATCCTCTCCCAGTGGGACAAGGGGGACCGCGAGCGGTTCGTCAAGGTCATTCCCCGCGAGTACAAGCGGGTGCTGGAGGAACGAGCCAGGGCCGCGCAGGAGCCGGTCCCCGAGCCCGTCGGCGAGCCCACTCAGGCGGCGGGGTAGGGCGATGGGCGAGCTCGGAGCCTTCCTGAAGATCCACCGCGTCGGGTTCGACAAGCGCGACCCCCGCGAGCGCGTGCTCGACTACAAGCAGTACTTCGCCCTCCAGGGCGAGGCGGAGCTGGAGCGCCAGGGCTCCCGCTGCATGGATTGCGGCATCCCGTTCTGCCACGAGGGCTGCCCGCTGGGCAACCTGATCCCCGACTGGAACGACCTGGTCTACCGGGGCAAGTGGCGCGAGGCGATCGACGAGCTCCACGCCACCAACAACTTCCCGGAGTTCACCGGCCGCATCTGCCCGGCTCCGTGTGAGTCCGCCTGCGTGCTGGCGATCAACGATGACCCCGTGACGATCGAGCAGATCGAGATGGCGATCGCTGAGCGTGCGTTCGCCGAGGGCTGGGTTCTTCCCGATCCCCCATCCCGGCGCACGGGCCGGAGCGTGGCGGTGATCGGCGCCGGGCCGGCGGGCATGGCCGTGGCGGCCGAGCTCAACCGCTGTGGGCACCAGGTGGTCGTGTACGAGCGCGACGAGGGGCCCGGCGGCCTGATGCGCTTCGGCGTGCCCGACGCCAAGCTCGAGAAGTCGATCATCGACCGCCGGGTGGCCATCCTCGAGCAGGAGGGCATCGAGTTCCTCTACGGGGTCGACGTGGGCCGCGACATCACCGCCGAGCAGCTGCGCGACCAGCACGATGCCCTGGTCATCTCCACAGGCTCGCGGATCTCGCGTGACCTCTCCGTCCCCGGCCGGGAGCTGCGCGGCATCCACTTCGCCATGGACTACCTGTACCAGCGGAACCGATGGGTGGCCGAAAGCCAGGGCCGTCCGTTCAAGCCGACCGAGCCCGGCCGGGAGATCTCGGCGGCGGGCAAGCGGGTGATCGTGATCGGTGGCGGCGACACGGGCATGGACTGCATCTCAAACTCCAACCGCGAGGGTGCCCGCAGCGTCGTCATGCTCGACGTCTACCAGGAGCTTCGGGGCAGGGAGGACCCCCGCGCGCCCTGGCCGCTGCCGCCCAAGCGCACCGCCTCCACCTACGCGCTGGATGAGGGCGGCAAGCGCCGCTGGGGCACCGAGGTGATCGGCTTCGGCGGAGAGGACGGCCGGATCACGCACGTGTACGCCCGCCAGGTCACCGGCACCTCCTCGCGAGACCTCACCCCGGTGCCGGGCAGCCAGTTCGTCCTCGAGGCCGATCTGGTGCTGATCGCGATCGGGTTTGAGGGCCCCGAACGCCACGGCGCGATCGCGGAGCTTGATGTGGGGCTCGATCATCGCGGCAACATCCGCACCGAGCAGACCTATCGCACGTCGGTCAGCGGCGTGTTCGCCTGCGGAGATGCCCGGATCGGGCAGTCGCTGGTGGTGACCGCGATCGCCGAGGGGCGCAAGTGCGCTCGGGTGGTCAACAGGGCGCTGGGCGGCACACCGATGGACCAGGATCGGGAGCTGCTGGCCATCGGCGCCTGGAGCGGCGAGGCCGATCGGACGCTGCGTCACGAGGCCGAGGCGGCCGGCACCGTCAGGCCCGGCGAGCAGTTCTTCAGCGGGCCGGGCACACGTAACGCTTAGGTGACCGCGGTAACTTCCGATAACCTGGCGGTAGTCGGGCACCAGACACCGTGTCAGAACTTTAGGTTTACTTCTCTTGGGGGCGGGGAATTCCGCCCCTGTTCGGTCAGGGAACTGCGCCCCCACTTCCCTGATCAGCCGGGGGGCCCAGATGGATCTGGGCCCCCCGGCACTTTTCCGGGGAAGGCCGCGTCGCCCCGGTCGATTTCGTAGCCTCCCGCTCATGGCGGAGCTCCCGAACGTGTGCATCATCGGCGCCGGTTCATCCGGCATTGCCGCGCTGAAGACCGTGCACCAGCGCGGCATCCCGGTCGCGTGCTTCGAGAAGTCAGACCGGGTGGGCGGCAACTGGGTGTTCGGGAACCGCAACGGCATGTCGTCGGCCTACCGCTCGTTGCATATCAACACGAGCCGCGAGCGCATGGAGTATCCGGACTTCCCGATGCCCAGCTCCTATCCGGACTTCCCCCACCACACGCAGATCGCCGCCTACTTTGACTCCTATGTGGACCATTTCGGCCTCCGTGACCTGATCCATTTCGAGACCGGCGTTCAGAACGCGGCGCGCGGCCCGGACGGCGTGTGGGAGATCGCTCTGGACAGCGGCGAGACCCGCCGGTTCGACATGCTCCTGGTCGCCAACGGGCACCACTGGGACCCGCGCTGGCCCGAGCCGCAGTTCCCGGGGACGTTCGGCGGCGACCAGGTGCACGCGCACTTCTATGTGGACAACGAGCCGTTCCGGGACCGCAACGTCCTGGTGGTGGGGATCGGCAACAGCGCCATGGACATCGCTGTCGAGTCGAGCTTCGTGGCCCGCCACACGCTGCTGTCCTCACGGCGCGGCGCCTACATCATCCCCAAGTACCTGTTCGGCCGGCCGCTGGATCAGATCGGTGTGAACGCCCTGACCGGGGCCATCCCGTTCGAGTGGCGGCGCGGCTTTTTGGAGGCCGCGTTCCGGTTCGGGGTGGGGCGCATGGAGGACTACGGCCTGCCCCAACCGGATCACCGGATCGGCGAGGCTCACCCGACCATCTCGGCCGACTTCCTGAACCGGATCAGCCACGGCGAGATCGTCTGGAAGCCCAACGTGCAGAGCCTGGATGGCGATCGGGTGGGGTTCGAGGACGGGACCCGCGAGCCCGTCGATGTGATCGTGTGGTGCACCGGTTACAAGGTCAGCTTCCCGTTCTTCGACGAGCGGTTCATCTCCGCCCCGGACAACGATCTGCCGCTGTTCCGCCGCGTGTTCAAACCGGGGATCGACAACCTGGCGTTCATCGCTCTGCTCCAGCCGCTCGGCGCCACGATGCCGCTGGCCGAGGCCCAGGGCCGCTGGATCGCCGCCTACCTGCGGGGCGAGTATCACCTGCCGCCCCGCGGCCAGATGGAGCTGGACATCGAGCGCGAGCGGGCGAAGATGTTCAAGCGCTACGTGGCCTCCAAGCGCCACACCATGCAGGTTGATTTCGACAACTACCTGTTCGATCTGCGCCGAGAGGTGCGGCGTGGCGCCCGCCGTGCCCGCCAGGCCGGCGGCGCGCTTCCCGTCGCGTCCCGGGCCGCGCGCGGCGCACCTGTCAGCATTGGCCGGACGGGACACTGAGCGCCATGCCGACCTTCTGCCGCCACAATCGCCTCCTCCAGAACTGCCCGATCTGCTCCCGCGAGCAGGCGGTGGAGATGCGGCCGCTCGTGACCTCGTCGACGCCGAGGGGCAGCGAGCCGCGGCCGGCCCATAAGGCCAGCCGCGGCGAAACGCGCGGTCGCTCGGCGACGAGGTCAGCGGCCTCCGGCCGGGGTGCCGGGGCCGGGATGCGCGTGCGCCGGCTGGCCCGGGGGGAGGACGACGGGTTCCGTACGCCGCTGGCCCCCGGCCTGCGGTCGAGCGCCGACGCCGAGCGGCTGGCCGACGAGCTGGCGTTCGCCGCGTCGCGGCTGGTCGTCCTGGAGACCCGGCCGCCGGGCCTGTACACCGAGGTGGCTCGGGCCGGCGACGTGGAGGAGCGCACCTGGCTGGCCTTCCTGATCGCCTACCTGTCGCCGCTGGAGGACTCAGAGGATCCGTTTGGCCCGATCGAGGGTGTGCGGACCACGTGGGCCTCGGGGGAGCTGCCTCGGCTGGACGGTGTGCGCACCGGCCCGCGCACGGCCCACGACCCGGCACGCGGCGACGAGACGCTGCGGGCCTTCCGGGCCTGGGCGCGGCGGGCCGGCTCCCAGGAGGCGTCGTTCACCGGAGAGGCGTCGTGGGCGCCGGAGCGGCGGTTTGACCGGGTGTTCGAGCGCATGGCCCTGCCCGGCCTGAGCCGGGATGCCCGCTACGAGCTGCTCGTGTCATTGGGACGCCTGGGGGTGTTCGATCTGCGCGGGGGCCGGCTGCAGCTGAGCGGCGACAACGAGCCGACGCTGGCCGCCAAGCGCGCGCTGGGGATCGGCGACCCGATGCTGCTCGAGCGGCGGGCGGGGGAGCTGGCGGCGGCGTGCGGGGTGCCGCTGGAGGCGCTCGACCTGGGTCTCTTCAACTGGGGAACCGGTCTCAGGGTGTATTCCGGTCTGCCTCGCGATGAAGAGGCAGATCCCGCCCTGGTCGAGGGCTGTCGCGCCGCTCTCGGGGTCTGAGCACCGCCGGAACGTGCTCCAGCGCGCAAACTGCGCGCCGATCGGCTGATTTGCGCGCTCGGACACGAAAAACGTGCTCCAGCGCGCAAACCGAAGAAATGATGCCCAGTTTGCGCGCTCAGACACCATCCCTCCCCTCATTGCCGGTGTTTTCGGCCCTTAGCTCCCCTGGGTCTGTCCGGACCCCCGCCTACTCTGCACCCGTCCAGCCGCTTCCACCGAGTTGGAGACGCCATGTCCCTGTGCTTTATCGAGCCGCAGAACGCCATTCGGGTGATCGCCGAGTCCGTGGGTCGAGAGGCCCGGCGGCAGATCCTCGGCGAGGTGGTCCGGGCGTGGGTGGACGAGATCCCCGAGGCCGACCTGCTCTCGCACTACGCCAAGGCGGTCAACGACCTCGACGAACACGACCTCTCGCTGCTCGCCTCGTGGCACGCCTCGCTGGAAGGCGGCCATCCGATTCCCACCAAGGAGTTCCTGGTCAACGTGTTCCCCTCGCTGGGCGAGAACCGGCGCGAGGCGCTGAAGATCGCCGCGGGCTTCCGGGGCGAGGAGGCGTTCGAGGCCGGGGTGGGGGAGGAGGAGGCGTTTGACACCGTGCTGCCGTGGCTCAGCCAGGAGCGCTGTCTGGTGCTGGCGTCGGAGTGCCTCGAGCTGTACTGCTGGGACAGGCTGGGCAGCGAGAACTGACGTTCTCAGGCGCCGTTCAGCGCCGCCTCGATCTCGCGGATCGCCTGCCCGGTCTCCCGGAAGTGCACCGTGCGCATACCGGCCTGGCGGGCGCCGTCGCAGTTGACGTCAATGTCGTCGACGAACAGACAGGCCTCAGCCGGTAGATCCAGCCGGTCGAGGGTCAGCCGGTAGATCTCAGGCTCGGGCTTGCGGGACCCGACGAACGCCGAGTCCACCACCACGTCGAAGATCTCATCGACCGGCAGCATCGACCGCCAACGCTGCTCCCACTCGCGCACGTTGTTGGTACAGATCGCCATCCGGTAGCCGCGCCCACGCAGCTCGCGCATGTAATCGATCATCGGCTGATTGGCGTTCAGCGACTCGAAGTAGGCCTCGCCGAACCCATGCATGTGCACCGTCCGTCCCAGTTGCTCGGACAGCTGGGTGCCCAGCGCCTCGAGGAAGTCCGGCTCGCTCATCCGCCCGGTCTCGAGCTCGATCAGCGGGTTGACCCCGAGCCGCCCGGCCAGCGCGAACGTCGCCATACCCAACTCCTCCACCGAGATTCCCGACGAGTCCTGGATGGAGCTGAACGCGTCCAGCAGCGGCGAGGTCAGTACGCCGCCAAAGTCGCTGATCACGGCCCGGATGGAGCCGGCGGCGCCCGGCGTGCTCATGGACGGGTGATCAGCACGTACACGCCGATCCCCGACTGGCCCCGGCTGTGGGCCAGAAACGGCTGCGCCTGCACGACGGCATCCTCCAGATCCAGACGCGCCACCGCCCGGCTGCCCTCGCCGGCGACGCGCAGCGGGCGCAGGTCGGACTCCTCGGACTCGCCCAGCCACAGCTCGACGCCGACCCGGCGCAGCAGCCCATCGCCGCCGTAGGTGCTGGACAGCCGGGGGTCGAACACGTGGTTGCCCGGCGGCTCACCGAGGCAGGAGACGGCCAGCTCGTCCCGATCCTGGCCCTTGGCCTTCGCCGGCCGCACAGCCAGCAGCGCGATCGTCCGGTCCTCGGGAAACCAGGCGAACAGTATCCGCGCCGAGTCGGCCTGGGCGTCCGGCTGGCCGGCGTAGGCGATTCCGGCGCCCTCGGCCGGCCCCGCCACCTGAACCAGGCTCAGGCCTTGGTCCGGGTTTTCGCCGGTTGCGTCGGCCGGCTGCTCGACGGCGGCCACCGCCTCGCCGTTCCGGCGCACCTCCCACTGGCCGCACGTACCGCGCCGGAGCTCACCCGGAGCCACGTCGGCCGGGCCGCCGGCATCAGTTCGCCCCAGGGCGACCCGGGCGGGATCGCCACCGGCCGCCACTCCCCACGATGCACCGTCGCGCGCGGCGAAGGCCAGCACGGGTGGGATCGGGAGCGCCGGGCGGCTCATGCCGGCAAGGCTAGGCGATTGGGCGATGCCGGGTTCAGGCGGTTGGGCGCTGCCGGGTTCAGGCGATTGGGCGATGCCCGGTTCAGGCGATGGCCGGAGCGGTGCCGTCAAACCGCACGCCCGGAAGCCGGTCCAGACCCACCATGGTGATCAGCGCATGGATCTGGGGCTGGGGGCCGCGAAGCAGCATGATGCGCCCGCGCCGGCGCAGGCGCCGGGACAGCATGGCCAGATCCAGCATCAGTGAGGTATCAGCGAAGGCCAGCTCGCTCAGGTCGACGACGAGGTCACCAGACGCTCGAAGCGCACAGGTGAGCGCTCGGCGGCGAAAGCTCTGGGTAGCCCGGTCCTCGTCGCCGGCACATCGCAAGACGGGCGGATTGTCCGCGAACTCGACGATCCCGGGAACCTATAAGACCCAGGGCGCCTTGACAAATCCGAACCGTCGGAAGCTTGGCTCTACACTGGGAGGCCGATGGTTTCGATCGACGAGGTAACCGACGCGCTGCGGGATGTGATTGATCCCGAACTCGGGCTCGACTTCGTGGAGCTGGGGCTGATCTACGACGTGGACGTCAAGCCCGAGGGCGCCGTCAAGGTCACGTTCACGCTCACCGCGCCCGGCTGCCCGATCGGGCCACAGGTCGCCGAGCAGATCCAGGAGTTCGTGGGAGACCTGGAGGGCGTCACCGGTGTCGAGTCAGAGATGACCTTCACGCCTCCCTGGTCTCCGGAGCGGATGAGCGAGGACGCCAAGTTCGCGCTGGGCTTCTGAGCCCCTGCCCCCAAGCCGCGGAACGCCCCACAAGTACGGGAACCGCCTGGCCGCCGGCGGCCATGAGAGCCGCCGGGCGGACCTGATCGCTCAGGCCCGCCCGGCTTCCCCGCCCGCCGGCACCATGTCAGGGGGGTTCACGGCGCCGGCTGATACTGGACGGGACTCCCCGGGAACCGCGCAAGGTCCCCGCCACAGCTACAACGCGGACCCGCGTCCGAAGTTGGGAGGTTGCCTGGAATCGACGGACTGCACCGGCGCCGCCCGGGCGGGCCGAGCTTCCCGCTACTTGCCGTGCAGCTCGTGATCGAGGCTGATCGCGCGGATCTCGTGCTCGCCGGGCAGCTTGGCCAGCACGCTGGTCACGACGTGGAGGACATCGCGCTCCTCGTGACCCAGGTCATCCTTCAGGGTCTTCAGCGCCGTATGGACGATCTTCAGCTGCGCCGGCGTGAGCTCCAGCCGGTAGGCGATGTCATCCGGACCGATCAGATTCGCTTCCATACGCTGCACAGCGTATAGGCGCGGCGCCCTGGAATCCAATCCTGCCTTACGACTTCTCCCCGCCGTTGCCTGACGGACGCCGCCGGCCCTGGCTGCGCTTGGCCCGCATCGCCGCGGCCGGCCCGTCGTCTGACCGCCGCCGCCCGGAGGGCACGATCGCCGCTGGGGCCTCGCCGGTCGCCGCGCCACCGCTTCCGGAGCCCTCGTTCCCGGAGCGGCCGTTCCCGGAGCTCCGGTTTCCGTCTGGCCTCTCCTTGGAGCCGTCTTTCCCCGAGCCGCCTTTCCGGGAGCCGGCGCCGGCGCGCACATTCGACCGGCTCGCGGACGACCCGCGCTTGCCCCGGCCCGCGTCGCCACCGCCGGCTCCCTCTCGGGCGCGCTCCAGGAGCTCCTGGAGGGCCTGGTCAATTCCCTGCGCCATCACGTCGATGTCCGACATGGCGTCGTAGTCGCCCAGCAGTCCGTAATCGATGCCCCCGTTGTAGGACATGATCGCCACCGCCAGGGCGTGATTCTCCGGGAGAAACGCGAGCGGGAAGAGATCCTCCAGCCGCCGCCCGAGCACGTACAGCGGGAACTGAGGTCCGGGGATGTTGGTGACGAGCAGGTTGAACAGGCGGGTGGAGAACTGCAGCCTCGAGGCCTGGGCGAGGATCGTCGGCGGTGCCAGCTCGTTGACGGCCGCCAGGGTGGCCGCTCCGACCGCCTGCTTGGACTCCTTCAGACCGTCCATCGCCTGGCGCACCACGCCCAGCCGGGTCGCCGGATCATCGATGTACACAGGCAGCGGTCCGCGCATCACGGTCAGCTGATTGCCCATGTCGCCCCGCTGGTCCTCGCCGCGCACCGAGACCGGCACCAGGGCTCGCATCTCCAAGCCCTCCGTGCGCACACCCCGGTTGCGCAGCCACCGGGCCAGCCCGCCCGATACCACCGTGAGGACGACATCGTTGACCGTCCCGCCTAAGGCGTTCTTGATCTCCCTGTAGTCGTCCAGCTGCTGGCGCACGACCGCGAACCGGCGGTGCGGCCCGATCGGGACGTTCAGCGGCGTGTCGGGGGCGGGATTCAGGGCGGCCCAGGCCAGCTCGCCCAGCCCCTGGACAGCCGAGCGCAGCGCCACCACGCTGCCGATGGGGTCGAGCGCGGCGCCCACCGTCCGTTGCGCGAGGCCCAGCCCAGCTCCCACCGCGCCGCGCACGCCGGCCACCACCAGATCGCCCGGCCCCGGCACCGGGGCCGGGCGCCAGGGCTCGACCTCCTGCGACGGCGGGGCGGGCGTGTCCTCCAGATCGAGCAGCACGGTGGCCAGATCCACGCCGGAGACGCCGTCGACCAGCGAATGGTGGTTCTTGAAGATCAGGGCGAAGCGCTCCTCGCCGCCCTCCTCGCCCGGTTCCAGGCCCTCGACCATCCAGCTCTCCCATAGCGGCTTGGTGCGGTCAAGCGGTTGCGAAGCGATCCGGGCGGCGAGCAGGAACAGCTGCTCCTCTGTCCCGGGCGCCGGCAGCGCCGTCTGGCGCACGTGGTACTCGAGGTTGAAGCTGGGGTCGTCGACCCACAGCGGCCGTCCCGTCTCCAGGGGTGGCGTGGCCAGCTTCTGGCGGTAGCGCTTGACCTGATTCAGCCGGCCCTGGACATGCTCCAGGTAAGCCTCGAACGGCGGCGGCGGTCCCTCGAAGACCAGTACCCCGCCGATGTGCATGTGCGAGTTGTGTCCCTCCTGATGGAGGAACGAAGCATCTGTGGGGGTCAGGCGGTCCAAGTGCTGCTGCGCCATCGTGCCCTCCCTGAGGCGGTCTAGGTGAACCAAGGGTACGCTTACCCCTCGTGGCATGGGATTTCTCGACCGACCCGGAGTTCCAGAGCCGGCTCGACTGGATGGCCGGCTTCGTGCGTGAGGAGATCTGGCCCCTGGAGACGTTGCTCGAGGAGCTCGAGTGGGACGGTCTGATGCGGGCGATCCGGCCTCTCCAGGAGGAGGTCAAGCGCCGGGAGCTGTGGGCGGCCCACCTCGATCCCGAACTGGGCGGCCAGGGCTACGGCCAGGTCAAGCTCGGTCTCATGCACGAGATCCTCGGTACCAGCCCGCTGGCCCCGCTGGCGTTCGGCAACGCGGCGCCCGATTCCGGCAACTCGGAGATCCTGGCGCTGGCCGGCACTCCAGAGCAGAAGGACCGCTATCTGCATCCGCTGCTGGCCGGGGACCTGAAATCGGCCTTCAGCATGACCGAGCCCGACACGGCCGGATCGGACCCCACGCTCCTCGCCACCCGGGCGCAGGCCGACGGCGACGGCTGGGTGCTCAACGGCCACAAGTGGTTCTCCTCCAACGGCTCGATCGCCGACTTCCTGATCGTCATGGCGGTCACCGATCCCGAAGGGCGCGCCCATCAGCGGGCCTCGATGTTCATCGTCGATGCCGATGCCCCCGGCGTCAGCGTCGTCCGCGACGTCGCCACCATGGAGCATCCGTGGGAGAGCTTCGGGCGCTACGGCAACCACGCCGAGATCAGGTATGAGAACGTGCGGCTCGGTCCCGAGGCGCTGCTCGGAGCCCGCGGCGCCGGCTTCCTGATCGCCCAGCAACGGCTATATCCCGGGCGCATCCATCACTGCATGCGCTGGCTCGGTGTGGCCCGGCGGGCATTCGACATGCTGTGCGAGCGCTCCCTGTACCGCGAGGCCCACGGATCGACCCTGTCCAAGCACCAGACGATCCAGAACTGGATCGCCGACAGCGCGGCCGAGATGCAGGCGGCGCGCCTGATGACCCTGCACGCGGCCTGGAAGATGGACGCCGAGGGCATCCTGGCCGCCCGGCAGGACATCGCGATGATCAAGTACTACGGCGCCACCGTCCTGCACGACGTGATCGACCGGGCACTCCAGGCCCACGGGGCGCTCGGATACTCGACCGATCTGCCGCTGGAGGCCATGTACCGCTATGCCCGGGCAGCCCGCATCTACGACGGGCCCGATGAGGTGCACCGCTCATCGGTGGCTCGCCAGGTCCTGCGCCGGTACGAGTCGCCGGCGGACCAGATCCCCACCGAGCACATTCCGGCTCGCCGCGAGCGGGCCCGCCAGAAGTTCGCCGAGCTGATCAGCGCCGCCACCGCGAACGACTGATTTCTCGGCCCCAGCGGTGAAGAGTCCGCTAACCCGGCGCTCATCGACTGCTTACCCGGGCCGCCTACACTCCAGCGGGATGGCTGCCGCTCCAGACAGGATCCTTCTGGCCGCGCCCCGCGGGTACTGCGCGGGCGTCGATCGCGCCGTCCAGACCGTCGAGCGGGCCCTTCAGGTGTACGGGCCCCCCGTCTACGTGCGCAAGGAGATCGTCCACAACAAGCACGTGGTGGAGGAGCTGCGCGAACGCGGGGCGATCTTCGTCGATACCGAAAGCGAGATCCCGCCCGGGTCCACCGCCGTGTTCTCCGCCCACGGGGTGGCACCCAGCGTCCACGCCAACGCCCAGGCCCGCGCGCTGACCACGATCGACGCCACCTGCCCGCTGGTCACCAAGGTCCACGTGGAGGCCCGCAAATTCGCCGCCCAGGGCTACACGATCATCCTGATCGGCCACGCCGGCCACGAGGAGGTGGAGGGGACGATGGGCGAGGCGCCGGGGAACATCGTCCTCGTGCAGAGCGAGGCGGAGGTAGACGAGCTGCGCGTGCCCGACGAGGAGCGGATCGCCTACATCTCCCAGACCACGCTCTCGGTGGACGAGACCCAGTCGATCATCGACCGGCTCAAGGCTCGCTTCCCACACATCGTGGGACCCCGGACCGACGACATCTGCTACGCCACGACCAACCGCCAGACCGCGGTCAAGCAGCTGGCCACCCACTGCGATCTGGTGCTGGTGATCGGCTCGCGCAACTCCTCCAACTCCAACCGGCTGGTCGAGGTGGCCCGCGAATGCGGAGCCGACTCCTATCTGATCGACAACGAGACCGAGGTCCGGGAGGAGTGGCTGGAGGGCAAGTCGGTTCTGGGCATCACCTCCGGCGCCAGTGCCCCCGAGGGGCTCGTCCAGCGCCTGGTCGAGTTCTTCCGCGCTCGCGGTACCGAGGACGTCAGTGAGCTGGACGTGATCCAAGAGGACGTCCGGTTCATGCTGCCCAAGACGATTCGCCAGGCGATCGCTGCCGGTGCGTAGTGTCCTGATGCCGGCATCAGGGCACTAATCTCACGCGCCTCTGCGCACGCTAGTCATCTCCGATCTGCATCTGGGCACGCGGGGCGGTCGCGATCGCCTGCAGGACCCCGACGCTCGCCGGCGCCTGTGCCAGGCGCTGGCCGACGTCGACCGGCTCGTCCTCCTGGGCGACGTGATCGAGTTTCGCCAGGGGCCGGTCCGGGACGCGCTCGCCGCGGCTTCGCGCGTGCTGCCGGAGCTGGGCGAGGCTCTGGGCGCCGGACGCGAGGTGGTGGTGGTCCCCGGCAACCACGACCACTACCTCGTGGAGGGCTGGCTGAGCCGCCGGGCCGCCGCCGGCCCGCCGGCTCCGCTCGGGCTGGAGTCGGAGGTGGACTGGTGGGGCGGGGAGCCGCTGGCCGCGGTGGCGGAAATGCTCGGCGGCGGAGGTGCCCGGGTCCGGGCCTCCTACCCCGGACTGTGGCTGCGTGACGACGTCTGGGCCACCCACGGCCACTATCTGGACCGCCACACGACGGTGCCGCTGTTCGAGCGTATCGGGGTGGGCGCCGTGGCGCGAGCTCTGGGCCGCCCCGTCGAGGAGGCCGGCAGCGCCGAGGACTACGAGGCCGTGCTGGCTCCCCTGTACGCGCTGATCCATGAGGTGGCCCAGTCCTCGGGTGTCGGCGCTCCCTCGCCGGGCGCCTCGGCTCGGGCCTGGCAGGTGCTGGGCCGCGGTTTTCGCAAGGGGACGCTGCGCCAGCGGGGACTGGTGCTGGGCGCCGCGGGCGCGGTGGCGGTGCTCAACCGCACGGGCATCGGCCCGGTCCGCACCGATCTGTCGGCGGGGGAGCTGCGCCGGGCGGCCCTCCGGGCGTTCGGCGACGTGCTGCGCGCGCTGGCGGTCGACTGCCGCTACGCGGTGTTCGGCCACACCCACCGGGCGGGCACTCTGCCTGCGGACGACTCGAGGGAGTGGTGGGCGCCGACCGGAGCCCGCATGGTCAACAGCGGCTGCTGGGTGCACGAGCCGATCTTCCTGGGCTCGCGCCCCGAGCAGAGCCCCTACCGGGCCGGCTTCGGCGTGCTGGTGGAGGACAACGGCCGTCCGCCGGAGCTGGTCAACGTGCTGGAGGAGCGGGTGCACCCAGCGCCGCCAGCCCGGGTGTGAAGCACACGGCCTCGCAGCGCACGCCCGCACCCAGGTCCATCTCCAGCTCTCCGGCCGTGCTCTGCTGGTGGCACAGCAGCTCGTAGGCGCCGGGGTGATCGACCCGGATCGTCTGTCCGT
>DASZMP010000096.1:0-7294 GCA_035551795.1 Solirubrobacteraceae bacterium | reverse complement strand
GGCCCGAGAGACCGCTTGGCATCCAGCATCGCCTGCGTGGTGAGCGGGCAGATGGTCGTGCACTGCGAGTCGTTGAAGGAGAGAACGACCACCTTCCCCCGGTAGGCGCGGAGGCTGATCTTGTGGCCGCCCTCATCCGTCAGGGTGAAGTTCGGGGCCAGGCGCCCGCCCAGCGGGCCGCCCTCATCGACGTTCGGGTTGTCGGCCAGCAGGCGGGTCTCCGACCTTGACGCCCCGCCGCAGCCGGCCACGGCCATGGCTGTGACGATCAGAACGAGGACCAGGGCGGCGGCTTTACCTTGAGAGCGAGCAGGCATCGATCGGGTCGCGAGAACTAAAGCGGGGCGGTCCGCCCCCAACGATCCAGCGGGGCAGATTCAGGGTAATACCCTCGCTTAAAGCTGCCTCTGGCCACCGTTTCCGACGGCGGGACGCTGCCGGTGGCCCCGAGGCTCGAGTCTGCATGCTCTGATGACGCTCACCGCACCTGCCCCCGGCGAACACCTGAGCCGCCGCCGGCGCCTCGGTGTGCTCGCCATCTGCTCCATGAGCCTGTTGATCGTGGGCATGGACATCACGATCGTCAACGTCGCGCTGCCGGCCATTCACCGGGCGTTCAACGCGCCGCTGGACGGGCTGCAGTGGACGATCGACGCCTACACCCTGGTCCTGGCCAGCCTGCTGATGCTGTCGGGATCCACCGCCGACAGGATCGGGCGCAAGCGGGTGTTCATGACCGGGCTGGTGATCTTCACGCTCGGCTCGGTTCTGTGCGCGGCTGCACCCAGCCTGAACCTGCTGATCGCGGCCCGAGTCCTGCAGGCGGTGGGCGGCTCGATGCTCAACCCGGTGGCGATGTCGATCATCCGCAACGTGTTCGAGAATCCGCGCGAGCGGGCTCAGGCGATCGGCGTGTGGGGAGCCATGGTGGGCGTCAGCTCGGCCCTCGGTCCCGTCCTGGGAGGTGGGCTGGTGGACTCCGTGGGATGGCGGTTCGTGTTCCTGGTCAATCTGCCCGTGGGCGTTGTGGCCCTGATCCTGACCTGGTTCTTCGTTCCGGAGTCCCGGGCCGACCGCCCCCGTCGTCTCGACCCAGTCGGGCAGGTACTGGTCATCGTCGCGCTGGCCAGCCTGACCTACGCGATCATCGAGGGCCAGCGGGACGGGTGGACCTCGGCCGAGATCCTCGGGCTGTTCGCGGTGTCTGTCGTCTCGGGCATCGGGCTCGTGAGATACGAGCTGCGCCGGCGCGAACCGCTGATCCAGTTCCGCTTCTTCCGCAGCGCCCCGTTCTCCGGAGCCAGCGTGATCGCCGTCTGCGCCACGGCCGCACTGGGCGGCTACCTGTTCCTGAACACCATCTACCTCCAGGACGTGAGGCACCTGTCGGCCTTCGATGCCGGGCTCTACACGTTGCCTCTGGCCGCGATGATGCTGGTCGCGGCCCCCCTCTCGGGCTTGATCGTGGGCAACCGCGGCGCCCGAGTCCCGCTGCTGATGGCCGGCCTGTGCCTGACCGCAAGCCCGCTGCTGCTGACCGGTCTGAAGCCGAGCTCCCCGGCCTGGCTGCTGATCGTCTCCTACCTGCTGTTCGGGATCGGCTCGGGGATGGTCAACCCGCCGATCACGAACACCGCCGTGTCGGGAATGCCCTCTGCTCAGGCGGGGGTGGCGGCGGCGATTGCCTCCGCGAGCCGCCAGGTCGGCCAAACGCTGGGTATCGCCGTACTGGGCGCGGTGGCGGAAGCCGGCGCCTCGGCGGGATTCGGAGCGGGGTTCGCACACGCCACCCATCCGAGCTGGTGGATCGCCGCCGGCCTGGCGTTCGTCGTGCTCGTGCTGGGTGTCCTCACCACTTCTGGATGGGCGAAGCGGACGGCCCGTGCCACGGCGGAGCACCTGGAGCCGGCCACCGCCGCCTGATCCCCGGCTACCGAGTCGGCGATGGCACGCGGTGCAGGTGCATCGCGTACAGCTCGTCGGAGAAGTAGCGATCCACCTCCAGCGTCTCGCAGTCCTCCAGCTCCGCGGAGGGAAACAGGCTCTGGCCTGGCGAGATCACGCGGAACAGGCGGGTCCCGTCGGTGACATACACACCGGGTGAGAACTCGTCACCTGTCTGCTCGGGCGAGGACACCCTGCCGGTCGTCACGCTCATGCCCTCAGGGTGGCGGACCGGGACTCGGCTTCCATCCGCAGAGCTGGCGGAAAGCGGTGCGGACAAGTACGGAGTGCCTGAGCGTGCGAAGCTACCCGCTTGCCCGAAGAGGTTCGCGCCTTCGCTCCCGGCCGGGTCAATCTGATCGGCGAGCACACGGATTACAACCAGGGTCTGGCGCTGCCGTTCGCCACCACCGAGGGAGTGCGCGTAAGTGCCCGGGCGCTCGGCGAGGCCCGAATCGAAGTGAGCGCTCTGGACCTGGGCGAGCATGACGAGTTCGCGCTCGATAACCCGGGGCCGGCCGAGGGCTGGCGGGCGTTCGTGCACGGCGCCGTGGGCGAGCTGGCGGGCGTGGGCCAGCAGCTATGCGGCGCCTCGCTCAGCTTCACCGGCACCGTCCCCCAGGGCGGCGGCCTGTCTTCCTCGGCGGCCCTGGAGGTCTCCCTGTGCCTGGCCCTGATCGCCCTGGCGGGAGGGCGGGTGGATGATCGGATCGCCCTGGCCCGGCTGTGCTCCCGGATCGAGAACGAGTGGGTCGGGGCCCAGACCGGCCTGCTGGACCAGCTGGCCTCACTGTGTGGCGAGCGCGACCACGCGGTGCGGATCGACTTCCGCAGCCTGGAGGTGGAGCAGCTGCCCCTGGAGCTGGGCGGTCATCGGCTGGTCACGCTGGACTCAGGCGAGCAGCACTCACATGCCGGCAGCGGCTACAACCAACGCCGCGCGGAGTGCGAGGCGGCGTGCCGGGAGCTCGGCGTGAGCTCGTTGCGAGAGGCCTCACTGGACGACGCCCGCGGGCTTCCGGAGCCGCTGGACCGGCGGGTTCGCCACGTGATAACCGAGAACCGGCGCGTGGACGAGACCGTGGAGGCGCTGCACCGCCGGGACCTGGCGGCCGTCGGCGAACTGCTCGACGCCTCGCACGCCAGCCAGCGCGATGACTACGACGTGTCGACTCCGGCCGTGGAGGAGGCCGTGAAGGCGCTGAGGAGCGCCGGGGCGATCGGCGCCCGGTTGATGGGAGGCGGCTTCGGCGGTTACGTGCTGGGGCTGCTGCCCCCGGAAAGCGAGCCGCCTTCGGGGTCGGTGGAGGTGGCGCCCGGGCCGGGCGCGCACCTCCTGTGAACCCGGGCTCAGCTCAGCGCGCTACCGCCCGCCGACGAACCAGCGCGTCCAGCGTCACGGCCGCGATCAGCACCACCGCGGTGACCATGTACTCCACCGCGGTGCTGACGCCCATCAGGCCCAGGCCGTTGAACACGCAGGCGATCACGATGCCGCCGAGCAGCGCGTGCATGATCTTGCCCCGGCCGCCGAACAGGCTGGTCCCGCCCACCACTCCCGCGGCCACCGCGAACAGCACCAGCTGGCCGCCGTTGATGTCAGTCGACATCGAGCCCTGGTTGGAGGCGTAGATGAGGCCGGCGATTCCGGCCGTGAAGGCGGAGAGCACGAAGCCCATCGTCTTGATCCGGTTGACCTTGATGCCGGCCCGGCGGGCGGCCTCCGGGTTGGCGCCGATCGCGTATATGTATCGTCCTGGCCGGGTCCGCGCCATCATCCAGCTGAAGATCAGCAGAACGATCAGCACGACCGGGATCACGTAGGGCACACCGTTGATCTTGCTCAGCGCGAGCCCGCGGTTGGCGGAGCAGATCAGCATCAGGACCACCCCACCGACGGCAACCATGCCGACACTGAGCAGGGTCACGCCCACGGGCGGCGTGGTCAGGCCCTGGGCCTGTCGCTGCCGGGAGCGAATCAGGCTGAACGCAGCGAAGAGGGCCACGACCACCACGAGGACGATCCATCCCAGGGTGACGCTCATGCTGTTGTTGACCAGCTTGTACACGGGGCTGTTGGGATCGATGTTGATGACGCCGCCCACCGCAGTCGGGTCGGCATTGGCCACCTCCAGCATCACCCCGTAGAAGCCGAGATAGCCACCCAGGGTGACCACGAAGGACGGCAGACCCAGCCGGGTTATCAAGGAGCCTTGAATGAAGCCGAGCACGCTGGTGGCGGCCAGACCGCAGATGATCCCCAGCCACCACGGGAGGTTGACCGGCGGCGCGATCAGCTCGCAGATCACGAACGCGCCAATGCCGGCCACGTACCCGATCGACAGATCGATCTCGGAAAGGAGGAGAACGAAGATCTCGGCGGCTCCGAAGACGACAAAAATCGTCGCCTGCACGAACAGATTGACCAGGTTCTGCGCGGTCAGGAACGTGGAGCGCTCGAGCTGGAAGAAGACGACGATGATGATCAGACCGGCGATCACGGGCAGGACGCCGCTCTCGCCGTTGCGGATGCGCCGCCCCCAGGCGGCGAAGTACTCGCCCAAATTGTTCGCGAGCACCTCCGGCGCGACGTCCACCAGGGCGGCCTCGCTCAGCGCCGAGCCGGAGGTCTCCTCGGTCATGGTCCCCAGCCCCGTGGCGGGGTCGGTACCGGGCGGCTCTGGCGTGGTGCCGGTGGAGACTGGATCTGACACGTGTCTCTCCTTCCGCGGTCCTAGGCCGCCGAGCGCCCTGCGGCGCCCGTGGTCATGTACTCGACAGCGCTCTGGCGATCAAACTCTGAAACTGGTCCGCTGACCGCCAGGCGGCCGAGATACAGCACGGCGATGCGGTCGGCCACCTCGAAGACATCGTTGAGGTTATGGGAAATCACCATCACGGTCACCCCCCGGCCCGACAAGGTCTTGATGAGCTCCAGGACCATCCCGGTCTGGGCCACGCCGAGGGCGGCCGTCGGCTCGTCCATGATCACCAGCTTGGCCTGAGACATGACCGCCTTGGCGACGGCCACCGACTGGCGCTGACCACCCGACAGGGAGGCCACCGGCTGACGGATCGAGCGCACAGTGGTGACCGAAAGATCCTTCAGCGTCTGGCGCGCCGCCTTCTCCATCGTGCCCTCGTCCATCATCCAGTGGCGCAGCGGCTCGTGGCCCAGGAACATGTTCTGGACGATGTCCAGGTTGTCGCATAGCGCCAGGTCCTGGTAGATCGTGGTGATCCCGAGCGCCTCGGCGTCACGGGGACCATGCAGAGCGACCTTCCGGCCCTCCCAGAGGATCTCCCCCCCGTCGGGGCTCCACAGCCCGGAGACCGTCTTGATCAGCGAGGACTTGCCCGCCCCGTTGTCGCCGATCAACGCGGTGACCTGCCCGCTGGGTAGGTCGAGATCCACGTTGCTCAGCGCCTGGACGGGCCCGAAGCTCTTGCTCAGCTTTCGCAGAGAGAGCAGGGGACCGTCTGCGTCCGACGGCTGTGGTGCGCCGGCGGGCCGGCTCTCGGTGGTGCTCATGTTTATCCAATCCTAAGGCACACTCCCCGCCCGGACCAGAGGTTCCGGGCGGGGAGCCGCGATCATGAGTCCTGCCCCCTCTCTGAGGAGGGGGCCGGATGGATCAGCTGATGCCGTACTTGGTGCAGTCCGCCTTGGCAGCACCGCTGCACAGCTGGCTCGTGGGCACGAAGTTGTCCTTGACAATCGTGTCCTTCATGTTGGTCGGGGTCACCCAGAACGGGGTGAGCAGGACCGACGGCACCTTCTTCTTGCTGGTCGGGTCAACCGTCGAGCCGTTCAGCAGGCTCGAGGGAGCCGGCTTGCTCGCGCGCAGGTACACGGCGAGCGCGACAGCCGCCTGGGCCTCCGCGTACACCGGCTTGTAGACCGTGCCGCACTGGTAGCCCTCCAGGATGTTCTGCAGACCCGTCAGGGTCGCGTCCTGGCCGGTGGTCGGGAACGTCTTCGCCTTGACGCCGTGGCTACGCAGATACGTGATGATCGGCGCGCCGTTCTCGTCGTTCGGGATGACCGCCGAATTGGCGCTCTTGTGGGCGGTGTAGGCCTGCTCGAACTCCGTCTGAGCGTCAGACGGCGTCCAGGTTCCCGCCGTCTGGGCGAGCAGTGTGTACTTGCCCGAGCTGAAGTAGGACTTCAGCACGTCGTTGAAGTACCCGACGTAGAACTGCGTGGCGTTGTTGTCCGTCGGAGCCCCTCGCATCATGATCACGTTCGGGTGGCTGACGCCCCAGGCTTTCGCGCAGGTGACGAAGCCCTTGCCGATGTCCTGGCCGACCACGTAGTTGTTGAACGAAACGTAGTCCCCGTTGGGGGTCGAGAGCCGGTCGTAGTTGACGACCGCCACGCCGTGGGCCTTGGCGTAGTTGGCCACCGTCACACCGGTGCCCGGGTCCTCAGGATCGATCAGCAGGACGCTGGCCCCGTTGGTGATGTCCGCCTTGGCGTCGGTCACAAACGTGGAGTCGCTGCCCTGACCGTTCTGGACGATGATGTCCGAGCTCGGCAACCCAGCCGCCGCCATGGCCTTCTTCAGGTCCGGCTCGTCGAACTCGACGTAGCGGGTGGAGCTGGTGGTGTCCGGCAGGATCGCCGCCACCTTGCCCTTCCCCTGGCCGGCCAGGGACTTCAGCGAAGCCATCGCGCTGAAGTTGTTGGTGAACGACTTTGTCGAGATAGTGGCTGGCGTGGAGCTCGAGGTGCTGCTGCCGCCGCTGCTCGAGCTGTTTGTCTTCGAGCTGTTGTTCGAGCTGCCGCAGGCGGCCACGGTGAGCCCTGCCACCAGCGCGACCACTGCCGCCAGAGCCTTGCCTCTCAGCAAGTGCATGTATTACCTCCTCTTACTGCTCAGCTGCGGCCGGTACCCCGGTGAAGGGCATCCTTTCGCCGCGAGTTCGAATTGGAGGCGAACACTAAGACTGGAGCTGTGAATGAGGCGTTAAAAACGCCCCGGCAATAAACATTTCGTAAACGCAGGCCTGCCGAGCCGGCGGCGGAGGCCGGTTTAGCCCACGCTCACTCGGCTACGAACCGGTAGCCGGCCCGGGGCGCGGTGAGGATCAGCGCCTGGCCATCCCCGTCCTCGAGCTTGGCCCGCAGCCGCCGGACGTATACCCGGACATACTCCGTCTCCGTCTGATAGCCGGGGCCCCAGACATGCCGAAGCAGATGGGCGTGGCTGAGCAGCTTTCCCCGGTTCAGAACCAGCTCGCGCAACAGGGCGAACTCGGTGGGAGTCAGATGGACCGGGCGACCCGCCTTGGTCACCTGCTGGCTGGCCAGGTCGACGACCACGTCGCCCGCGGTGATCAATCCCGG
>DASZMP010000095.1:0-54576 GCA_035551795.1 Solirubrobacteraceae bacterium | reverse complement strand
CGCGCCACCCGCACCGGTCCGGACCACTCTCCGTGCTCGTAGGGAATCCTCAGCCGCCCGGCGAGCTCCCACCAGAGATCGATGACCCGGGGGTAGCCGTCCACCGGCCCACCTCCCAGCCCGATGTCCCGCTTGTAGGCGATCACCGAGTGTCTGCGCCACGTTATGCGCAGTGGCGTCCCGTACGGCAGAGTCCCCATGGCGTCGGCGGTGGCGAACGTGTAGCCACCGAGCTCGGCATAACTGTCGGGCTCCGCCATCAGGTTCACGCCGGAGGATCCCACGTCGCCGCTGGACGGATCCCCGGCACCTCCGTACTCCGTGGCTCCAACCGTCCGGCCGGTTCCGGCGGGCCCGAGCGCGATCGAGGCGGCCGTCGAGGGCGAGCATTGGCTCGTACCGGCCGTGGGGCCGATGAGCAGGAACGCGCCCGCCGACAGGGTGACCGCCGCCAGACCGGTCAGGGCTGCTCCCGCCAGAAGTGGTGACGATCGGGAGCCCACGGCGGTCATGTCCGCGACCATAAGCAGCACTCCGCAGTGCGCAACCAATTGAGGCGAAGTTGATCCAAATGAGCATGCAGATCGACACACCCGGCGGTGGCGAACTCCGGTGCGCAGGACGTCCGTCAGGGGGCCTCAGCCGGGCGGTGGACCGCTAACGTTCAATCCGTGGCCCGCGTGCTCGATGTGGAACAGGCGCTTCTCCTGCTGGAGCTGGAGGCACCGTTCGATCAGCGCGCCGTACAGCTGGCCCGGCGCCGGATGGCCAAGCGGTGGCATCCGGACATCGCCCCGCCCGGACGCCAGCACGAGCACCAGCGCCATCTCCAGGCGATCAACGAAGCCGCCGACGAGCTGGCACGGCTGGCCGAGACATCACGTGGCGGCCGGGTCAGCCGAAACGCCGTACGGGTATCGGCGGCGGCCGCGCGCAAGGCACGCGAAGAGGAGGGGCGGCGGGCCTATGAGGCCGAACAGCGGGCGCGAGCATCGGCCGAAGATCGGGCCAAGCACGACCCGTTCGGCTCCCGGGTGCCCGACCACTCGGTCGTGCATCGCTACGCGCGCTGCCTGTCCTATCCCGAGTGGGGCGTGGGGACGGTCAGCGGCATCTATTTCTCCGGCGACGGAGACGACGTCCAGCAATGGGCCCGTATGTCCTTCCAGGTCGGCGTGCGCACGGTGCCCGCCGGATCGCTGCAGTTCGTGGATTTCTCAAGGCCCGACGCATCCGCCGACCGGGTTCAGCGCTTCATGACCGCAGCGCAGCACGCGCTGGCCGAAGGCAACGCCCAGCTGGCCGCACAGCGGCTCGTGTACGCCCGTGATGCCGAGCCGTCCAACACCGCGGTGCTGCGACTGCTCACAGTGGCGTTCTGGCAGGCCGGGAACCTCCCGGCCGCCGCCCGGGCAGTGCGGGATTGGGCCCGCGTGGAGACCGATCGGATCACGCCAGAGCGATTCGCCAGCCGCATCTACGAGGACATGGGAGCGATCGATCTGGCCGCCGAGGCGGCCCAGCGAGCGGCTGAGCGGGCGCCCGCCGATTCCTCATCGTGGGCCAGGCTGGGGCGGCTGCGGCTCCGGATGATGGACCGGCGGGCCGCCATCGACGCGCTGGAGCGAGCGCGAGCCACCGGGCCGACGGTGGAGGCACTGCTCGATCTGGCACTGGCCTACCACCTGGCCGGGGACGTGGGAGCCGAGGTTTCCGCGGCTCAGGCGGCCACCACCGTGGAGTCCGATTCGGCCTCAGCCTGGTCGACCTACGCGCACGCCCTGGCCCGAACCGACCGGCTCCAGGAATGCAACAGCGCCTGCGAGAGGGCCCTGGCCCTCGGAGCCGACCCGGAGGTGGAGGACCTACTGGAGCGCGTGCGGGCAACCCTGCCGCACGAGCTGTCTCAGCGCACGGCCGCGTAGTTGCAGGTTCCGCGGCCGGGCGGCGGCTGACGACGCGACAAGCGAATTCGTCGTTGCGCTAGGCGCTCGTCAGGGGCGCCAGCAAGCGCAGGCACTGCGACGGGCACCCTGGGAGACTTTTCCACACCCGGTGCGGAAAACGCGCCCAGGGTCAGTTTCACCGGAGGACTTCCGAGGACAGCGATCGTGATTGCTTGGGGTTCGCCGCGCCGATTCCGCCAGGGCAACGGCTCAGGTGGGAACCGGCTCTCCCGCCATGTCCAGCACCCCGAGCAGCTCCACCACCCGGCAGACCAGCAGCCGTTCCTCCTCGACCTCCACCCAGGCTCCGGCCGAGGCGGGGAACACCACGTGATCGCCGGCCCTCACCGGCATCCGGATGCCGGCCTGATCCCACCAGTCGAGTCCCGGGCCGACGGCCAGCACGATCCCGTGCTGGGGCGGCGGCTCATCCGTGCCCGGCGGCACGACGAGGCCCGAGCGGCGAACCCGATCGGGATCGAGCTCCTTGATGACCACCCGGTCGAACAGGGGACGCAGCTGCTGGCGCATGTCTCGATGCTAACGACGGAGGCGTGCGCCGGCCCGGATGACGTCGGGGTGTGAGGGGCCGGGCCGCGGCGCGGCCCGGCCCCTCACCCAGCCTCAGCCGGTGAACGCCGCAGCCGTCGTCTCCCGGAAGTGCCGGTCGGCACCCCTGATCCGCGAACCCGAGTACACGACCACCAGCCGGAAGTGGTAGGTCCGGCCGGAGTGCAACCCGGTGATTCTCGCGCTCACACGCGACGCTGAGTGCGACCCGCTGAGCGAGTGTGTGGCCGTATGGTGGCCGTAGCGGGTGCTCGTCCCGTACTGGAAGTAGTACGTGACGTGGTGGCCGTTCGTGTGCACCGTGCCGGTCATCGTGGCCGCACCACCACCCACGTGCCGCGCCGGACCCGTGGTCGCGGTAACCGTGACCAGGGTAACCGTCACCGTCTTGGTCACCTTGCTGCCGGCCTCCGAGGTCAGGACGACCTTCAGATGGTTGGTGCCCGAGTGCAGCCGCACCGTGGTGGAGAACTTCCCGCCAGACACCGTCACCGTCTTGCCGTTGACGGTCACCGACTTCACGCCGGAGCCGGCGCTGGCGGTGCCCTTCACCTTGATGTAGCGCGTCTTCACCCGCGAATGATTCTTCGGGGAAGTGATCTTGAGCGCCGGCGCCTGGAACGCGTCCTGCGCCACCAGCGCGTCATGCTGAGCGCTGGCCAGCGTGTACTCGCTGGAGTACGCGTAGCCGATGTTCGCGCTGCCTGACGCCGGCACCGTCGCGGTGTTGGGCGCGTCGAAGTCGGAGCAGCAGCTGTTGTCGTAGCCGAACGCGAACGCGCCCGACGGCGGCTGCGCGTAGGTGATGGCCCCGCGGCCGCCGTTTGTCGCTCCGTCAGCCGTGCCCGCGTTCTCGATCAGGATCGAGGCCGGCGCCGTGGCAGGCACAGAGACGCTCTGGCCGACGTTGTAAGCGGAGAACGAACTCTGTCCCGGGAACTCGTATTCGACGTTCTGGGAGCTGCCGCTTCCGTAGAAGTGCTGATCGTTCTCCATCAGCAGATTCACGGAATGGGCTGCGGCGTCAGTGCTCGAGTAGGAATCTCTGATGTAGACGATGTGCCCGTCGTCGGTCTGGGTGATCGTGCGCTTGACCTGCACGCCGCTCGAGATGAACGCGGCGCAGTTGCCGGAGTTGGCCGGATACGCATCACCAGCACATCGGACCAGCGGATCCGTCTCGACGATCGTGACGTTTCCGTTCGTGGAGTCCTGGCTGACCGAGTTGATCACCAGCGGCTGGAACCCGGCGGCGTTGCTGTTGATGTTGTTCTCCTCAGACGGCGCGTAGGCCGGATGGCCGTCGACCAGGACCGCCGTACGCGAGCTGTTCGACTCCGTCGGATTGTCGGCCCAGTCGTTGCAGTAGAAGCCAGTCGTGTCTCTCTGCCCGATGACACTAGGATCGAACAGGTAGCTGTCGTCAAGCCCGCAACCCGCGTACGAGGCGTAATCGTCGGCGGCTGACAGCTGGGGCGCATAGGCGTAGTAGTCGTACAGCGCTCCCGTTCCCGTGGTGTCCTTGTTGATGTAGCCGACCGAGATCCGAGGTCCTGAGTACGAGCTCAGGCCGGAGGTGGGCGCGGTGCCGGACGGGACTGCCCGCAGGCGGCAGGTGTAGCCCCGCAGGGAGGTGATTGGAACCGTCGTCGAAAACGACCCGCCGGAACTCACCGGGACGTTGGAGGCCACCGTGGCGTGCGACGACCCGCTGGAGCCGTTGTCGTTGTAACAGAGGATGTCCACTGAATCCGACGAGTTGCCGTTTGACGTCCCCGAAATCGTGACGTTCTGTGTCTGGCCCTGATCGAACCCGAAGAACGGATCTGACGGCGAGGTGATCGACGAAGTCGTCACCGCCGCCTGCGCGCTCGCCACGAGGACGAACGACGCCATGACTACGCAAAGCCCTACCAACCTGCGCACAAGCACCCTCCATGGGATCAAATGATCCGGCCCGGGAGGATCTATATCACGCCGGCCCCGAGTCTCCTGCCGGCTGCGTCCGCTCAGCTTCGTAGCCTGCCAATCCATGCGTCTGATCGTCGCCCGCTGCCAGGTTCGCTATTCGGGCCGCCTGAACGCTCTGCTCCCCGAGGCACTGCGCCTGATCATGGTCAAGGCGGACGGGTCGGTGCTGGTGCACGCCGACGCCGGCGGCTACAAGCCGCTGAACTGGATGACTCCACCCACGGTCATCGAGGAGTCCGCGACCCAGATGATCGTCCGCAAGCGGGCCGGGAGCAGCGAGGACCGCCTGGAGATCGATATCCGGGAGGTGCTCTCGGACGTCTGCCACGACATGGGCTCCCCCGACGAAGGCGCCGGACTGGCCAAGGATGGCGTGGAGGCCCACCTGCAGGAGCTGCTGGCCGAGCAGCCGCACTGGTGCGGCGACGGGCTGCGCCTGGTCCGCCGGGAATGGCCGACTGACATCGGGCCGGTTGACCTGATGTGCCGGAACCGTGACGAGGGCTGGGTGGCGGTGGAGATAAAGCGGGTGGCGGGGATCGAGGCGGTTGAGCAGCTGACCCGGTACCTGGAGCGCATCCGGCGGGATCCCGCCCACGCCGACACCCGCGGGATCCTGGCCGCCCAGGTCATCAAGCCCCAGGCTCGGGTGCTGGCCGAGTCCCGGGGGATCGATTGTGTGGAGGTCGACCTGGCCGTCCTGCGGGGCGAGCGCCAGCCGGAGCTGCGACTGTTCGCAGCATGAGCACTCAAGCAGACGAGGACCCCGTCCTCACCGAGATCCGTGGCCGGGTTCTGGTCATCACGATCAACCGTCCCGACCAGCGCAACGCGATCAACTCGCCGGTCGCCCAGGGGATCGCCACTGCGCTGGACGAGCTGGACGCGAATGCCGAGCTGTCGGTGGGCGTCCTCACCGGCGCGGGGCGGGGCTTCTGCGCCGGCATGGACCTGAAGGCGTTCGTAACGGGCGACAAGCCATGGGTGGGCGACCGCGGGTTCGCCGGCATCACCAGGCGCTCGGCCGACAAACCGCTGATCGCGGCGGTGGAGGGTTTCGCAGTGGCCGGCGGTCTGGAGGTGGCGCTGGCCTGCGACCTGATCGTGGCGGCCCGCGGAGCCCGGCTGGGGATCCCGGAGGTCAAGCGCTCGCTGGTGGCCGCGGGGGGTGGCCTGCTCCGGCTGCCGCGGGTCCTGCCCCGAAACGTCGCCATGGAGATGGCCCTCACGGGCGAGCCGATCGACGCCGAACGGGCGCACGAGCTGGGGATGGTCAACCGGCTGTGCGAGCCGGGCGAGTCGCTCGCCGCCGCGCTGGCGCTGGCCGAGCAGATCGCCGCAGGGGGTCCGCTGGCGCTGGCCGCGACCAAGCGGATCCTGCGCGAGTCGGTGGAGTGGCCAGATGGCGAGTTCTTCGAGCGACAGGCCGAGATCGCCGACCCGGTGAGGGACTCCGAGGACGCTCGCGAGGGCGCGCGCGCCTTCGCCGAGAAGCGCGACCCGGTGTGGCGCGGCCGCTGAGCGTGATTGCGGCTTATTCCCTAGCCACCTGGTGGATTTCCACCGGCGCGGTGTAAAGCCCCGTCCGTCCCGGGTCGATCGCGTCTGGAAGCACCAGAGGCCGTCCGGTGGTGCGCGAATCGCGCAAGGGAAGCCGGTCCCGGCCAACTGGGAGCGCCAGCCCAATGATTTCAGGCTTCAGTTCAACTCGACTCGGACCCGCGATCCCTGCCCCATGCGGTGGCCACGAGAGTGCGCGGCCCGCCGTCGTCGCGATGCTCGCACAGGTAGATGCCCTGCCAGGTGCCCAGGTTCAGGCGCCCGCGGCTGAGCGGCAGGGTCAGCGATGGCCCGAGCAGAGCCGCCTTGATGTGGGCGGGCATGTCGTCCGGGCCCTCCAGGGTGTGCGTCCAGTAATCGGCCCCCTCGGGGACCGCCCGGTCAAACCAGGTTTCGAAGTCCCGCCGGACCTCCGGCGAGGCGTTCTCGTTCACGGCCAGTGAGGCAGACGTATGTCGGATGAGCAGATGAAGGATCCCGATCTCGATTCTCTGCAGGTCAGGAACCCCAGAGACGACGTCACGGGTGATCAGGTGAAACCCGCGCGGCCGGGGGGACAGCTCAATCTCATGCTGCAAGCAGATCATGAGCGTGAAGTCTTCCCCACGGGGCGCAAACCCAGGCAGCGGCC
Source organism: Solirubrobacteraceae bacterium (assembly GCA_035551795.1). Lineage (GTDB taxonomy): Bacteria > Actinomycetota > Thermoleophilia > Solirubrobacterales > Solirubrobacteraceae > Palsa-465. Next base: position 47,898 of record DASZMP010000095.1, on the reverse strand, counting down.
CCGCCGCGCGGCTCGCCAGCAGGCGGCCGCCTCCAGGCGGGACACCGATCACTTCGCGTACATGACGGCTGCCTGGCGCAGGCGCCGGAGCCGTACGACGGGCCTGCCCGAGCAGGACTCGCCGCGGCCGCCCCGAGGATGGACCGCTCGCCTGGGAATCAGCCCGTACCACCGCAACCCGATCCACGTCCTGCTGGCGAATCCTGGCGTGATCGCCGCGCTGTTGGTGGCTCTGGCCCTGATGCTCCGCGTGGTCGAGGTGCAGGGCCGGTCCTACGCTCCGGCGCAGAACGCCCGGTCCTACCTGCTGCTGGGCGGGCAGATCGCCCACAGCGGGGACTACGCGTCCGAGCAGGTCGGCGCCGGTGGGACGCAGATCGGACCCACGGCGTATTTCGCGCCGGCCTATCCCTACCTGCTGGGCGCGCTGGACGCGGTCAGCGGTGACGCGGCCACCGGGACGGCGCAGGTTCACGTGGATCGGCTGGCCCAGGCGGTCCTGGGCACGCTGGTGGTGGGTGTGATCGGGCTGATCGCGCTGGAGCTGTTCGGCGTCGACATGGCACTCCTGGCCATGGCGCTGGCCGCCATCTATCCGCCGATGATCGAGATGTCCTCGGTGCTGAGCGCCCAGACGCTGATGACCGTGTTCGAGCTGGCAGCCGTCCTAGCCGCGCTGCGCACGCGCCGCAGCCCCGATCCGCTGCGCTGGGCGATGGCCACCGGGCTATTCACCGGGCTGGCCGCCCTAACGCACGTGAGTGCAATCGCGCTGATCATCCCGCTCGGCGTGGCGGCGATGTCGGTGGTGCCGGTGGTGGGCCGCCGCAAGGTGGCGGGCCTGATGGTGCTGGTGGCCTCCACCCTGGTCACGCTGAGCCCGTGGCTGATCCGAGACGGTCTGGTCATGCATCGCTTCGTGCCGATCACCGACTCCAGCGGCATCACGCTGGCCGGCACCTACAACGCGACGTCCGCGCAGGCGCAGGCACCCTACGGGTGGGTCTACTACCGGCAGGTCCCAGCGGACGCCGACATCGCGCGTCGCGCCCCGCACCTCACGGAGACCCAGCTGAGCGCCCGGCTGGACAGCCGGGCGCTCTCCTACGTTGCCCACCATCCGTCCTCCGTGCTCGATGCGGCCTGGCACGACACGCTGCGGCTGTTCGAGCTCGAGGGCAGCGCCGCATGGCACCAGTCCGCGCAAGCGCTCGGTCTCAGCCGGGAAACCGCCGAGATCGGGGTGATCTGCTTCTGGGTCCTGTGCGGGCTGGCTCTGCTCGGGCTGGTGGCGCCGATCGGCCTGCGGGCACCGGGATGGCTATGGGGCGTCCCGGTGGCCATGTGGCTCGTCACGGTGCTGGTCAACGCCGAGACCCCCAGCTTCCGTTCGGCGATCGACCCCTTCGTGGTCCTGCTGGGAGCTCGCGGCATCGCCCGCGTGGCCCGCTGGATCAGGGTTCGCCCGGCACCGGTCAGCCGAGCCCGGGTCACGGCCTGAGCATCGCGGCGCAACCCACAGCCGCTGAAGGTTGAGCGGCCAGACTCCGGCGGCCTCAAAGGCCGCCGACCAGGCGAGCGTTCAGGTGGCCGTCCGCCAGTCCGGCGTCACCGAGGCGTGCTGGCGGCCGTGGCGTGAGCGCAAGCGGTCGTAATGCTCCAGGGCCTGCCCCGACCCGACGGCGACGCACGTCAGCGGCGACTCGGCCATGCGCACCGGCATCCCGGTCTCGGTCTCGATCAGGTCGATCATCCCGTCGATCAGCGTGCCGCCGCCGGCCAGCAGGATCCCGTCCCGGGCGATGTCGCTGGACAGCTCGGGAGGTGTCTCCTCCAGGGTGTCGCGGATGGACTGGAGGATCTCCCGCATGGGCAGCTTGATCGCCTCGCGGACCTCGGCCTGATCGAGTTCGATGGCGGTGGGCAGTCCGGTGATCAGATGCCGCCCTCGGACCTGGAAGGTGCGCTCCTGCCGGCGCGGCACCACGGAGCCGATCTCGATCTTGATCGACTCGGCGGTGCGCGAGCCGATGGCCAGCTTGTGGACCGCGCGCATGTGGTGGGTGATGGCGTCGTCGAACTCGTAGCCACCGACCCGGACCGACCGGGTCAGCACGATCCCGCCCAGAGAGATCACGGCCACCTCTGTGGTGCCGCCGCCGACGTCGACGATCATCCGGCCGACCGGCTCCTCGATGGCCAGGCCGGCTCCGATGGCCGCAGCGATCGGTTCCTCGATCAGGTGCACCCGCCGCGCCCCGGCAGCCAGCGAGGCCTCCTCGACGGCCCGCTTCTCCACCTCCGTTACACCCGAGGGAGCGCACACGATCAGGCGGGGATGGCCGATGCGCCGGTCGATCACCTTGCGGATGAAGTAGCGAAGCATCGACTCGGTGACCTCGAAGTCGGCGATCACGCCGTGGCGCAGCGGGCGCACGGCGGAGATGCTGGCCGGGGTGCGGCCGATCATCCGCTCGGCATCGAGGCCGACGGCGTGCACATTCCCGGTCTCGGAATCGTGCGCGACCACCGACGGCTCCGAGATGACGATTCCCCGGCCGCCCACGTAGACCAGCGTGTTGGCGGTACCAAGGTCGATCGCCATGTCGTGAGCGCCGATGCTGGGCGTCAGATGCAGGCGGGAGTTGTCGCGACGGGAGCCGTCTCTACGAAACCGGATGTCCCTAGCTTGCCAAACCCGGCAAGCAAGAGGCGCACGGGCGCCACCAGGGTCCGGGTCCGGACCGGATCAAAGGGCCGACGAACCGCTCAGCGGACGGTCACGGAGTGCCGGGCCAGGCGGTGGTGGCCCTTTAACACCACCGCCTCGTAGTGTCCAGCCGGCGGCAGATGCCCGTGGACCCGAAGCACCCGTTCCTGAGTGTTTCCGGTGATCAGAGCCAGGCGGCGCGAGGCCACCACCTTCGAGCCGTGGCGTAGCTGGAGGGTCGCGTGGTGCTGCTCGCCGGCGGAGGCGCGCAGGCGGACGACCACGCCTCGCCGGCGTCCGCTGGCCTTCGCCGAGACGATCTGGACATGCTCGGGCCGGGGGTTCCTGGGCGGGATCGCGCCGGCACCGGTGCTGTCGCAGCGCAGCGTGCTGGCGTCCTCACCCTCCTTGGCCAGCTTGGGCAGGCGCGGGAACGTCGGGCGCCCGGAGGCCATTGCGCTGACGTCGAAGAAGTCGGTCAGGTCGTTGGCGTTGGCATCGCGGAGCGTCAGCGCGGGCAGGTTCCACTTTCGCTCCACGAAGGCGAGGATCGAGGTGTGGTCGTAGACCTTATGGCTGACATGGCGACGCTTGGCGTAGGGGCTGACGATCACGGACGGAACCCGGAAGCCGTAGCGCTTGAACCCGTCGTAGGTCGAATCTCCCGGCTCCGGGGGGACGGGCGCGATGTTGTCCGGTGCCAGAGCCGCCGGCGGGGGCACGTGGTCGTAGTAGCCGCCGTGCTCGTCGTAGGTGATGATCAGGGCCGTCTGCTTCCACTTCGGCGAGTGGCCGATCGCCTTGACCACCTGGGAGAGCAGCGCCTCGCCCCGGATGATGTTCTGCGGGTTCTCCTGCGATGACACGCTGTAGTTGGGCTCGAGCAGGCTGAAGCTGGGCAGCGAGCCGTTGGCGGCGTCGGTATGGAACTGCCTGAGCGAGGCGCCGTTCGTCGGCTGCCAGGGAAAGTCGTTGGCTGCATACAGGTTCGGCGTGGCGGCGGTCTGGTTCGGATACTCGGCGTAGTAGTCCTTCCAGCTGATCCCGTGCGTGGTGAACTGGTTGAAGATCGTGCCGTTCTTCGCCGGCTCGCCGAGCAACGCAACCTGGTTGTCGTCGACCATGCCCATCGAGGTCCCCGCGATCAGATAGCGGCGGTTGGGATAGGTCTGGCCGAGCACGCTGCAGAACCAGTGGTCGCCGATCGGGAACTCCTTGGCCAGGCCGTACGTGAACGGCAGGTCGTACTGGTCCCAGTAGCCCATTGCCGCTTCACCGCTGGGCGAGGTGACAAACCCGTTGTTCCTGCCACCGTTGTACTGCTCGTGGCAGGCCACCCACTCCTGGCTGGGCTGGCTGCTCAGCTGGCAGGTGCTGGGCATGTGGAAGGCCCGCAGCGGCTTGCCGTCCGCCTGCGGGTTGCTGTTCGCCGGATAGCCGTCGGACGCGATCCGGAACCCGTTGCCCCGGGCCCGCTCGCCGGGAATCCGGCCGAGCATCCCGAACAGATTGTCGTAGGAGTGGTTCTCCATCATCAGGACCACCACGTGCTCGATCCGGGGCAGCGTGTCGGTCCCGGCGGCCAGCGCAGGATGAGGCAGCGCGCCGGGCATCCTCAGGCTGGTGCGACCCAGCACCCGCAGCGCCTCTATCTGTTGCGCGCTCGGAGCCGTCAGGCCGGCGAGCGAAGCGCGGGAGACGCGCCGATGACCGGCGGCCAGGCCGACGCCAGGAAGCAGGCCGGAGGCCAGGGCGGCGCCCGCTCCACTGACCAGGAACTCCCGCCGGCTGATCACGGCGGGCAACCTACCAGCCCGGCGAGCCGGGCAGTGACCAACGTGTTACCGGCACGCCCCCTCAGCGCTCGCCCGGCATCCGCCGGGGATACTGCGAAACGGGCTGGCTCAGGTCGAGCGCGGTCGAGACGATCCGGTTCTGCTCGCGCGAATGGGCGACCGGATAGCCCTCGCCCGAGGCGGCCCGCTCCGGACGACCGACGTAGCCGAACTGCATCTTCTCCGCAAGGATCTGCTGCAGACGCGGGGACATGTGGGCGCGAGCGCCCATGTTGCGAGGCTCCTCCTGGACCCACACCACCTCGCGCAGCTTTGGATAGGACTCGATCAGCTCCAGGATCTCGGCCTGCGGGAACGGGTACAGGAGCTCGACCCGGCCGACCGCCACGGCCGTGTTCCCCTGCCGGCTCTGATGGCCGACGATGTCGAAGTAGATCTTGCCGCTGCACAGGATCAGGCGGGTGACCTGCTGGGGGTCGACCCTGGGCTCAGCCAGCACCGGCTGGAAACGGCCGTCGGCCAGCTCCTGGAGGGTGGAGGCGGCCACGGGCAGGCGCAGCAGGCTCTTCGGGGTCATGACCACCAGGGGGCGCTGCTTGGCGATCCGGGCCTGTCGGCGCAGCAGGTGGAAGTACTGGGCCGGCGTCGTGCAGTTGGCCACCCGGATGTTGCCTTCGGCGGCCAGCTGCAGGTAGCGCTCCAGGCGGGCTGAGGAGTGCTCCGGGCCCGACCCCTCGTAGCCGTGCGGGAGAAGCAGCGTGAGCCGCGAGGTCTGGCCCCACTTGGCCAGCCCGGGGGTGATGAACTGGTCGATGATCACCTGCGCGCCGTTGGCGAAGTCGCCGAACTGGGCCTCCCACAGAACCAGCGTCTCGGGACCCTCCTGGGAGTAGCCGTACTCGAAGCCCAGACAAGCCATCTCCGACAACGGGCTGTTGTGCAGCTCCATCGGTGCCAGGGCGCCGGGCAGATGCTGCATGGCGCAGTGCTCCTGTCCGGTCTTGGGATCGTGCAGAACCAGATGCCGCTGAGAGAACGTGCCGCGCTCGGCGTCCTGGCCGGTCAGGCGGATAGGGATGCCCTCGGTGAGCAGCGAGGCGAAGGCCAGCGCCTCGGCCTGGGCCCAATTGATCCCGGGATGGGTGGGCTCGTGGACCGCATCGCGGCGCTGCTCCAGCTGCTTGATCAGCTTGGGATGCACGGTGAAGCCGTCGGGCACGGACAGGAGCTCCTCGCCCAGGACCTGGAGCCTCTCGGCCGGAACGGCGGTGTTGACCTCGGGCGAGGGCGAGCGATCGAGCTGATACTCACCGGTGACATGCTTGCCGTCGGCGTGCTCGATCCGGTCCTTGAGCGTGGCATGGGCCTCGCTCAGCACCTCCCACACCGAATCGGTCATCTCCGTGGATTCCTGTTCTGAGAGCACGCCGGCCTCGATCAGCTGCCGGGCGAACAGCTCCCGCACCGGGGGGTGCTTCTTGATCACCTGGTACATCTCGGGCTGCGTGTAGGCCGGCTCATCGGCCTCGTTGTGACCGAACCGCCGGTAGCCGATCAGGTCGATCATCACGTCGTGGCCGAACTGCTGGCGGAAGGCGAAGGCCAGCCGGACCGCGCTGATGCACGCGGCCACGTCGTCAGCGTTGACGTGGATGATCGGAACGTCGAAACCCTTGGCCAGATCCGAAGCCCAGGTGGTGGAGCGGGCGTCGTCGGGGTCGGTGGTGAAGCCGACCTGGTTGTTCTGGATGAGGTGGATGGTGCCGCCGACCGTGTAGCCGTCGAGCGCCTGCAGGTTGAGCGACTCGGCCACCACTCCCTGGCCGGGGAACGCGGCATCGCCGTGCAGGAGCACCGGCACGGCCGCATTGGTGTCCTGGTGGGCATGCGGTCCCTGGCGTGTGGTCTGGGCGGCTCGCGTGGCGCCCTGGGCCACCGGGTCGACGAACTCCAGGTGGCTGGGGTTGGACTCCAGGCGGACGATGATCGACTCGCCGCCAGGCACCTGATAGGCGCCCTGGGCGCCGTGGTGGTACTTGACGTCGCCGGTCCCGCCCTGGGGGATGGTGGTGATCGGCTCGAGCGTCGAGGAGCCCTCGAACTCGGCAAAGATCGAGTCGTACGGCCGGCCCAGGTTGTGGGCCAGGACGTTCAGCCGGCCACGATGGGCCATCCCGAGCACCACCTCGCGAGCGCCCTGGGTGGCCGACAGCTGGATGATCTCGTCGATCATCGGCACCGTCATGTCGAGGCCCTCCACCGAGAACTGCTTCTGGCCCAGATAGGCCTTGTGCATGAAGCGCTCCAACGCGTCCACCTCTGTGAGCCGCTTGAGCAGCGCCTTGCGCTCATCATGGGTGAGCTGTTTGCGGTAGTTCCCCGACTCGATCGCCTCGCGCAGCCACAGTCGCTGGCGGTGGGAGGCGATGTGCTCGATCTCGTAGGCGATCGGGCCGCAGTAGGTCTCGCGCAAACACGGCAGGGCCTCGGCGAGATTGCCACCAGGGACGTACATGCGCAGGATGTGCGCGGGGATCCTGGCCATCAGCTCCGGGGTCAGCCCGAGCGGCACCGGATCGAGCGCCGGGTCGCCCTCGGGCTCCCGGCCGAGCGGGTCGAGGCGAGCGGCCAGGTGGCCGTGCGTGCGGTGGGCCTTGAGCAGCGACGTCGCCGCCTGCACGGCCTGCATCAGCTCCTCGGCGTCGGCGCCACTCGGCGCCTCGGCCCCGGCCGGCGCCGGGGGTGGCGCGGTTGGAAGGGTCGGAAGCTGCGCGCCCAGATCAGCGAAGACGCGCTCGTAGAAGCCCTCCTCACCCTGGAGCAGAGCCTCGATCCGCTGGAGGAACCGGCCCGATTCCGCCCCCTGGATGATCCGATGGTCATAGGTGGACGTCATCGTCATGACCTTCTCGGCTCCGATCGCCGCGCCGACGGCGCCCAGACCGGGCGGATAGCCGATCGAGCCGGTGGCGACGATCGTGCCCTGTCCGACCATCAGCCGCGGCACCGAGGCGACCGTCCCGATCCCGCCGGGATTGGTCAGGCTCATGTTGGCCCCGGTCAGGTCATCGGCGGTCAGGGTGTTGGTCCGCGCCTTCTCGACCAGCGCGTTGTAGGCGTCGAGGAACTCCGGGAAGCTCTTGCGTCCGGCGTCGCGGATCACCGGCACCATCAGAGTCCGGGTGCCGTCCTTCTTCTCCACGTCGACGGCGAGTCCGAGGTTGACGGCGCCGTCGTCGATCCGATGGGGCACGCCGTCCACGTCGGCGAAGTGGTGGGCCATGACCGGCATCTCCTCGGCGGTCACCCGGGCGATCGCGTAGGCGATCAGGTGGGTGAACGAGACGCGCTTACCGGCCTCCTTGAGCTGCCGGCGCCGGGCGTCCAGGGTGGCGACGGTCAGGGTGCGGAAGCTGGTGGCGGTGGGGATCTGCCGGCTCTCGTCCATGTAGCGAGCCAGCGCCGCGGCACCGCCCTTGATGCGCTCGGCGTTCTGAGCGGGAGCGGCTGTGCTGCCGTTCCCGGCGGCCAGCACATCGGCCTTGGTGATCCGCCCGCCGCGGGCGCTGCCCGTGACGCCGGCCAGATCGACGCCGTTGGCGGCGGCAATGCGCTGGGCGACCGGGGATGCGTTGGCAGCGACTTTGGGTTCGCTGCCAACGGGTGGGCCTGGGACCGGAGCGGGGGTCGCCGGGGACGGAGTCGACGCCGGGACGGTGGGACCCACGCTCATCCGGGCTATCACCTGGCCGACCGTCACCGTGTCGCCCTCCTCGGCCAGGATCTCGGTCAGCCTCCCGCTGGCCGGAGCCGGCAGCTCCATGTCGACCTTGTCGGTGGAGATCTCGACCACGGTGTCGCCGTCCCTGACGGTCTCACCGACCCTGACCGACCACTCGAGAATGGTGCCCTCGGTGACCGATTCACCGCCGGTCGGGGTGACGATGTCGACGATCTTCTCCGCGGCACCGGCGCCATCGCCAGCGGGCTCGCCGGTGGCGGCCGCGTGCTCGGAGGCATCGTGGATCTGGGCCTCGGTCTCCGCCGCCTCAGCCGGGGTGGTGCCGCTCTCGTCGCCCAGGCTGGACGAGGCCACCTGCCCGGTGGAGGCTCCGTGCGCCCCGTTGCCGCCGCCACCGTTGGCGGTGGCGATCTCGGCCAGCAGCGCGCCGACGGCCACGATGTCGCCCTCGGCCGCATGGATCTTGATGAGCTGCCCGGCCACGGGGGCGGGCACCTCGGCGTCCACCTTGTCGGTGGAGATCTCGACGATGGTCTCGTCCGCCTCGACCGGATCGCCCACCTGCTTGCGCCATTCCAGAACGGTGCCCTCGGCGACCGAGTCGCCCATCGCGGGCATCACCAGCTGAAACGTGCCTGTCTCTACGGCCATCGATCTGCCTTCAACTGTAACGCCCCTTTTCCGATGCGAATTCTCTTTGTTTGCGGCTTTCGCGGATGAATCCGATCGATCCCAAGAACGGACCCAGGCCACCGAGAACCGCGACGGTCACAGCCAGCCAGAAGGGGATCACCCGGTAGCGGGCGGCGGCGATGCAGACCAGCGACATGGCGATCCAGATGCAGCCGTGCGACAAGCCCAGGATGAACGTAGCGGGCTGGGGGTTGCCCAGGGCGAAAGCACAGATCAACAGGGCTGTATAGACACAGGAGTGAAACAGGGAGACGGCCTCCAGCCGGTTGAACGTCACCACCCGCGTGAAGGCCGAGCCGGGACGTGTGGCGCTGGACACGGGCTGACGCGCAGTCACGCCTGGGCCACAAGCGCGCCCATGCGCCGCAGGGGAGCGTCCGCCTCGGCGGGCCATAGATCGGGGTCAGACGGCCACCATGCGAATGTGTCGTGCTCGGGGTCTGGCGTGACGCTGGCGCCGTCTGGCAGCCAGGCTTGACCCACCAGCAGCACCATGCCCGTGGGCGACTGCACGAGCGCCTCGATGGTCAGCCGCTCGGGGTCCACCGACCACTCCTCCTGGAGCTCGCGGCCCAGCGTGTGGGCCGGATTCTCATCCACCTCCACCGCGCCCCCGGCTCCCAGAGCCCAGCGTCCCGCCCACGAGGCCAGCCAGGCGGCGCGGCGACCGGCCAGCCAGTGGCCATCGGCCGAGCGGACGATGCACAGCGCGGAGAGGCTGCGGCCGGCGTCGGCTGGTAACAGCCGAAGCGCCCAGCGGATCGGCTGGAGCTCCAGCTGGAGCTTTCCGTTGTCAGCTCGGAAATCGACCAGCCGTGCGGCCAGTCCGTCGTGACTGGGCGATCCGCGCTCCCGCAGGGCGCTGAGCAGCTGGTCGGCCTCGGCGGTCGCGACGTCGTCAGGCTGGTACGGGTCGGGGCGCCAGCTGACCTCCACGTCGTCGGGATTCCAGGGGCCGCGGGCCAACAGCGCCGGGAGAGCTGGCACGCCGTAAAGGTACCGGGGGCGGAGGAGGGGTCACGAGCGAGTAATCAGTTGCCGCGTCACGGGTGCCATCTCTTCCTTTGCTGTCCTCGGTGGCTCACCCGCCAGCCTGGCTGAGATGAGCGAGAACGGCGGGAGCGCCGGGAGCCAGGCTGGCCGGCAGCCGCTCGAGCATCTCCCGCCACCCGCCGTGGGCGGCGATCGCGGCCCGCACATCGGTGGCGGCCTGCTCCAGGTCTCCGGCCTGGGCAGCTCCGAGGCCTGCCCAGAAGCGCAGCTCATGATTGCCGGGTTCGAGCTCGGCGGCCCGGCGATAGAGCCGCGTGGCCTCATCGTGGCGACCCTGGGCCGAGAGCTCGTCCGCCTGGCCCGCCAGCCCGTAGGCGGCGTGGACGCCGAGCAGGCGCCGGAGCTCGGGCAGCGGCTCGGGATGGTCCTCGACCCGCAGGCTCACCTGCCGGCGCCAGGGCTCGCCCTCAGGCGGCACCACCAGCAGGGCGGCCGACTGCTTGCCCCGGGTGTCGCCCCCGGCCGCCTCGGCGGCATCCAGCGCCGCCAGGAGGCGCCAGGCGAGCTCTCCGTCGGCCGCTTCGAAGGCTTCGAGCATGGCCGGCCACACCCGTTCTGAGCGCATCATGTTGGCCTGACAGGACAGCTGATGACCCGTCACGTGCCCGGCGAACTGGACGCAGTCGGCGCCGGTGTGGACGGCCACCGCCCCGGAGGCGTCGATCATCGCCACCTGACGCACCGCGGCCCCCGGGTCCTGCCCGATCAGCCGATCCAGGGCCTCCTGGGCGGAGGCGCCGGCGCTCATCAGCTCCACCCCTCTCGGGCCGTAAGTGATCTCCGCCACGGATTGGGTGGCCACCGCGCCAACCCCCGGCGCAGCCCACGGCACCACCGCTCCGACCGAGAACCAGTGCGATTGGACGGCCACGCCGAGACGGCCGGTCTCGGGCTCGCGCGCGACCAGGGAGTAGGTCACCGATCTGAAGGTACAGCCACTGTGCCAACCTTGCCGCGTGACGAGGTTTGCCGTGCTCGGACCCGGTGGCGTGGGCGGGTTCATCGCCGCTGCTCTGGATCGCGCCGGGGAGCAGGTGCATGTGGTGGCCCGCGCGCCGACGGTGGCCGTTTTGAATGCGCGCGGCATCGACGTGCGCAGCAAGCTGCTGGGCGACTTCCGGGCCCGGCCCGGGGCGGTCCCCGAGCTCCAGGAGCCTGTGGACGTCCTGTTCGTGGCCACCAAGGCGATCGGACTGGGCGCGGCGCTCGACCGGATCGTGGCGCTTCCCGCGCTCGTGGTTCCGCTGCTCAACGGCCTGGACCACCTGGCGTTTCTCCGGGACCGGCTCGGGAGCGGCGCCGTGGCCGCTGCCGTCATCCGGATCGAATCCGATCGCCCCGCGCCGGGACGGATCGTGCAGACGAGCCCGAGCGTCCGCGTGGACATGGCCGCGGAGGAACTCGAGGTGGCGAGCCGGCTGCCCGCGGTGGCTCACAGCCTGATCGACGCCGGAGTCGCCGCGATCATCGCCGACAGCGAGGCGGAGGTGATGTGGTCAAAGCTCGTGCGCCTCAACGCCCTGTCCGCCACCACTACGGTGAGCGGACAGAGCATCGGGTTCGTCCGGGCAGACCCTGAATGGAGACGGACGCTCGTCGCCTGCGTGGAGGAGACCGCGGCGATCGCCACCGCCGACGGCGCGCCGATGGACCCGGCGGACACCCTGAGCGAGCTCGACGACGCCCACCCGGAGCTGGGGTCCTCGATGCAGCGGGACGTGGCCGCCCGCCGTGCGCCGGAGCTGGACGCGATCCAGGGCTCGGTCATGCGGGCCGGGGCCCGGCACGGAGTCGACTGCCCGACCGTGACCCGGCTGGCGGGCGAGATCGCCCGGATGGCGGGCATCGATCCGCCCCGCCTGGATTGAGAATCAGAGCGGCGGAACGACCGGCGGAGGGGTGCCGCGTGACGGGATGATCAGCTCTCGCTCGAACTCCTGCTCGGCCACGGCGTCGACCAGCTCCTCCTCTTCCTCCACCAAGCCGGCGTCGTGATCGCCGTCGCACAGGACCCGGAATGCGCCCGTGACGCCGCCGTCGGCCTGCAGCACGATTCCGGGAAGGATCTCCTCGCCCTCCTCCAGGCCGAGACGCTCGATGTCGAAGTGCGACATCCCGACGCCCCAGCTGTGGTGGGTGGGGTTCTCCCGGTCATGGGCAGCCACCCCCTGGGCGAGGCGCTGGAGCAGGTGGGCGATCTTGCTGGTCTCGGCCATGACTGCGGCGGGAGCGATACCGGCTGCCCTCAGGCTACTACCCGTAAGTGCGTAGTCTTCCGGCATGGGCCTGATCCACACGTGTTACCGGATCACCGATATCGACCGGTCGGTGGCGTTCTATGAGGCGCTCGGCTTCCAGGAGAAGCGCCGCTCGCCGATCGGAGACGACGCGATCAATGTGTTCATGGGACTTCCTGAGGACGGCGACGAGCCCCGCCTGGAGCTCACCTACAACATCGGACACACCGAGCCCTACGAGATCGGCACCGGTTACGGCCACATCGCGATCACCAGCCCCGACCTGGACGGCACCCTGGCCAAGCTGGCCAAGCAGGGGATCGAACCCGAGCGGCCGCCCTACACCGTCAGGGGCCCCGGGGCCCGGATCTGCTTCGTCCGGGATCCCGACCAGTACCGCATCGAGATCATCGAACGGCCCTGAGCTCGGAGTCGGGGCCGCCCGCCCCGATACGCTTGGTCCCGTGATCATCGAACGCTCGATGAGCGACGGGTGGCTGTCCAACACCTATCTGGTGGCCGACGAGCAGGGCTCGGACGCCGTGCTGATCGACGCCGGGGGGCCGGTCGAGCCGCTGCTGGCGGTGATCGACCGCATGCGCTACCGGCTCACCCACGTGCTGCTGACCCATCACCACCACGACCACGTGGCGGAGCTCGATCAGGTGCTGGCCCGGCACCCGGACACGCCGGTCCTGATCCACGCGCTGGAGCGCGAGTCGGTTTCGCAGGCCACCGGGGATCTGGTGCCCGATCAGGCGATCGACTCCGGCGCGCTGCACATCGTCGGACTGCACACACCGGGTCATACGGCCGGGATGATCTCGCTGCTGATCGGTGGCACCGATGTGTTCACCGGAGACACGCTGTTCAAGGGCTCGGTGGGCGGCGTCCGGGCCCCTGGTCACACCAGCTACGCCGACCTGAAGAGCTCGATCATGGACACGCTGCTGACCCTGCCGGCGGCCACGCGGATCCATCCTGGGCACACGGATCCCACCACGGTGGCCGATGAGCTCGAGCACAACCGGTTTGTCAGGATCTGGCGGGGACTCGATCCCGAGGGCACTCAGTCCACGCGGGCGATGGGCCAGCCGGCCACGCTGATCCTGCTGGGCGACGACTACGACGGAGGCCACAAGGCGTGGGTCCGCTGGCCCGACGGGTCCGATGACATCGTGCCCGGGTCGCAGGTCGAGCTCGACGGGGCCGACTGACCGGTGGCCGACAACAAGATCCCCACGGGCCGGGTCTCCCGCACGGCCCGAGTCGGGCGGCTGGCCGCCGGTCAGGCAATCCGCCAGGCCGGCACGCGGGCCGCCAACGTGGCCCGGACCCAGGAGGGCGCTCAGCTGGCGCTGGAGCGCCGGCAGGTGGAGGCGGCCGAGCAGATCGTTTCGGTGCTGGGAACGATGAAGGGGGCCGCGATGAAGGTGGGACAGGTCATGTCCTTCCTGGACCCCGGGTTCGTACCGGAGGAGTATCGCGAGGAGTTTCAGCGCAAGCTGTCGGCGCTGCGGGACGCCGCGCCGACCGTGACCTTCCGGCAGATGCGGCGGGTGATCGAGGAGGAGCTGGACGGCCCACTCGGGGATGTCTTTGACCAGTTCGACGAGGAGCCGATCGCCGCCGCCTCGATCGGGCAGGTCTACCGCGCGGTCCTTCAGGACGGACGCGAGGTGGCCGTCAAGGTCCAGTACCCGGGAGTGGCCGCGGCGGTCCGGGCGGACCTGCAGAACCTGGGGATGATCCTCCGCCTGGCCAAGCGGATCGCCCCCGGCCTCGATCCTCAGGCCGTGGGGGCCGAGATCCGCAGCCGGATCGAGGAGGAGCTCGATTACGAGCTCGAGGCTCAGAATCAGCGGGCACTGAGCCGGATCTTTCGCGGCCATCCGTTCATCGTCGTGCCCGGCGTGGTCACGTCGCTGTCCCGCGAGCGCGTCCTGGTCAGCGAATACGTCCACGGCACGGGGTTCGAGGAGCTCAGGGGCTATCCCCAGGCGGATCGCGACCGGATCGGCGAGATCATCTTTCGCTTCTACTTCGGTTGCCTGTATCGCCATCACCAGTTCTCCGGCGATCCCCACCCGGGCAACTCGATGCTCCTCGACGACGGACGCATGGCGTTCTTCGACTTCGGGCTGTTCAAACGGATGCCCGATGGCGCGGTGGAGCTGGAGGAGCAGGTGGTCAGGGCGACGATCGAGGGCGATGCCGAAGGCATCATGCGGCTGGGCACCGAGGTCGGCTTCTTTCCCGAGCCGGACAAGTTCGATCCCCAGCGCGTGCTCGAGCACTTCCGCGTGGCCACCTCGTGGTACACGGTCGATCAGGACGTCCAGCTCACTCCGGAGATCGCCACCCAGGTGCTGATCGACATGAGCGATCCGCGTTCGGAGTACTTCGGGCAGCTGCGCCACGAGTCGGCGCCGCCCGACCACATCTTCGGCCGGCGCATGGAGGTGTTGACCCTGGCCGTGCTGGCCCAGCTGCGCGCCCACGGCAACTTCCACCGGATCGCGCGCGAGTGGTTCTACGACGATCCGCCGGCCACCGAGCTGGGCGAGCAGGAGGCCGAGTTCTACGGAGCCCGGGCCGGCTGAGGCCCCGGGGGTGGCCGTGCCCGTCAGCCTCGGCCCGCTCGGCATCCAGCCTCGCTAACCAGGCCGGGCTGACGTCGTCCGGCTGCCGGCAACCCCGCAGACAGCTCAGACGCGCTGGATCTGGAGCAGGCTCGTGGTTCCGGGGCGGCCGCTCGGCAGACCGGCCGTGATCCCCACCCGCGCTCCCGGCTTGACCCAACCGAGCTCGACCACGCGCCGGGCGGCGTCGGCGACCAGCGCCTCGGTGACCTCGTGGCGGCGCATCGAAGCGGCTCGCACCCCCCACATCAGGCCGCAGCGTCGCACCGTCTCCTTGCCCGGGGACAGGGCGTAGATCGGAACGTGAGGACGGTGCGCGGACACCAGCCGAGCCGAGCGACCGGAAAGGGTGGGCACGACGAGCGCGTCGAGATGCAGGTCGTGCGCGGCCGCGCAGGCGCTATAGGCCACGGTGTACGCCGGGTCGCGGGCGTCGCGGCGGACCCGATGCTCGTTCCACTCGCGGTACGGGAGGCTGTGCTCGGTGTGCTCGGCGATCGAGGCCATCATCGCCACCGCCTCCACCGGGTACTGGCCGACCGCCGTCTCCTGGGAGAGCATCACCGCGTCGGTGCCGTCCAGGATCGCGTTGGCCACATCGGTGGCCTCGGCGCGGGTGGGGCGCGTGGAGTTGACCATCGAGTCGAGCATCTGGGTGGCGGTGATCGACGGCCGGGCCAGCTGGCCGGCCACGCGCAGAAGGCGCTTCTGGACCATCGGCACGTCCTCGATCGGCAGCTCGATTCCCAGGTCCCCGCGCGCCACCATCACGCAATCGGCGGCGCGAATGATGTCATCGGCAGCTTCGACCGCCTGGGGCTTCTCCATCTTGGCGATCAGCGGCAGCCGCGTGTGGCGGCGCACGCTGGTCACGTCCTCGGCGCTGCGCACGAACGACAGGGCAATCAGATCGACGCCGATCGACTCACCGAACCGCAGCATGTCGAGGTCCTCCTCGGGGACGGCCGGCAGCCCGCGGGTGGACCCGGGGATGTTCAGCCCCTGCCGGGAGGCCACGGAGCCGCCCACCTCGACCGTGGTGACGATCTCCCCGGCCTGCTCGCGCACGCTCGTCACCCGCAGACGGATGGCGCCATCGGCCAGGTAGATGACGTCGTCCGGGTCGACGGCCGAGGCCAGTCCCGTCCAGCTGACCGAGATCTGCCGGTCGTTGCCGAGCCCGTCCGAGCTACAGGACAGCACCAGCGACTCCCCCGGTTTGAGCTCGGCGATCTCGCCCTCGAGGGAGCCGATGCGGATCTTCGGCCCCGGCAGATCCTGGAGGATCGCCACCTGCCGTCCCACCGCGCCGGCCGCATCGCGCACTCGCTGGGCATTCTCGGCGTGCATCTCCCGGTCCCCGTGGGAGAAGTTGAGGCGGGCGACGTCCAACCCCGCCTCGATCATGCGCCTGAGCGTGTCAGGATCGCGTGATGCCGGTCCGATCGTGGCGACGATCTTGGTGCGACGCATTCAGATGACTCGGCGAGCGGACATCACGTCTGCAAGTTACTCGACGACGATCCCGTCGCTGATCACGGGCTCCCCGTCCAGGGTGAGTTCGCCGCCGTCACGCAGGTCGCAGACCAGATCCCAGTGCAGCGCCGAGACGTTCGTCCCGCCCGTCTGGGGATAGGACCGTCCCAGGGCGAGATGCACCGTGCCGGCGATCTTCTCGTCCAGCAGGGTCGAGCCGGTGGGGCGGTCGATGCCCGAGTTGGTCCCGATGCCCAGCTCGCCCACGTAGCGAGCGCCGTCGTCGGTGGCCAGCGCCGCCAGCAGATGCTGCTCGCCCCGGTCGGCCCGTGCCGACACGACGCGGCCTTGCGCAAACGTGAGCTCGGCGCCGCTGACCTCGGCGCCGCGCCCGCTGGAGGGAACGGTGAAGCGGACGGTTCCCGTCGCCGAGCGCTCGTGCGGCCCGGTGAACACCTCGCCGCTGGGCATGTTGCGCCGGCCGTCGGAATTGACCCAGGTGCGCCCATTCACATCCAGGCGCAGGTCGGTGCCCGAGGCGCGGATGCGGACCTCACGTCCCTGGCTCAGGCGCTTTACTAGGCCGGCCTGGCGGCGTTGCAGCTCGGCCCAGGCCGCCGGCGGATCCGGGCGGTCGAGAAACAGCGCCCGCTCGAGAAAGTCCTCGTAGTCCCGGCCGGCCATGCCCGCCTCCTGCGCCAGCGCGGGCGTCGGCCAGATGCTGACGCACCACCGGCGCTGCGAGCGGGCGCGCTGGATCGGAGCGCGGGCCCGGGCGACGCGAGCGGGCAGGACCGGATCGATCGCGGTCAGCGCCCGGGTGTTGGCCGGAGCCTCGATCCGGACGACGGCGTCGACCGTCTCCATCTCGGTCAACTCGAGCGGAGCGAACGAGTCGAGCTGCTCCTCACGCGCGTGACGGTAGAAGTCCAGCATCAGCTCGGGGGGTGAGAGCCGGAGCAGCGGCCAGGCGCCCCGCTCGAGCAGTACCCGGTGCAGGGCCACTGCCGGCTCCTGGGCCAGCGTGGTGGTGGCGATCAGCACCTGCTCGCCCGGCTGGGCGTCCAGGCACCAGTCGGCCAGCAGCACCGCGTAGGAATCGGGATCGATCACGGCGCCCGCATCTCCGGGAAGTTCTCCTGGAGGTGGATCCGGAGCGAGTCTCGGACGAAACGGCGTTCCTGCTCGCCCGCCATCCGGTAGCGGCCGATCAGCTCCTTCTGGCGCTCGATGCGCAGGCCGGCGATCGTCCAGGACACCGCGAGCCGCTCGAACAGCAGCTCGGTGGCTCGTTGCCAGGCGTCCTCCTGATTCAGCCCCCCGATGTCGGCGTACTCGCGCCGGGCCGCGGGCGACAGGGCGCCGCGCAGCTCCAGCTCACCGGCCTCGGGATCGGCATAGGTGCTGGTGGGCGCGGCGAGCTTCTCGATCCGGCCTTTTTCGGTCTGCCGGCGGCGCTGGCGATCGCGCTTGCCCACTACGCCGGAGTGCTGGCTGCTCGCTCGAGCTGCGCCTGCACGTCGCCGGCCACGGGCCGCGTGTGTCCGGCCCAGGCGATCGAGGGATCCAGTGCAGCCAGCTTGCAGATCGCGGCTCGGGCCTGCTCGGTGTCCTGGTTGAACGCCGGATGGGGAACGTGAGCCGGGGTGTGCCGGGCGGTCAGAGGATCGACCGTGTAGAAGCAGTCAGACACCAGCGCCAGCCGATCCTCTTCCCGGAACAGCCCGATCAGGCCGGGAGCATGGCCGGGCAGGTGGATGACGCGGAAGCCCGCCACCTCGTCGCCCTCCTGCACGGTCCCGGAGATCGACACAGATCCCCCGTCCCAGCGCGTGAGCAGCTTGGGATAGATCGGCCGCGCCCAGGCGGGGAGCAGGTCCAGGTGCCAGTAGTCCCGGAAGCTCGAGCTCGACTCGGCGGCCGCGCGCTCGAGCGGGTGGCAAAAGACGGGCGCCTCCAGTCCGGGCACGGCGCCCCGGTGGTCGGCGTCCGCATGACCGAGGACGACTCGCCTGATGCCGCCGAGCCTGGCGCCCGCGGCGGCCAGGGCCGGCGCCATCTCGGAGATGCCGCCGTCGAACACGGTCACTCCGCCTTGGTCGGCGATCAGGTAGATGTTCATCGTTCGCGGCCTGCCCCCGCGCAGCACCCACACGCCCGGAGCGATGGCCTCCGGCTCGGCGCCGTGCAGCACATGCTGCACCCGGGTGCGTACATTGGCCAGCTTGGCCAGCCGCGCCTCGGCGGCCGAACCGACCGGGGGCAGCAGACCAAGCTGCCGGGCCACCTCGCCGCTGTCCATATAGGCGACGTTGTGGGAGATCAGCCCGTCCGAGACGGAGACGACGTCACAGCCCTCGATCTCCAGCCGCGCGTGATTCGGCGCGAAGCCCTGGAAGTGCCCGGGGCCCGCGAACGTGGCAGTGGCCCGCCAGCGGACGGCGCAGCGTCCTGACGCGGCGACGGTCTCGAGGATCTCGAAGCTGAAGTCCGGGAAGGCCTCAAACAGCTGGCTGAAGTAACGGCGAATGCCGTCCGGGGCGATCAGCTCCTGCTGACCCACGAACCGATCCACGCCACCGGCTTGCCACACGGCCGCCGCCGCCTCCAGGTCGTGCGCGTTGAGAGCGGCGAAGTACCGCTTGGCGACTTCGGTGGACGAGGCCATGGCAGCGCCAGTCTACGGGTCGAAGTTCGGCGTATCGTGGCGGCGCGATGAGCCCCACCCCCTCCCAACGCGAGCTCGGTCGCGGCGAGCGCGTGCTGCCCGGCCTGTGGCGCCTGCGTCTGACACTCCCCTGGCCGGGGGTGCCACATTGCAACGCCTGGGCAATCGCGGCCGGCGACGGCTTCGTGCTGGTCGACTGCGGCATGCATCAACCCGGCTCAGTGGACCAGCTGGAGCGGGCATTGAGCCAGGTGGGGCTGCGCCTGGAACAGGCCCAGCGCCTGGTGATCACCCACGCCCACTCAGATCACTGGGGTCAGGCGGGCACGGTGGTCGACCGGGCAGGCGGCGAGATGTGGATGCATCCCAACCATCAGCATGCGACGGCCGGCGAGACCGACCCCGAGCAGGCGCTGACCCGCCGGCTGGAGGTGGCCCGCCAGAGCGGCGTGCCCGACGCCGCCATACGCCGTTACGCCGAACACCTGCGGGAGATGCCATCCGGGATCGCCCGGGTGGTGCAACCTGACCACGACCTGGTCGACGGGGTGACGGTCGACACCGACCTCGGCACCTGGCAGGTGTACGAAACACCCGGACACGCGCCCTCCCACGTCTGCCTGTTCCAGCCCGAGCGACGGCTCCTGATCTCCGGCGACCATCTGCTGGGCCGGATCTCCCTGTATTACGACTACGGGTGGACGCCGGATCCGATCGCCGAGTTCCTCGCGTCCCTGGACGTGGTGGAGGGACTCAATGCCCGGCTGTGCATGTCCGGTCACGGCCGCACGTTCACCGACATCCGCGCCCACATCGCGGGCAACCGGGAGCTGGTGGCCTCACGCCTGGCCGCAGCCCTGGGCGGGCTGCGCGACGAGGCCCGCACCGCCCTGGCGCTCGTGCCGGCGATCTACGGAGAGCCGCTCACCGAGGAGACGGCCAGTTGGCGGCTGACGGAAACCATGTGTTACCTGAACCACCTCGAGCGCCAGGGCAGCGTCGCGCGTCGCCCGGACGGGGACGGTGCCGAGGCGTGGCAGGCGACAACAACCTTGACATGAGTTTGTCAAGGTTGTTAATCTGAGCCGGGCAGTGCGGATAGACGAGATCATCGCCCGGAGCGAACGCCCGGTCTTCTCCTTCGAGTTCTTCCCTCCCAAAACCGATGAAGGCGAGGCCAACCTGCGCGCGGCCCTGTCCCAGCTGCGGGAGCTGGAGCCCGACTTCGCATCGGTCACCTACGGCGCCGGTGGCTCGACGCGGGAGCGCACCCTGGGCGTGACCCAGTGGCTCAAGCGGGAGCTCGGGATCGAGGCGATGGCCCATCTGACCTGCGTGGGCGCGACGGTCGACGACCTGCGGCGGACGCTCGGGCAGGTCGAAGCTTCCGGTGTCGAGAACGTGCTGGCTCTGCGCGGCGATCCGCCCCGCGACCAGGATGGCTGGGTCACGCACCCCGGGGGCCTCGGCCATTCGGCGGAGCTGGCGGAGATGATCCACCGGGAGTACTCGTTCTGCGTGGGCGGCGCCTGCTTCCCGGAGGTCCACCCCGAGGCGGCCGACCCGCTGTCGGATCTGCAGTTCCTCAGGCGCAAGGTGGAGGCCGGCGCGAGCTTCCTGATCACCCAGCTGTTCTTTGACAACCAGGCGTACCTGCGATTCGTGGACGCCGCCCGGTTCGCCGGCATCGAGGTGCCGATCCTGCCCGGGATCATGCCGATCACCAACGTTGCCCAGATCAAGACGATCACGGGCATGTGCGGCGCCACCATCCCGCCTGAGCTGCTCGAGGCGCTGGAGTGGCGGGCGGGCGGGGCGGGCGGCGCGGAATCGGTGACCGAGCTGGGGGTGGCCTACGCCACGCTGCAGTGCGCCCAGCTGCTCGCTGCCGGCGCCCCCGGGATTCACTTCTACACGATGAACCGCTCGCCGGCCACGCGGGCGATCCTGTCCGCGCTCAAGCTTCTCAAGCCGTGGGTGGCGCGGGAAGTGGGCGCACCAGCGTCAGGCTGACCCGCCCGGAGCGTGGCTCGGGCCCGGTGAATCCGGCAGACCGTGCGGCTCGGATCATCGGCTCGTTGTCAGCCTCGGTGAGCAGGGTCAGCCGCTGGAGACCGCAGACGCCGAACAGCCATTCTGCGGTCAGGCGCAGGGCCCGCGGCGCCCAGCCCCGACCTCGGACCTGGGACGCCAACCAGATGCCAATCTCGGCCAAGCGCTCGTCCCAGTCCACGCGGTAGACGTCGATCTGGCCTCGACAGGTTTCCTCCCCGGACTCGAGGATCGTCAGCCGTGCCTCGGTCCCCGCCGCGCGATGGGCGGGCTCAGCCTCCGAACGCCGGCCCAGCTCGGCGCCGCTGGGTGGCCGATCCAGGCCGAGACGCCTGTACAGCCCGGGGTCGTCCTGGTGGGCGATGAGGATGTCCGGGATGTCCCACTCCTTGGCCAACCGCACCTCGATCACGCCGTCGGTGAGGGTTTCGAGGAGCTCCGGAAAGGACGGCATCCTGGCGCCACCGTACCCTGCCTTGAGGCATGGAAGGCATCCCGTACAGGGTCCGCCGGTCTGACCGGGCTCGTCGCATCCGGGTCAACGTCGACACGGTGCGGGGCGTTGAGCTCGTGCTGCCGCGCCGGGCCACCGAGCCGGAGGCTCAGGCGGCGATCCGGGAGCTGAGCCCATGGATCGAGCGGCGCTGGCAGGAGGTGGGTCGTGCCCGGGCCGCCCTGGCGGCTCGCGGCGACACGGTGCCCTATCTCGGGCGGGTGCTGTCGCTGGCCGCCGAGCCCGGCCGCCTGCGGGTGCACCGGCGCGACGACACGCTGCTGGTTCCCGAGGGCGAGCAGGCCAAGCCGGCGCTGGAGCGCTGGTACCGGCGCTGCGCCCGTGACGAGATCGCCGAGCGGCTCGACCGGGCCTGCGAAGTGCTCGGCACTCGCTACACGGGGTTGACGATCCGCTCTCAGCGCACCCGCTGGGCCAGCTGCTCGCGCAGCGGCGCGATGAGCTTCAACTGGCGGCTTCTGCTGGCCCCCGAGCCGGTGCTCGACTACGTCGTGTGGCATGAGGTCTGCCACCTCCAGATCATGGATCACTCGCCGCGCTTCTGGAGGCTGGTGGCGCGCTACTGCCCGGACCACCGGGAGCAGTCGGCGTGGTTGCGCCGGCATGGCGCGACGCTCGTGCTGTAAGTCAGCCCTCGACGCGCTCAGCGCCGGTCCATCGGCACGTAGTCGACCTTCCGCCGGCCGGTGTAGATCTGGCGCGGACGGGCGATCTTCTGCTCTGAGTCGTCGATCATCTCCAGCCACTGGGCGATCCAGCCGCTGGTCCGCCCGATGGCGAACAGGACCGGGAACATCTCCACCGGCATGCCCAGGGCCTCATAGATGATCCCCGAGTAGAAGTCGACGTTCGGGTAGAGCTTGCGGTCGATGAAGTAATCGTCCTCGAGCGCGATCTTCTCAAGCTCGATGGCGATGTCCAGAAGCGGGTTGGTGCCGGTCACCTCGAACACCTCGTGGGTGATCTTCTGGATGATCTTGGCCCGCGGGTCGTAGTTCTTGTAGACGCGGTGGCCAAAGCCCATCAGCTTCTCATTGCCCTCCTTCACGCCCTTGATGAAGTCCGGGATGTTCTCCTTGGTTCCGATCCGGCGGAGCATCCGCAGAACCTGCTCGTTGGCGCCGCCGTGCAGCGGTCCGTAGAGCGCAGCCACGCCGGCGGCCACGGCCGAGTACGGGTCCACCTGGCTTGAGCCGACGCTCCTGACCGCGCTCGTGGAGCAGTTCTGCTCATGGTCGGCGTGCAGGATGAACAGCACATCGAGCGCGTGTTCCAGGCGCGGATCCGGCTCGTACTTGAGCTCGGCGATCCTGTAGATCATGGACAGGAAGTTGCCGGCGTAGCTCAGGTCGTTGTCCGGATACACGTACGGCATGCCGCGATTGTGCCGGTAGGAGAAGGCGGCTAGGGTCGGCATCTTGGCGATCAGCCGGATCACCTGCATGTACCGGATCTCCTCGTCCTTGATCTTGTTGGCCTCCGGGTAGAAGGTTGACAGCGCGCCCACCGACGCCAGGAGCATGCCCATCGGGTGTGCGTCGTACCGGAAGCCCTGCATGAACTCCTTGACGTTCTCGTGCACGAACGTGTGGGTGGTGACCATGTGGGTCCACTCGTCGAGCTCGGACTGGCTGGGCAGGTGACCGTGCACGAGGAGGTAGGCCACCTCCAGGTAGGTCGACTTCTCGGCCAGCTGCTCGATCGGGTAACCGCGGTACTCGAGGATGCCCCGGTCGCCGTCGATGAACGTGATCGCCGACCGGCACGAGGCCGTGGCCATGTAGGCCGGGTCATAGGTCATCAGGCCGAAGTCGTCGTCCTTGACCTTGATGTTGCGCAGCTCGGTGGCCCGGATCGTCTCGTCCTCGATCGGGACCTCGTAGGTTCGACCGGTCCGGTTGTCGGTGATGCTCAGCGTGTCGGAGGTGGTGGCGCTGGCGCCATCTGCCTTTTGGGAAGTCTCGGTGCTCATGGCAATCCTCTCGCGCGGGTTGGCATCCAATGTAGTACCCGCGCCCTGCCGGTGTATCCGCATTCGGGATCGGGGGCGAGTGCGATGACCGCCGATCAGGAGGAGCCCGGGCCGCCCTCGTACCGACTCTCGGTGGCCGCCCGCTGACCCTGATAGTGGCTGCCCAGGCCGGGGCTGCCATACGGGCGCTGGGCCGGCCGGTCCAGGGTCATGAACGACAGCTGGGCGATCGGCAGGCCCGGGTAGAGCTTGATGGGGACGCGGGTGAGATTGTTGAGCTCCAGGGTCAGCGTGCCCTTCCAGCCGGGGTCGCAGAAACCGGCGGTGGCGTGGACGATCAGGCCCAGGCGGCCGAGACTCGACTTCCCCTCGATGCGGGCCACGATGTCGTCGGGCAGCTCGACCCATTCGAGCGTCTGGCCGAGGCAGAACTCACCCGGATGGATGACGAACGACTCGCTCTGCGGGATCACCACTTCCTCGGTCAGGTTGTCCGGCGGCTGGCGCAGGTCGATGGCCGACGCCCGGTGGTTGTGGAACACCCGGAACGAATCTCCGAGGCGCAGATCGACGCTGGCGGGCTGGACCATGCCGGGGTCCCACGGGTCGATCCTGATCCGGCCCCGCTCCGCGAGCGCGAGGATCGTCCCGTCGGAAAGGACGGAGCTGGCGGTCGGCGCTGCTGGATCCGGGGCAGTCATCGTGGCTGGGGAGTCTGCCAGCGGACGCGGATCCATGTAGATGGAGCGGGCGGGACGACAGGCCAGGCCGGCGCCCGGACCGCGGGCCGGGGGCCGCCGACGACCATCGTCTCTTTAACTCCCCAGTCGGGCGCAACGAGACAATCGGCGAACGGTCAGTGACCGAGCGTGCGCGTCCGGGCCCTGATCACCCGCACACGCTTGGGCGGCCGCGGCGGCCGGTCGCCGTGCGGGCCACGGCGCGGCGGGCGCGGGAACGGCCGGATCGGGTGCGGACGATCCTGACCGCGACGGATCCCCCCATCGTCATCGGACGCGGGAGGCTCCGAGGACTCGTGCCGGATCACCCACCAGACGATGAGGATCACCAGCACGAGCGGGATCTTGAGAATCAGGTCGATCCAAGCGAACCCCACCGGCTAAGTTTAACCTTAAGCGAGCGGTACGTAACGTCCTTTTCGACGCTCGTCGGACGGGCGGGCTCAGGCGCTCGAGCGGAGGGTCAGCGGCTGGTCGGCGAACCGCGTGATCGTCTCCAGCTCGGCGACCCGGGCGGTGATCTCGTCCGGCCGCAGACGGGCCACCCGCTCGGTACCGAACTCCTCCACGTTGTAGGAGGCCAGGGCCGTGCCGTACGCCATCGCCCGGGCCAGCAACCCGTGGTCCAGGGAGCCGGCCGGGTGGGCCGCCACGTAGCCCACGAACCCGCCGGCGAAGCTGTCGCCGGCCCCGGTGGGATCGACCACGGTCTCGAGCGGGAAGGCGGGGAGGGCGAAGAAGCCCTCGGGCGTGATCATCGCGGCGCCGTACTCGCCCTGCTTGGCGACGACGACCTGCGGGCCCCAATCGCGGACTTGACGCGCCGCTCGGACCAGATTGGGCTCCTGGGTCAGCTGGCGCAGCTCGGCGTCGTTGAGGATCAGGCAGTCGACCTGGGAGATCGTCTCGATCAGGGAGTCACGGGCGGTCTCGATCCACAGGTTCATCGAGTCGAGCGCGACGAAGCGAGCGCGCCGGCATTGCTCCCGCACACGGCGCTGGAGGTCCGGCTGGATGTTGGCCAGGAACAGGACGTCACAGTCGCGCGAGGCCTCGGACAGCTTGGGCTCGAAGTCGGCGAACACATTCAGCTGCGTGTCCAACGTCTCGCGGTCGTTGAGGTCCCAGCCGTAGACCCCCCGCCAGAAGAACGTCCGGCCGCCGGGCACCTGCTCGATGTCGTCGGTGGCCACCCCGCGGTCGCTCAACACGGACCGCTCGGGCGCCCCGAAGTCGTCGCCCACCGGACCCACGACACGCACGGCGTCGAAGAACGAGGCGGCAAGCGCGAAATGCACGGCGGACCCCCCGAGCATCCGCTCGCGCTCCCCGAATGGGGTTTTCACTGCATCGAAAGCGATCGAGCCGACAACCGTGACGGACATGGACGGCTGAGGGTAACCGCACCCCTCAGGGGACTGACCGCTCGGCGACGATGGTCGTCAGCGCATCGGGGGCTGAGCTCTCCGGCCGACGCCGGAAGAAGTCGCGTTCGGTCGTCCAGGCGACCGCCATCAGCACGACCCCGAGCAGCAGCGAGCCGATCCCGAGCACGATCGGGAGCTGTATGCCCAGCAGTGGCGGGGAATAGCCCGCACCCGGCTTGGAGTAGTTGATGTATGCCTCCACGAAGACCAGCGCCAGCGCCGCGAACCCCAGGAGCGGCAGGACCCCGGCGAGCACGAAGCTCTTGGCGCTGCGCAGGAGCGCGCGCCGGTAGTACACGACGCATGCAAGCCCAGTGAACCCGTAATAGAAGGCGATCAGGAAGCCGATCGCGGTGATCGAGTCGGCCAGCACGTTCTGGCTGAGCAACTCCATTGCGATGAACAGCACCGCGGACGCGCCAGCCATCGTGACGGTCGAGACCCATGGCGTCTGATAGCGCGGGTGGATCTTTCCAAACACGCTGGGGATCGCCCCCCAGCGCGCCATCGACAGGCTGCACCGAGCGGTCGGGAGGATCGTCGTCTGGGTCGAGGCGGCAGTGGAGGTGAGCACCACCAGGATCAGCAGCTTGTCCCAGCCCGGACCGAACACACCGATGCCGAGGAAGCTCAGGATGTCGCTGGAGTTGCTGGCCAGGGCGTGCGGTCCGGCGTATGCCTGCGCCGCGACAGAGACGAGCACGAACACGCAGACCAGCAGCAGCGTGCTGAGCACGGCCATGCGGCCCGGGCCCGAGTCAGAATCGCGCGACTCCTCGTTGACCGAAACGCCGGCGTCCCACCCCCAGTACACGAACAGCCCGAGCAGGACCCCGTGCATCAGAGACGCGTAGGAGGGGATCTGGAACGGGTTGACCCACCCGATCGACGGTGTGACCGAGCCGGGTGGATGCGCCGTCCCGACCTTGACCAACGCGACGATCGAGAAGGCCACGAGGATGCCGAGCTCGAGCGTGAGCATGAATGCCTGGGTGCGCGCGTTGAGCTCCACGCCGATCACGCAGACGGCGGTCATCAGAGCGATCCAGCCCACGCCGACGAGCATCACGTCGAGCTGGGAGTTGGCCGCAGCGTTCAGGCCGAGCAATTTGAACGTGTAGACGCCCGCGATCTGAGACAGGCTCGACATCACGATGATGTCGGCGGCGATGATCACCCAACCGTTGAGCCAGCCCAGCTGGGGTCCCATCGCCCGGGTGACCCACGCAAACGTGATGCCGCAGTCGGGGTCGGCCCGGTTCATGTAGTTGAAGGCGAGTGAGATGCACAGCATGGGCAGGAACGAGATGATCAGCACCGCCGGTGCCGACAGCCCGATTCCGGCAACGGCGACGATCGCTCCCAGCGTGGCCGCCATGCTGTAGGCGGGAGCAGTCGAGGCGACGCCGATGATCAGGTTTGACAGCGGGCCGATCGCGCCCGCCTTCAGGCCCTTGCTCCCGGGCGTCTGGCCGGCCGGCGCATCGCCGCGGCTCGTGTTCGGTGAGGCCACCGCCGGCGTATTCACGGCCACCGTGACCCCTCTCTCTCAAGTTGCCTGGTCCGGGCTACGGGTTGAGATGCCACCGATGGCACGAGCGCGTCCTCGTCACTGATGGGAGCGCGGCGTAGCGCGATGCCAGTGAGGATTTCGCGCACGATGCGTTCGGCCACGAGCGCCGTGATGTCGAGCGCACCGACGCGGTCGGGCAGGACTTCGACGACGTCGGCACCGACGAGCTGGCAGCTTCCCGCGAGCTCCCGACAAGCGGCAAGGAGATCAGCCGAGGTCATCCCGCCCGGTTCGAGGGTCCCGGTGCCGGGCGCGAAGGCGGGATCGAGCACGTCGACGTCGACTGACAGGAAGACGGGCCCGGAGCCGACGTGCTCGACCGTGTCGCGGACGACGGTCTCGATCCCGCGTGCGCGCAGGTCGTGCATGAAAAAGGACGTGATCCCCCGCTCGCGCTGCCAGCCGAACTCGGCCGCCCCCGGCCAATACCCGCGAAGGCCGATCTGGACATAGCGTGCGGCATCGACGTGCCCAGACTCCACAAGCCGATACATCGGCGTTCCGTGCGAGACCTCGACGCCGTACACCTGTCGGCCGGTATCGGTGTGGGAGTCGAAATGGATGAGCCCGACAGGACCGTGCTCCTGCGCGCAGGCACGGATATCCGGCTCAGCGATCGAGTGATCGCCGCCGAGCACGATCGGCACCGCCCCCGCGGCCACAACAGCAGCGACGAGTTCTTGAATGGCCTGATGAGAGCGACCTGGATCACCGGGCAGGATCGCCGCGTCGCCGAAATCGACGACCCGCAGCGCCTCCCCGAGCGCATCGACCCCCGCCTCCAGATGGGGTCCGGTCGTGCACCCGGCCGCTCGGATCGCTCGAGGCCCGAACCGCGCCCCGGGCGCGTCGGAGGTCAGGTCGTCCATCGGCGCGCCAACGATCGCCGCATCGCAACCGGCGAGCTCGTCGGGGTCCTCGGTGTATGGCAGGCCAGCGAATGTCAGCAGGCCGGCGTAGTCGGGCTTCTCACCGTGGGCAGCCCACCTTCGGATTGGGTCGATCATCGTCCTCTCTCGCCTGTCGGGGACGACGACTATAGATTAGACTGAAATTTCAGTCAAGGTAGACTTTTCAGCGATGCAACAGCGACGGACAGACAGAAAGGCCAGCGATCGTCGACGGGCGATCCTCGACGCCGCGATCAGGGTGATCGCCCGCTCAGGCGTCCGGGGCCTGCGCGTCGAGCAGGTTGCCGACGAAGCGCAGGTCGCCGTATCGCTGCTGTATTACTACTTCGGCAACCGCAATGGGCTCGTGCAGGCCACGCTGGATCACGCCAACGAACGCGCTCAAGCTGTGGTCCGCAACGGCGACTCGGGCCGCCGGATCGTGGAACTCACGCTGCTCGCCGAGCTCGACTCAGGCAGCCGAGACACGTCAGCCGTCTGGGCTGAGGTGCTCGCCTCAGCCGTCTTTGAACCCGAACTACGCGCCGGACTGCAAACCGCGGCACAAACCTGGAGTGAGCTCATCGCCGACGCGATCCGAACCGGCCGCAGCGACGGCTCGATCTCCCCCCAAGTCGATGCCCAGGTCAGCGCCGAGCGGCTCACCGCGCTCGTCGAGGGCCTCAGCGCTCACTGGCTCGCGGGCATCATGACCCGCACCCGGGCACGCCAACTCCTCGCCGACGGCATCACACTCGAGCTGGCGGGCGATGGGGATCGCCGGCGGTGACAGGCCGGCGGCGGTTCGCCGCCGCGGCAAGCGCTCAGAGGGCAGCGACGACCAGCGCTCAGGCGGGCCTGGTCACGCGCACGCGCGAAGCCGTCCGGATCAAAACCGCGGCTCCGGCACGACATGGCCATCCACCCAGGCGATCCGTCAATCGGTTTAGGATCACGGTGACGTCTGACACGTGGGCAACCCGAAGCGAGTTGTGGACCTAGCTGAGCTGAAAAGGCTCGTGCAGGACGGCGAGATCGACACCGTCCTGCTCGCCATCACGGACATGCAGGGCCGCCTGCAGGGCAAGCGGCTGACGGCTCGGCACTTCCTTGACGAGGTCGCCGGCCACGGCGCCGAGGGCTGCAACTACCTGCTGGCCGTCGACGTGGAGATGAACACGGTCGAGGGTTACGAGATGTCC
Organism: Solirubrobacteraceae bacterium; assembly: GCA_035551795.1. Classification (GTDB taxonomy): domain Bacteria; phylum Actinomycetota; class Thermoleophilia; order Solirubrobacterales; family Solirubrobacteraceae; genus Palsa-465. The sequence continues at coordinate 18,511 of DASZMP010000095.1, read as the reverse complement.
TCGTGGGAGCGGGGATACGGCGACTTCTCGATGCGGCCGGACCTGTCGACGCTGCGACCGATCCCCTGGCAGCCGGGCACGGCGCTGTGTCTGGCCGACCTCGCGTGGGCGGACGGACGTGACGTCGCTGCCTCCCCTCGGCAAATTCTGCGGGCCCAGCTCGACCGCTTGGCCAGCCGGGGCTGGGCCAGCAACGCCAGCACCGAGCTGGAGTTCCTCCTATTCCGCGACACCTACGAGGAGGCCTGGCAGAAGGGCTACCGAGATCTGGTTCCGGCGAACCTCTACAACATCGACTACTCGCTGCTCGGCACGGCCCGCGTGGAGCCGCTGATCCGGCGCATCCGAAACTCGATGACGGAGGCCGGGCTGGAGGTGGAGAACTCCAAGGGCGAGTGCAACCTGGGCCAGCACGAGATCAACTTTCACTACGCGGATGCGCTCCGATGCGCCGACGATCACTCGATCTACAAGAACGGCGCCAAGGAGATCGCCGCCGAGGAGGCTATGTCGATCAGCTTCATGGCGAAGTTCAACGAGCGCGAGGGAAGCTCGTGCCATATCCACTTCTCGCTGTCGGATGGCACCGGGCCGCTGTTTGCTCGCGACCGCCGCGTCTTCGAGTGCTTCCTGGCCGGGGAGCTCGCGGCACTCCGCGAGCTCACCCTGTTCCTCGCGCCGAACGTCAACTCCTACAAGCGTTACGCCGCCGGGAGCTTCGCGCCGACCGCGGTGGCGTGGGCACGGGACAACCGCACCTGCTCGCTGCGCGTGGTCGGGGAGGGACCGGGCCTGCGCTTCGAGAACCGCGCCGGCGGCTCGGATCTCAACCCGTACCTGGCGTTGAGCGCGATCATCGCCGGGGGCCTGCACGGTGTCGATGCGGGACTGGAGCTCGAACCCGAGCTCGTGGGCAACGCGTACCTCGCCACCGACCGTCCCCGGCTTCCGTCGACGCTGCGCGAAGCTCGGGAGCTGTTCGCGGGAAGCGCGATTGCGCGCGAGGCCTTCGGAGATGAGGTGGTGGCGCACTACGTCAATGCAGCCGACATCGAGCTCAGTGCCTTCGACGCGGCAGTGACCGACTGGGAGCGCGTACGGGGATTCGAGCGTCTGTGATGCCCGCCCTGGAGCAGGGAACCTCCCGTGCCGCGTCGCTCGAATCTGCGGCCTCGCTGGAGACCGTCTTTGCGCCGGTCAGGTCGCTGACGGCATTCGAGGAGACCGTCGATCGCCTGGGCACGGCGATTCGCCTCGGGCTGCTCCCACCAGGGACACGGCTACCGGCTGAACGGGAGCTCTGCGCGAAGCTGGGGATAGCCCGCTCCACCCTCCGCCAAGCACTGATCGCGCTCGGGCAGAGCGGACACCTGCGGGCCACGCGCGGCCGGGGCGGCGGCACATTCGTGGCGGAGGAGCTTCCGCCGGCGGCCCCGCCACCGAGCGATGCCGTGGAGGCGTGGCGGGAGACCTGTGACCAGCGCATGTCGGTCGAGGTCGGCATCGCGGCGCTGGCGGCCGAGCGGGCCTCCGCGGAGCAGACTGCCCTCCTCAGAGAGGTGGTCGACGCGATCGAGTCGATGCTGGAGGATTTTCCGGCTTACCGCCAGGCTGACGTGCGCTTCCACATCGGCCTCGCCGAGGCCACGGGCACCCCCCGGCTGGTCACCGCGATGACCGAGGTCCAGGGGGCCATGACCGGACTGATCGACCTGATCGCCCACCCACCGGAGGTGCTGGCCTCGGCCAACGCCCAGCACAGGCGCATCCTCGAGGCGTTGCACGTCCACGACGAGGTCGCGGCGGCCAAGGAGATGATCGAGCACGTCAAGGCAACCGAGCACATCCTGGCCGGGCTGATGCCCGGGGAGGAGGCTTGACTTTGCCCGCTCGAATACGGAAGGATCCGCACTAAGGACCGACGGCTGAGCCTTTCGGTGGGACCACGAGGAGGAAACCAGTGAGCGCGATTCCGGAGACGCTGTCCAGAGACGAGCAACGCCTGGCGGAGCTGGGCTACAAGCAGGAACTGCGGCGCGGCTGGAGCGGCTTCTCCAACTTCGCCATCTCGTTCTCGATCATCTCGATCCTCGCCGGCTGCTTCACCACGTACGGCCAGGCCTGGCTGAACGGCGGCCCCGTGGCGATCTCGATCGGCTGGCCAGTGATCAGCATCCTGATCCTGACGGTCGCCTTCTCGATGTCCGAGCTGGCCTCGGCGATGCCAACCGCCGGGGGCATCTACTACTGGGCCTCCAAGCTCGGCGGCGCCGGATGGGGCTGGTTCACGGGCTGGTTCAACCTGATCGGCCTGGTCGCGGTCACGGCCTCGGTCGACTACGCCGCCGCCACGTTCCTGAACTCGACGCTGTCGTTCTACGGCGCGCACATACTCGGCGTCAACTTCGCCACAGCGAGCGTGCAGGCGAGCCTCCACCACGTCTTCGTGCTGTTCGTGATCATCCTCGCCGTCCACGGCCTGATCAACGTCTTCTCCTCCCACCTAGTCTCGCTGTTCACGCAGGTTTCCGTGTGGTGGCACGTGCTCGGCGTGCTGGCGATCATCGTGATTCTGGTGGCCGTGCCCGCCCATCACCAGAGCTTCAGCTTCGTGTTCGGCCACCGGCAGAACTTCTCGGGTTTCTCGAACGGCATGTACTGGATCTACGTGCTGCCCCTGGGCTTCCTGCTGACGATGTACACGCAGACCGGCTACGACGCGTCCGCGCACGTGTCGGAGGAGACCAACGATGCCTCCGTGTCGGCGCCCAAGGGCGTCTGGCGCTCGGTCTTCTACTCCGCCGTGTTCGGCTGGATGGTGCTGCTGGCCCTGACCTTCGCCGCCACCCACGTGAAGGCGATCGACGCGGCGGGTGGGACCTCGCAGTCGATCATCGAGACCGCGCTCAGCTCTGCCGCGGCCAAGGCTGTGCTGGTCATCTCCACGGTCGGCCAGCTGTTCTGCGGAATGGCGTGCGTGACCAGCTCCTCCCGGATGACCTTCGCGTTCTCCCGCGATGGGGCGGTGCCCGGTCACAACCTGTGGCGGCGGCTGGGCAGGAACAGGACGCCGTCGTGGGCGGTGCTGTTCGTGGTGGCGTTCGCGATGATCATCACGGTCCCGGCCTACTGGGGCAATCACGCCGGGCTGCCGGTGGCCTTCCTGGCCGTCACCTCGATCTCGGTTATCGGCCTGTACATCGCCTACACGATCCCGGTCTTCCTCCGCTGGCGGATGGGCGATCGCTTCGAGCCCGGGCCGTGGACGCTGGGGCGCAAGTACAGGTGGCTCAACCCCGTGGCGTTCATCTGGGTGATCATCTGCGTGATCATCTTCTGCCTGCCGTTCACGCCCGCGGCCGTGCCGTGGAACAGCAGCTTCAGCTGGTCGGCGTTCAACTACGCGCCGCTGGTGACGATCATCGTGATGCTCGCCGTGACGATCTGGTATCTGGGCTGGGCCCGGCACTACTTCAAGGGGCCGATCCGGAACATCGAGGTGGGCGACGACGGTGTGACCATCCTCGAGCCCACGGGGGGTAGCGCGTAGCGTGACCGGCACGCTGCAGGTCCTCGAGCCCGCCACCGAGGAGGTTCTGGAGGAACTGCCGCGGGCGGGCACCGAGGAAGTGGACGCCGCTGTCGAGAGGGCCCGCCGGGCGTTCCCGGCCTGGCGAGCGCTGGCTCCGGCGGCCCGGGCCGAGCGCCTGCGGGCGCTGGCCGACACGCTGGCCGGACGTCACGAGGAGCTGGCCCAGCTGGAGGCCCGCAACGCCGGCAAGCCGATCGGAGACGCCCGGGCCGAGATGCAGATGGTGGTGGACACGTTGCGCTACTACTCGGCCGCCCCCGAGCGGCTGCTCGGGGACACCATCCCGGTGGCGGGTGGCCACGGCTTCACCGTGCGCGAGCCGCTCGGCGTGGTGGGGCTGATCGTCCCCTGGAACTTCCCGCTGACGATCGCCGCCTGGAAGCTCGGGCCGGCGCTGGCCGCCGGCAACACCGTGGTGCTCAAGCCGGCCGAGCTGACGCCGCTGAGCGCGATGCGCTTCGAATCGCTGGCCGCGGAATCCGGGATGCCCGAGGGAGTCGTCAACGTGGTCGTGGGCCCGGGGTCGGTGTGCGGCCGCCGGCTGGTCGAGCACCCGGACGTGGCCAAGATCGCCTTCACCGGGTCAACCGAGGTCGGCCGGCAGATAGCGGCGGGCGCCGCTCAGACGATCAAGCGGGTGACCCTCGAGCTGGGAGGCAAGTCCGCCAACATCGTGTTCGCCGACGCCGATCTGGCGGCGGCGGCCGACGCTGCTCCAGGAGCGGTGTTCGGGAACGCCGGTCAGGACTGCTGTGCCCGCTCCCGGATCCTCGTGCAGCGTTCGGCGCTGGATCAGTTCATGAGCCTGCTCGAGGAGGCCGTGGAGCAGATCCGGGTGGGCGACCCACTGGACGAGGCAACTCAGATGGGCCCGCTGATCTCCGCCGGGCAGCGCGAGGCGGTGAGCTCGTACGTCGGGCCGGACGCACCGGTGGCGATCCGTGGCCAGGCTCCACAAGGAGCCGGCTACTGGTTCGCGCCCACGGTGCTGTGCCCCGTGGACGTGGAGGACCGCGCGGTTCGCGAGGAGATCTTCGGGCCGGTGGCGTGCGTCATCCCGTTCCGAGACGAGGAGGATGCAGTGCGACTGGCCAACGACACGATCTACGGGCTCTCAGGCTCGATCTGGACGCGCGACGGCGCCCGGGCGCTGCGGGTGGCCCGCGGGGTGGAGGCAGGGGTGCTGTCGATCAACTCCAACACCTCGGTCCGGGTGTCCACTCCGTTCGGAGGCTTCAAGCAGTCGGGCTACGGCCGGGAGCTTGGACCGCACGCGCTCGACGCGTACACCGAAGTCAAGTCGATCTTCTACGCCACCACGTGATGGGCCGCCTGGACGACAGGGTCTGCGTGATCACCGGCGCGGCCGGGGGCATCGGGCAGGCGGCGGCGGAGCGATTCGCCACCGAGGGCGCGCGGGTGGTGGGCGTGGACGTGCGCGAGCACAAAATCGGCGAGCTGTCGCTACAGGCAGATTTAATCGAGGAGGCGGCGGTTGCGGCCCTGTATAGCCGCATCCGCCGAGACATGGGGCAGATCGACGTGCTCTTCAACAACGCCGGCATCTCGCCCAGCGACGACGCCTCGGTGCTGGACACCTCGCTGGAGGCCTGGGAGCGGGTGCAGGCGGCCAACCTGCGCAGCGTGTTCCTGTGCTGCAAGCACGGGATCCCCCACCTCCTGGACAACTCCGGCGGCGGGTCGGTGATCAACACGGCCTCGTTCGTCGCCGTGATGGGCGCGGCCACCTCGCAGATCTCCTACACGGCGTCCAAGGGCGCGGTGCTGGCCCTGTCGCGCGAGCTGGGCGTCGAGTTCGCCCGGCGCGGGGTACGTGTCAACGCGCTGTGTCCGGGACCGGTGGACACGCCACTGCTGCGGGAGCTGTACGCCAAGGATCCCGAGCAGGCGGCGCGCCGCCTGGTGCACGTGCCGATGGGCCGGTTCGGCCGGGCGTCTGAGATCGCCGCGGCCGCCCTGTTCCTGGCCAGCGATGACTCGAGCTTCATGACCGCTCAGGCGCTGCTGGTGGACGGCGGGATCGCAGGCGCGTACACCACGCCCGTCTAGCGGTAGCCCGGTGCCCCCGGCCGGCCAGCCGGTGGCACCGCAGATCAGGCCCCCGCGGGTGCGGGAACGGTGCGCCGGCGGTGCCGCTCGGCCTCGGCCGCGGAGAGCTCCGACTGGCGGCTCTGGACCGCCAGCGCGCCACCGATCGCCAGCAGGGCCCAGGTGATCGGATCCTCGAGGAAGTCGGCGTACAGCATCGTGTGCAGGAGCAGCGCGAGGAAGGCCGCGGCGATGGCGGCGCGCGCCGGATCGGCGCGGGTGCCACGGAACAGAGCGATCAGCGCGGAGATCACCAGCACGAGGTAGACCACCTCGCCGACCAAGCCCTGCTCGGCCCCCACCGTGATCGGGATGGTGTGCGAGGCGGCCAGTGAGTTGGGCCCGACCTTGTTCTCCTTGCGGTACTGGGTGACGAACGCGCCCGACCCGTAGCCGTACACGGGACGCTGGGAGAACATGCGAGCGCCACCGCTGACCAGGTTGGCCCGCCCGCTGGAGGCGCCGTTCAGGCCCTGGTTGAGGCCGAAGGTGCTGGGCGAGACGGCCAGCGCCACCAGACCCACGACGATCACCACGGCGCCCGCCGTGAGCACGGGCCAGACCTTCCAGCGCAGGGCGGCCAGCACGGCCAGCCCGACCAGAAGCGCCCCCAGGCTGGATCGCGACAGGGTCAGCACGAGCCCGGCCCAGAGCATCGCCAGCACAACGCAGGCGCCGATCTGCCAGCGCGGCCGGCGCTCGCGCAGCAGCACGGCGCTCACCAGGATCATCACCAGCGCCAGGTAGCGGCCGAAGATGTCCGGGTCGAAGAACACCGAGTTGACCGTGAAGTACGGGTGCACGTCGAGCCGGGCGATCAACGACGGGTTGAGCAGCAGGCTCTTGGTGGCGTACTCCACGTAACCCACACAGGCAAACAGCACCGCGAGCGCGACCGTGACCCCCAGGCACCGGGTGAGCAGCTCGCGATCCCAGCGCATGTCGCGCAGCAACCGCATCAGCAGCGCGAACGGGACGTAGAAGAACACCATGTTCTGCAGCGCCGTCACGAAGCTGACCGAGTACACGGCCTGGATCGCGTACAGGACCACGAAGGCCGCCAGCGCCTTCTCGAAGAAATGCACCCCGTCGATCGTGACCTCCGGCTCGGCCTGGCGACGCCGCGGGGCCGGCCGGCCAGCGCTCGCCGCCCGCAGGGTCGGGACGAGCCAGGCCAGGCAGCCGGCCGCCACGACGAAGTACAGGAGCACGAGCAGGTCGGCGGTGCTGCCTCCGGACTGGATGGGGATCCGGAACGGCAGGGCCACCATGGCCAGTGGAGCGATCAGGCGGGGGCGCCGGTGCAGAAGCACGGCGGCGCCAGCCAGCAGCCCGACGGCGACGGCGGCAGCGACGGCCACCTCGACGGGATGGCGGTGGATAATCCCCAGCTGCGGTGAATGCCAGATGTCGACCAGCAGCAGGATCGGCGAGAGGACAAGCGCGCCCAGCATCGCCCAGGCCCGGGAGACGGGGTTGCGCAGCGTGATCACCGCTCCCGCCAGCAGGGCGACCGCGATCACGCCCAGCTTCGGCAGAGGGCCAGAAAGCACGGCGAAGGCGGTCACGATTTGCGAAGGCTAGAGAAGGAACCTACGGGTCAGCTCAAATCCGGCCTTAAATCGATCCTCTACGCTGCATGCCCATGTCCCGCGGAAAGCTGCTCGTGGCCTGCGGCTTGACGACGCTGGTGATCTCGGCGTGCGGCATGTCGGCCAAGCCGCCGGTCGGCACCCCAGACATCGCTCAGGCCACGGGCAACCATGCACAGGTCACCGACCCGCGCACCAAACACGTGAAATGCCTGAAGGCCGACGGGCTGCCCATCCGTCTGTTCCGCGCCTCGGGCGCCCGGCCGGCGTTCCAGGTCGGAACCGCGCCCACCGACCCGACGGTGATCTTCGAGCCGACCCAGCAGGCGGCGACGGGAGTGCAGATCGTGGGGCAGGCGCAGGGGGCGGAGGTGATCGGGGCGGCGCTGGTCTACCCCAATCAGGCCTCGGACTCGGTCATCCAGCAGGTGGAGAACTGCATGGCGATCGGCGTCAACGGCTAACCGGACGTTCAGGTCGACCCGACTAGAATTACAGCGCCCTATGCCCCCGTACGCGCGTGGGCATAGGTTGCCCTCTTCATCGATAGCTGCCCGCGCCCGGGGCATCCCCGCCTGAACTGCGACGCGCGGCCCTTCCCCCAGAACCTTGTCCGTCCCCACCGCAGAGCCGGCCACCAGCAGGTCTCGCCCCGTCTCCCCCACGCCCCCGCGAGGGCCACTGCCACCCTTTCTGAGCGGCGGCGCGTTGTACGGATGGCTGGCCGCGCTGGCGCTGGCCCTGGCCGCGCTGTCGCTCCTGTTCCCGTCCACTCCGAGCTACGACCCCTGGGCCTGGCTGGTGTGGGGCAAGGAGATCATCCACGGCTCGCTGCACACACCCGGTGGCCCCACCTGGAAGCCGCTGCCGATGATCTTCACGACGATCTTTGCGCTGTTCGGCTCGGCCCAGCCCAACCTGTGGCTGGTGGTGGCTCGGGCGGGGGCCGCCCTGGCCGTGTTCATGTCCGGGCTGGTGGCAGCGCGGCTGACCTGGCGCTTGTTCTTCACCGGGGTCACCGAGCCCGCCGGGCCGGAGGGCGGATTCCGGTGGGCGGCTGCCGTGCCCGCCGCACTGGCGGCGCTGATCGCCATGGCCAGCCTGGCCCTGACCGGCGAATTCCTGGATGCCAGCACTCTCGGCTATTCGGAGGGGCTGATGGTGGCGGCCACGCTGATGGCGCTGGACCGCCACCTGGACGGCCACTACCGCCAGGCGTTCATCTTCGGGTTTGTGGCCGCGCTGGACCGGCCCGAGATCTGGCTGTTCTGGGGACCGTACGGACTGTGGCTGATGTGGCGGGACCCCGGCGCTCGAGCTCTGGTCGTGGGACTGGCCGTGGTGACGCTGTTCCTGTGGTTCGTGCCCCAGAAGCTGGGCGGGGGATCATGGTTCAGCGGCGTCACCCGGGCCCAGCACCCCCGCCGCAACAGCCCGGCGTTTGCGCACTGCCCGTTGTGCGCGGAACTGAAGGACCACGCCTGGCCGCTGGTGTTGCTGCGGATCAAGATCGCGGCCGCCCTGGCTGTTGTGTGCGCCGCCGGCGTGCTCTGGCGGATCCGGTCGACGCTGCCCGGATTGCGCCTGATGTTTGCTCGCCAGCGTGGGCCGGAGTCCGGCATCGGCGCCGGGAAGGTGCTGGCTCCGCGTAGCTCGGCGCTGCTGACGCTGATCGTGAGCGGCCTGTTCGGCCTGGCCTGGTGGGTACTGGTGGCGATCGAGACGCAGGCCGGCTTCTCGGGGAACGATCGTTATCTCGTGCTCGGGTCGGCGTTCATCGTCCTGGCCGGGGCGGTGGGGTATGGATGGCTGGCCATCGGGCTGGTCCGGGCAGTCGGCCGAGTTGGCCCGGGCGCCCGCGTGGGGCGGGCGCTTTCCCGGAGCGCGGTGGCGGCGGCCGGCGCGGTAGGCGCGCTCCTGTTCGTGTTTGGTCCCAACTTCGTCGGCTCGAACTTCATCGACCTACCGAAGACCCATGGCTCACTCCTGTATCAGGCCCACCTGCGCCAGGACCTGGTGGCGCTGATCAACGGCCACGGTGGAGCCAAGCGAGTCCTGGCCTGCGGGCAGGTGATGTCTGAGGGCTTCCAGGTGCCGATGGTGGCCTGGTACCTGAACGTGCGCACTGTCCGCGTGACGGATCAGCCGAACACCAACGCGCAAGGGCTCGCCCCGGTGGCGAAAGGCAAGTGGCCGGGCACTATCTTCCAGGACCGGGACAACCGCGGCGCCGCGCTGCTGCCAACGGTCCAGACCATCAAGGGCTGGGAGCACGAGGGCGCGCACTACAGCTTCACCGTCGGTCCTCACCACACCATGTACTTCTTCCAGGACTGCCACACCGGGACCGCCTCATGACCGCGACGACCGCGCCCCGGGGGTCAGCCGCCGGATTCGAGCTGCACGCACCCGACTGGGTGGTGGCCATCCCCGAGTGGCTGCGGGTGGGAGCGTTTCTGGTGGCCCTGTGCGCGGTCTCGGTGGCCTTCCGCAGCATCAACCTGGCCGGGCAGTACTGGATGGACGAGGGGATCACGGTGGGCATCTCCTCGCACCCGCTCACCGCGATCCCCGGTGTGCTGCGGATGGACGGCTCGCCGCCCCTCTTCTACGTGCTGCTGCACGTGTGGATGTCACTGTTCGGCACCTCCGAGGTCGCCACCCACTCGCTGACCCTGCTGATCGCCACGCTGTGCATCCCGATCGGCTTCTGGGCCGGCTGGAGCCTGTTTGGCAAGCGGGCCGGCGTGTTCGCGGCCGTGCTGTTCGCCTCCAACGCATTCCTCACCGAGTACGGAGTGGAGACCCGGATGTACGTGCTGATGACGCTGCTTGGCCTGCTCGGCACGATCGGGTTCCTGCAGGGCTTCGTGAACCGGCGCCGGCGCTACATCGTGCTGTTCTGCGTTTCGCAGGCGCTGATGCTCTACACCCACGCGTGGGGGATCTTCTTCGGGGCCTCCTGTGCAATGGCCGTGCTGTTGCTTTTGAAGATCGGCGATCCGGCCGATCGCCGGCAGCTGATCAAGGACGCCGTGATCGCGTTCGTGGGCGCCGGGATCCTGTTCTTACCGTGGGTGCCCACGTTCCTGTGGCAGGCGGCCCACACCGCGGCGCCGTGGGACTCCACCCCCCACTTCGGAGCCCCCGTCCAGCTCTCCCGCAACATCATGGGCGGTGACCGGGTGACAATGGCGGTGGTGATTCCGGCCGTGGTCGGGCTGGCCGGGCTGACGGTTCGCCGCAACCGGCTCAGCCAGCCGGCCCGGCTCATGTGGGTGCTCCTGATGATGGCGGTGGGGACCCTGCTGCTGGCCTGGCTCGCCTCGCACGTCACCCCGGCCTGGGTGCCGCGTTACTTCGCTCCGATCGTCCCGGCCATCCTCCTGCTGGGAGCGTTCGGGATGTCCCGGGCCGGGCTCCTGGGCTGGATCGGGCTGATCCTCTCGATCCTGTTCCTGATCAATCCGGTCACCTACTCGCCGTCGTCCAAGAGCGACATGAAGGACGTGGCCGCCGAGCTGGCCCCGATGCTGCACCGGGGCGACCTGGTGATCGTCGGCCAGCCCGAGCAGACGCCGCTGGCCTACTACTACCTGCCCGGCGGGCTGCGCTTTGCCAACACGATTGGCCCGGTCGCGCAGCCGTCGTTCATGGACTGGGTGAACGCGCTCCAGCGCTACCGCAACGCCGATCCCGGCAAAGTCCTGCCGCCGCTCCTAAACTCATTGAAACCCGGCCAGCAGGTGGCCTTCATCCGCCCGCTGACCGAAGGTGTCCAGAACTGGAAGGCACCCTGGACCGTGCTGGTCCGGCGCCGGTCGGCGCAGTGGAGTGCGATCATCGCCGCCGACAAGCAGCTGAAACCGGTCTTCTGGGCCCCCCACGACTACAGCGAGGCCTGCTGCGTCGCCGACAGCGCCGTCCTCTACACGAAGACCTGAGAGCTCATATGCCTGATTTCACCTCGACAAGTTCCACGCCCCGGGGCGCGGAGATCACTCCTGACAAGCCCGTGGTCGTGCTCGGAGGAGGCCCCGCCGGACTGACGGCCGGGTACCTGCTGGCCAAGCAGGGCAAGCCGGTGATCGTGCTGGAATCCACCGACCAGGTCGGCGGCATCGCCCGCACCGAGGTCAAGGATGGCTACCGGTTCGACCTGGGCGGCCACCGCTTCTTCACCAAGATGAAGGAGGTGGACGACCTGTGGCACGAGATCATGAAGGAGGAGTTCCTCAAGCGCCCGCGGCAGTCACGCATCTACTGGCGGCGCAAGTTCCTCGAGTACCCGCTCCAGGGGATGGACGTGATCCGCAAGCTGGGCCCGTGGGAGCTGACGCTGTGCATGCTCTCCTACCTCCGGGCGGCCATCAAGCCCAAGGGCCGCGAGGACAACTTCGAGGAGTGGGTGTCCAACCGGTTCGGTCGCCGGCTGTTCAACCACTTCTTCAAGGCCTACACCGAGAAGGTGTGGGGCGTTCCCACCTCCGAGATCCGGGCCGAGTGGGCTGCCCAGCGGATCAAGGGCCTGTCGTTCTTCAGCGCGGCCAAGTCTGCCTTCTTCGGCAACCGGGGCAACGAGATCAAGTCGCTGATCGGGGAGTTCAACTACCCCAGGTTCGGACCCGGGCAGATGTGGGAGCAGATGACCGAGGACATCCGCGCCAACGGCGGCGAGGTCAGGTTGAACGCCCCGGTCACGCGCATGCGGGTCGAGGGCGGCCGTGTCGTGGAGGTGGTGGCCGGCGGCGAGACGCTGACCCCCTCGCACGTGATCTCCTCGCTGCCGCTGCGCACCACCGTAGGCATCACCGAGCCCGAGGCGCCCGGTGGCGTGCGGGATGCCGCCCGGGGCCTGCGCTACCGGGACTTCCTCACCGTCCTTCTGGTGTTGAACGAGAAGAACATCTTCCCCGACAACTGGATTTACATCCACGAACCGGACGTCCGCGTGGGGCGCATCCAGAACTTCCGCTCGTGGAGCCCGTGGATGGTCCCCAACGAGACCGACGGCTCGATCGGCCTGGAGTACTTCTGCTTCGAGGGCGACGACCTGTGGAGGATGAAGGACGACGATCTGGTCAAGCTGGCCACCGATGAGTTGGTGAACATCGGACTGGCCCGCCCGGAGATGGTCAAGCGTGGGTTCGCCGTGCGCGTGCACAAGGCCTACCCGATCTACGACGCCGAGTACGCCGAGCGCGTGGCCACGATCCGCGGCTGGCTCGAGACAGTCCCCAACCTCCAGCAGGTGGGCCGCAATGGGCTGCACCGCTACAACAACTCCGATCACTCGATGCTCACCGCCATGCGCGCGGTGGACAACATCCTGCTGGGCACCGAGCACGACATCTGGGCAGTCAACGCCGAGAGCGTGTACCACGAGGAGCACCAGGAGCCAGAGCAGCCCTACAAGAACCCGCCGGCTCCGCCGTCCATGGAGCAGCCGCTCGCCACCGAGCGCTAGTGTCGCGATGGGTTTGGGGAGGATTGGTGTGAGTCGGCGGCTGACGTCTCTGGTTGCCGTAGTTGCCCTGATGGCGTTGCCGGCCTGGGGGCCGGCAACGGCGCTGGCTGCCGGAGGGACCTCCACCGGGGCGTCCAGCACGCCGGCGGTGCCCGACACGACCAACCCGTTCTCCCCCGGCGTGCCGATCTCGCCGGCCACCGTGCCGAGCACGACGACCACCACCCCGACGGTCGTTCAGACGACCGGCACCTCGAACGGCGGCTCAGGCCTCAGTGGCACGAACGCGATCGAGATCGCGCTCGTCGCGGTCGTGGTGCTCACTGGGATCGCCTTCTTCATCTGGCGCGACGCCCGGCGGCGGGCACCGGTCCGCAGCACCGCCGATGCCACGGCGGGTATGCCCGGCAGCGCCAGCCGCGGCTCCAAGGCCCCGCCCAAGTCGCGCAAGCTGAGCGCGGCGGAGCGGCGGCGTCGTAAGCGGGGACGAGCGCGCTGAGGATCTGGCTACTCGTCAGACGGCGAGGAGCCTGAGTGCGCCAGCCCCTGGCGGGCACGGAGGAGATTGCGCTCCACCGTGCGCCGAGTGGATCCGGTCTGCGCCGCGATCTCCCGGTAGTCATAGCCGAGTCCCTGCATCCACAGCGCCGTCTGCTGGCGGACGGGTAGGCGGCGCACCTCGGCCAGGCGTTCGCGGAACTCCAGCACCTGCTCGGGGCCGGGAACTCGCACCGGAAGGTTGATGAGCTGGCCGCCCGATTCGGGCTGATCGCTCAATGGCAGATGACGTGCTTCGGACCTGACCAGCCGGAGCGCTTCTCGCGTGGCGGTGGTGGTCAGCCATGCCAGCACCGAGCCCGGGGCCACGCGATCGCGATGCATCACCCAGCGACTCCACGCGATCTGGCATGCGTCCTCGATCAGCGGTTCGGGGGCTCGCACGTTGCGGGCCACGATCCGCTCAAGCCTCGGCGCCAGTTCGGCGAACGTCGTTTCCGGTCGTGGGCGGTTCCTCGTGACGGCCATCGGGGCTCCTTCTTTGAGACGAAGTTGACACGCCGAAACCGTAGCAATCGCTGCTCTGGATTGCTAGCGTGATTTTGCTTTGTTTTGTCTCATTAGAATCTGGAGGCTCCCTTGCGCTGGTATTTAGTCGTAACTGCACATCCTGATCCAACTGGGCTTCCAGGCAGCAACATCCTCCAGCAACTGGTCAACGGCGCGGAAGCTTGGGCTCTGGCCATCGCCCTCCTGGGTGCGTTCATCGGCGCCGGTCTCTGGGCGGTCGCCTCCCACACGAACAACCACCACTACGCCGCGCGAGGACGGATGGCGGCGGTCGTCTCCGGCGCAGCCGCGCTGGTGATCGGCGCCGGGCCCGGACTGGTCAACTTCTTCCAGCACCTGGGCTCGACCGCCCGATGAGACGAGTTCTCGCTCTCCTCGCCGCCATCGTGCTGAGCGGCCTGGTGACGGCTCCGTCTGCTGCCGCAGCCCGTGTTCACGGAGGTCAGGCAGCCTCCATCGTGCCGCTCGGCTCGATCACGGGACTGGCTGGAAACCTCGTCGGTTCGGAGACGGGCGCGGGCAACCCGGTCGATGTCCTCACCGCGGGAACCAGCGCGGCAACGAGCCTGGCGCTGGGTGTCTTCGCGTCAGGGGTGCTGGGCGGGGCCAGCTCGGCGCTGCAGGAGACCGCGCACGTGATCAGCCGAACCACCGCGCCCCGGTTGCAGAGCACATGGTTCTCCTCCACGTACTGGCGAGTGGCGGCGCTGGCTGCGCTGCTCAGCCTGCCGTTTCTGTTCGCCGCCGCTACCCAGGCCCTGCTTCGCGCGGACCCGATGCTGCTGGCCCGTTCGGTGTTCGGTTACCTGCCCCTAGCGGTGATCGCGGTGAATCTCGCTGCCCCGATCACGATGCTCCTGCTGTCTGCCACCGATGAGATGTCGACGGTGATCGCCGGCGCCGGGATGGGCGGAGGCGTCCATTTTCTGCAACAGACCGCGCGGGTGATAGCGGGCCTCGGGGCCTTGGACGGTTCGCCGTTCCTCGCCATCGCGGTCGGGCTGCTGACGCTCGCGGCGGCCGTGGCGCTGGCCGTGGAGATGCTGATTCGAGAAGCAGCCGTGTACGTGGTGGTGCTGATGCTGCCGCTGACGTTCGCGGCGCTGATCTGGCCTGCTCGGCGGACTTGGGCTGTGCGGTTGATCGAACTGTTGGTCGCGCTGATCCTGTCGAAGTTCGTGATCGTAGCCGTCCTATCGCTGGCCGGGGCGGCGTACGGGAGCAGCGGTTCGCCAACCGCCACCCGTCTGCTGACCGCGATGACCCTGGTCCTGCTCGCCACCTTCGCTCCGTGGGTGATGCTCCGGCTCCTGCCGTTCACCGAACTGGCCGCCGGAGCGGCGGGGGGCATCCGCGGCGAGGTACCCCGGCTGGCCAACATCCCCAGGGAGGTGCGGAGGACTGCCGACACAGTGGCCGGCCAGGCCGAATCTCTGTCTCACTTCCTCCGGCGCCAGGCCGGAGCACCGGAGCCTGATGAACCGTCATCGCGCGGCGATGCGGGTGACAGTGCCGCCGCGTCGGCAGCCACCGCGCGCCTGCCCGGTCATGCTTCGCGAGCGGCGGAAGAGGAGGGCTTCGATGAGGTGCCGATCGATCCGGCTGAATCGCGACCCGAAGCCGGTGGAGAAAACGAGAGATCCACCTCTCGCCGCACCCCCGGGGACAAGGGGCAAGGCCCGTTTGGGCAGATGGAGCGAATGTGGCAGTTCGAGGCCCTTACGCCGAGCTGGGCATCGCTCGACGGCGACGGGGTGCGGAGGGTTGCCGGTCCCGAGTCTCCCCTCGGTCGGGTGCCCCACAGGTCCGAGCCGGAGGATCCTCGGCCGGTGGATCCTGGACGGATGGATCCCGGACCGATGGACCCTGAAGCGGTGGATCCCGGACCGTCCGACCCCGGAGCGGACGAGCCCCGATGAGCTCGGACCGACTCACCTATCGCTTCGGACCGCTCGAACGACACGGACTACTCGGATCGCTCACGGCCTCGCAGGGTTGCCTGCTGGTGATGGGGGCCGCTCTGGCCGTGACCGGAGTCGACCTGCTGCCGTCCGCGGTCGGGGTGTTGTTGGGCCTGGCACCCCTGGCGGGAGTCGTTCTGGTCGTGGTGGTCCCCCTGGGAGGACGGACTGCCGACGCCTGGGCCGGGGTGCTGCTGGCCTTTCTGCTTCGGGGAAACCCGCTTTGCCGGCGCCCTGGACGCACGTTCGTCTCGGCGGCTCCGGTCCGCGGGATGACGTGGCTTGGACCGGGCCGCCGGTTGCTCGATCCAGCCGAGCACCCACCACCCAACGTGGGCGCCGTGAATCTCGGCCAGGCCATGCACCGGGGACGCAGTCTGGGCGTGCTGGTAGAGCGTCGCGGCCATCGTTTGAGTGCCGTCCTGGCCTGCCGGGCTGCCTCGTTCGCGCTGCTCGACCCCGAAGCGCAGGAGCGGCGGCTATCCCGCTGGGGGGTGGTTCTCAGCTCTGCGGCGGCCACCCCGATCCGCCGGCTGCAGTGGATCGAGCGCACCAGTCCCGCCCGAGCCGACCAGCTTGCCCGCTGGCTGCATCAGGCCAGAGATCCGGCCACCCCGCCCCGTGGGACGCCGATTGTGGAGTCATATCTGGAGCTGATCTCCGGGACGGCTCGGGTGGCTCAGGATCATGAGATCCTGATCGTGATCCAGGTCGACCGCGACTGCCTGCGCGAGCGCGATCGCGTATCTGTGCAACAGGCACTGGTCGAGCAGACCGAGCGTGTGGCCGGGAGCCTGGACGCCGCGGAGATCCGGGTGCTGGGAGCGCTCAGTCCGCCTCAGCTGGCCCGGGCCCTGCGAACAACGTTCGATCCATTCGCCACGGCCGAAATCACGGCGCTGGAGGCCGCCGACCGTGGTCGCGAGGGCGTCAGCGCCGTCAACGCCTGGCCAGTAGGTACTCAGGAGCGCTGGGACAGGTACGTGTGCGACGGCGCCCAACACGCCACGTTCTGGGTCGGTGGCTGGCCTCGCGTTGACGTCTCACCCCTGTTCATGGACGCCCTGCTCGGGAGCTCCGAGGTCGTGCGCAGCGTGTCGGTCAGTTTCGAGCCGATCCCCGCCGCACGCTCCACCCGGGAGGTGGAGGCGGCCGTGACGCGGGATCGAGCCGACCGCGAGCTTCGGCGACGCTTCGGCCAGAGCGAGACGGCGCGCCAGCGTCTGGCTCAGGAGGCCGCCGCGCGACGCGAGGCTGAGCTCGCCGCTGGTCACGCCGAGGTTCGACTGGCTGGTTTCGTGACGGTGAGCGGCCGCGACGAAGCCGAGCTGCGCCGAGCCTGCGCGAAGGTATCCGAGCATGCCGCCCGGGCCCGGCTCGAGCTGCATCGCCTGTACGGCCAGCAGGCGGCCGCCTTCACGTTCACGTTGCCGCTGGCCCGAGGGCTGAGATGAGCGGCCGCTTCATCAGCGCCGAGCGCCCGGGGCACCGCTTCACGACCCGCCACGCACAGGCCATCTACCCTTTCACCGCCTCCTGCGGCCTGGGTGGACGCGGCGCCTTCATCGGGCGAGACTCCGGCGGCGGCGCGTTCTGCTTTGACCCGTGGGTGCTCTACGAGGACGGCGCGCTGGACGACCCGAACGCAATCGTGATCGGCAAGCTCGGGCAGGGCAAGAGCGCGCTGGTCAAGACGTTTCTGTGGCGGATGCTCCTGTTCGGGCGTCGGGCATTCGTGCTCGACGTCAAGCGTGAATACGGGCCACTGTGCCGGGCGGCAGGCGTTCAGCCGATCGCGCTGGTGCCCGGAGGCGGCGTTCGGTTGAACCCGCTGGCGTGGCAGTCCGACGAGCCCGCCCAGGTGGAGCTACTGCGAGCGATCGCGGCCACGGCGATCGGATCGGCAGTTACCCAGGCCGAGGCTTCCAGCCTGCGGGAGGCACTGAGGGTGGTCAGGAGTCACCGGCGTGAGCCGACGCTTCCGGACATTGCCGCCGTGCTGTTCGCGCCGCCCGCGGAGATGGCCGACCGGCTCCGAACCCGCTCCGATCGGCTGGCGGAGGATGCCAGGCGAGCGGCTCTGGCCCTCCAGGACCTGTGCCTCGGACCGCTGCGCGGCATGTTCGACGGGCCCACCACGCCCGGTCTCGATCTCGATGCCCGCCTGCTGGTGCTCGACCTGCACGCGGTGCGCGACTCACCCGCGGTGGGCATCCTGATGGCCTGCGCCACAGCCTGGATGACCGCGTTGCTGGCGCGCATGGCCGAGCAGCCGACCCGCGGCCGCCTGATCAATGTCGCCGACGAGTCGTGGAAGATCATCCAGCACCCCGGCCTCGGCGAGTGGTTCCAGGGCAATTTCAAGCTGGCGCGCCAGTTCGGCGTGCTGAATCTCGTGGTGCTGCACAAGCTGGCCGACCTGCACGCGGTGGGTGACGCGGGCTCGCGAGCGGCCCGGATCGCCGACGGCCTGATCGCCGACGCCTCGACCCGCGTCATCTACCACCAGGACGAGAGCCAGATCGCGTTGACCCGGGAGCTGCTGGGCCTCTCCGAGACCGAGGCGCAGCTGCTCGGCCTGCTATCGCCCGGTCAGGCGCTCTGGCGCGTGGGACAGCGCTCCTTCGTGGTCCAGCACCACCGCTCGCGACTCGAGAAGAGGCTCTCGGACACCGATGCCGGGATGCGCCTGGCACGATGAGTTCCCGGGCGCACAGCTATG
>DASZMP010000094.1:0-18860 GCA_035551795.1 Solirubrobacteraceae bacterium | reverse complement strand
CACCTACTACACGTAGGCTTTCGGCCGCCGACTTTCGGGTTCGGCGGCCTCATCCGCGCGCCTGCCTAGGATGGAATCCCGGTGCCCGAACCACTTTCCCTGCCTCCGCGCGAGCGCCTGCTGAGCGCGCTGCGCCGCCACGCGCTGGTGATCGGCGAGGTGACGCTGACCAGCGGCGCCCCGGCGCAGTACCTGGTCGACGCCAAGCGCGCGATCCTGCTGCGCGACGGCTTCCTGGCCCTCGGTGAGCTGGTCGCGGCTCAGGCCGCCGCGTGGGACGCCACCGCGGTCGGCGGGATGACCATGGGGGCTGACCCGATCGCCTGCGCCGCCCTGGCCGGCGGCGCTGACGTGAAGGCCTTCTTCGTGCGCAAGGAGACCAAGACCCACGGGCTTTCCCGGCGGATCGAGGGGCCGCTGCTCGACGCCGCGGATCGCTGCATGCTCGTCGAGGACGTGGTCACCACCGGCGGGTCCACGATTCGCGCCCTTGAGGCGCTGCACGAGGCGGGCCATCAGGTCTGCGGCGTGCTGGCGATCTGCGACCGCCTGGCCGGTGGGGCCGAGGCGATCGAAGCCGCGGCGGGCGCTCCGTTTGTGGCGCTGACCACGATCGACGACGTCTACCCCGCCCGGCCGGACCGGTAGAGACGCCGATTGTTCATTTAGCGCCCCGGGAGGGCCTTAAATGAACAATCGATGGCCTACAGTGCGCGGCAGGCCGCGGCCCGCTGATGCATGGGCTGGATGTTCCAGCCGCTGCCTGACTGCGGGTAGGGGGTCACGAGCACGATCGGCTTGCCGCTGGCGATCGCCTTGCTGTAGATGAAGCCGACGGCGGACACGTTGCGCTCAAACGCCCAGGCCACGGCCGATTGGTACTCCAGGCGCGTGATCGGGGCGCCGCACTGGCCGAACGCGCCCGCGCCGCCCTTGGCGGCGATCTCCGAGCCGAGCAAATTGATCGTTCGGGTGCGCAGGCGCTGGTGATTCAGGTCATGGTGCTCCCAGCGGCCCTGGGAGACGGCAGCCGGAACCACGCTGACCACCAGCGCCACGGCCACCAGGGCTCCGGCGATGCCCGCGGGAGCGCGCAGCCGCGACGGCTCCAGCAGCAGCCGGCCGACCCCGATTCCGGCGACCACAGCCAGCAGACCGGCCGGCTCGAACATGTACCGGGGCACACCCGGCCAGCCGTGGATCACGAAGGCGATCTCGATGATCACCCACAGCACGATCGCCCCGGCGAACGTGAGCGTCGCCCGGTCGCGCCGCCACGCCGCCCAGACAACCGAGCCGAGCGCCGCGATCTCCAATCCCCGCGGCATCAGGTGCAGGTACCGGCCGATCGTCCCGAAGATCAGGTCGTGGTGCAGCCGGCGGCCCGAGTAGAAGGCGTTGTCGGCCGACACGAACGGGCTGCGGGAGGTCAGCGCGGGGATCCCGAACCACATCGCGGCGGTGACGATCCAGCCCCCGACCAGAAAGCGCCGCATCGACGGCACCTTCCGCCAGGCCCACAGGGTGTAGAGCCCGGTGAACGCCCAAACCTCGGGGCGGCCGAGGCCACCCAGCACGCCCAGCGAGAAGGCCCAGCGATGCCGGCGGCACTGGTGGCAGTCGATCGCGGCCAGACACAGCGACACGATCATCGGGTCGGATTGGTCGGACAGGACGTAGTGCCAGTACTGATTGATCAGGTACACGGCCAGCCCGGCCAGCACCGCCACCACCCCGGCGACCCACCGGCGTTCCGGCACCGGGTGCAGCGTCCGGTAGGTGATCCGGGCGGCGAAGATCAGGCCGCTGATCGAGACCGCGACGGAGGTGACCATCCACAGCCACAGCTGGAAGTGGCCGAACAGCGCGTAGGGGACCGTGAACAGGAAGGGCAGCGGCTTCCAGGAGGGAGCCGCGTTGGTGTCCAGCGCACCGGCCACCGCCTGGTGGCCCCACACCAGCCAGCCGTAGGGATCGAAGCCGGGTCGGGTGTTGGCCCAGCGCAGGATGCCCAGGGCGACCAGGATCACCGCCAGGATCCCCAGGGGCCATGGGTGCCGGCGGATGAGCTCCCGGGATCCGGATCGGGCGCCGGCGGTCGGCCCGTGCGCCGGCTGGCTGGTTTCAACGGTCGACTGGGCCACGGGCAGGCGGGACGGTAGCAACGGCGGTGTCAGCCCATTTGCGGGAGGGTTACGCGCGGGTTGCCCATGCCCCCGGCAGGAATCGAACCTGCATCCCGCGCTTAGGAGGCGCGTGCTCTATCCATTGAGCTACGAGGGCCCCAGCGGGAGGGTACCCTTGCAACCTCCATGTTGAGGGCCGGTTAGTCTCGCGTGACAAGGGCGCCACCATGTGGTGGTATGTGCCCGGCCCTGGGTGGGAGTTGCGCTTAATGGAGGAGAACGTCGTTGCGGATGGAACTCCGCTGAGCTTGTGAGCACCGGTGCCCCGGACATCCTGCTCGGCGCCGAGGGGGCGCCGAGCTCCTTCGAGCTAGCGGCTGGAGAGATCGTCGCCCTGTCGCCGCGCCAGCTGTTCTGGCGTCGCTTCCGGGCCGATCGTGTGGCGATGGCCTCGGCCGTGGTGATCATGGTCGTCGTGCTGATCGCGATCCTTGCGCCGGTGGTGGTTCACCTATTCGGGCTGCCCGATCCCGAGCAGCAGAACACGAACCTGCTGGGCGCCTTCGGCCAGGCGACCGGACCGAGCGGGCATGATCCGCTCGGCGTCGACAGCCTTGGTGAGGACACCTTGTCCCGGATCATCTATGGGATTCGAATATCGATGTTGATCGGCGTCACCGGCACCGTGCTGGCGGCGCTGCTCGGGACCATCGTCGGGCTGGCAGCCGGGTTCTACGGTCGTTGGCTTGACACGCTGCTGATGCGGATTGTCGACGTGTTCCTCGCCTTCCCGGTGATCGTTCTGGGCCTCGGGATCGCCGACGCCTGCAGCATTCAAGGCTGCCTCCAGATCGGCGGGCACTCGGTGATCACCCCCGGGGTCGTCACCGTGATCTTCATCATCACGATCTCCAGCTTCACCTACATCGCGCGGATCGTCCGGGGCCAGGTGCTGTCGTTGCGGGAAAAGGAATTCATCGAAGCCGCGCATTCGCTCGGGGCCTCGAACCGGCGGATCCTATTCAGGGAGATCCTGCCGAACGTGACCACGCCGCTGATCGTCTACTCGAGCCTGTTGATCCCGGTCAACATCCTGCTGGAGGCGGCGTTGGCGTTCCTCGGCGTCGGCGTGAAGCCGCCGACGCCGGACCTTGGCGCGATGATTTCCTCGGCTGGAGGCGACCTACTGAACGGCAACCCGGCTTGGTGGAACATGATCTTCCCCGGGGTCGCATTGCTGATCATCGTCCTGGCCTTCAACCTGCTGGGAGACGGACTTCTGGATGCACTCAACCCGAAGGGCGACAGATGAGCGTTTTTTTCGCAAAATCAGGCGCGTCCGCGCTACGAACATCAATAGGAGGTACATCTAAAATGAGGACTCGCAGGTCGGCGGCCGCAATCGCGGTGGCCGGCGTTCTCTCGCTTGCTGTCGCCGCGTGCGGCAGCAGCAACAGTGGCGGCGGCTCGTCGTCGGGAACCAGTGGGACGCCAAAGCTCCCGCTGAAGGCCGGCGAGAACGCCGCTTCTGAGTCGATCACTCCCGGCAAGAAGGGCGGCACGCTGAACGTACTCTCGTCCGAGGGCTTCCAGTACCTCGACCCCGGTTCGTCCTACTTCGCGCTGGACTATGGCGTGGTGTACGCGACCCAGCGTCCGCTGTTCACGTTCATGCCGAATTCGCAGACACAGCTGTCGCCGGACCTCGCAACGGTGATCCCGACCGCTTCGAACGGCGGGATCACCGACGGTGGCAAGACGGTCACGGTCCACATCCAGCCGAACGTGAAGTTCGCGCCGCCGGTCAACCGAACGGTGACCTCACAGGACGTCGCGTTCGCGATCGAGCGGATGGCCAACCCGAATGTCGGGAACGGCTACTGGGGCTCGTATTTCCAGAGCGCGATCGTCGGTGCTGCCAGCGCCAAGGGCGGACCGATCTCCGGGATCCAGACGCCGAACTCGACGACGCTGGTCATCCACCTGACCGCCACGGTCGCCAACACGATCGTGCAGGCCCTGTCGCTGCCGGGCTCTGCCCCGGTACCGTCGTCGGTCGTCGCGCCGCTCGACAAGCACGCGCCGACGAAGTACGGCGTGACCCAGCTGACGGCTACCGGCCCCTACATGATCCAGGGCGAGCAGAATGGCAACAACATCGCCAGTGGTTACACGCCCGGCAAGTCGCTGACCCTGGTGCGTAACCCGAACTGGAGCGCGAGCACCTACGCCGGGCCGTACAAGCCGCCGGCCAGCCTGAATCAGATCAACATCAGCATCGGCGGCAGCCCGAGCGTGACCGGGCCTCAGGTACTGAAGGGCTCTGACATGGTCGAGTTCGACACGCCGACCCATGCGACGGTGCAGGAGGCCTACCAGCACTACCCGTCGCAGATCACCTTCACCACCGGTGCGGGGGATCACTACATGACACTGAACAACTCGAAGCCACCGTTCAACAACGTGAACCTCCGTCGTGCGGTGTACGCGAACCTCAACCGCGAGGCGATCATCAAGGAGAAGGGTGGAGCGCTGACCGGCGAGCCGGGCACGCACTTCATCTATCCGGGCACCGCAGGGTTCACCGAGGCGGGCGGCTACCCGGGCCCGAACTACCCCTGGGCGATTCATCCCAGCGGCGACCTCGCGGTCGCCAAGCAGTACATGAAGAAGGCCGGCTACCCCTCCGGCAAGTACACCGGCAGCGCGACCGTCTCGGTCGTCGCTTCCGACAACGGTCAGGATGAGCTGGCGATCAACCAGATCGTCAAGCAGGACCTGACCCAGCTGGGATTCAAGGTCAACCTCGCCCAGGTCGACCAGAGCGTGATGTACACGAAGTGCCAGACCCCGAAGGACGAAGTCGACGCCTGCCCGTCGGGCGGCTGGCTCCGTGACTTCAACGATCCGTTCTCGATCATGTACCCGACGCTCAGCGCGGCGGCGATCACCCCGACCGTCACCGAGAACTTCGGTCAGGTCAAGAACGCGCAGCTGGACAGCCTGATGACCAAGGCGCACACCACGGTCAACCCGACGCAGGCTGCCAACCTGTGGGGCCAGGCTGACCGCTACGCCGTCGACCAGGCGGTCTCGGTGCCGGAGGACTTCGACAATCAGCCGAACGTCTTCTCCAGCAACGTAAAGTGGGTCGGCGACCTCTGGGACGAGGGAGAGGTCAACTTCTCCTACACGAGCCTGAAGTAGCCGGACCCTGATGAGTGGACCCCGTCCCCCTCACAGGGGGCGGGGTCACTCGCCTTCATGCACTCGACACAACTCTTCTAACCGACCTTCATGGCAGCGTTCGTCGTCCGTCGCGTTCTCTGGGGGCTCGTCACCTTGGTGGCGGTCGTCTTCGTGACGTTCCTGATCTTCCGGGTCTTCCCTGGTGCGAATCCGGTGGTTCTACTCGCCGGGAAGGGCGCCACGGCGCAGCGTGAGGCCTTCATCCGGCATGAACTGGGGCTGAACCGCTCGTGGATCGTCCAGTTCTGGCTCTATCTGAAGGGGATCGTCCTCCATGGAAACCTGGGCTTCAGCTTCTTTACCTCGCGTGCGGTCCTCGGCGAGATCGGCCAAGCGCTGCCCGCGACCCTGTCGCTGACCGTCGGTGCGGCCGTCCTGTGGTTCGTCCTCGGAATCCCGGTCGGGATCCTCTCGGCGATCAGGCGCGGAACCGTCTGGGACCGTACCGCGATGACCGCCTCGCTGACATTCGTGTCGATGCCGATATTCTGGTTCGCGCTGATCCTGATCTACCTGCTGGCAAAGTCGCTCGGGATCGTCTCGCTCCTTCCCGGCCCCGGCAGCTACGTCGGTTTGACCGCGAACCCGGTCAAGTGGTTCGAGTCCCTGATCCTGCCGTGGCTGGTGCTGGCGCTGACCCAGGCTGCGATCTACTCACGACTGCTGCGCGGCAGCCTGCTCGACGCCATGGGCGAGGACTACATCCGGACCGCTCGGGCCAAGGGCTTGCCGGAGCGGACCGTGATCTGGAAGCACGGCGTGCGCTCGGCGATCACTCCGGTGCTGACCGTGTTTGGCATCGACCTCGGCGGACTGCTCGGCGGCGCCGTGATCGTCGAGGAGATCTTCTCGATCCACGGGGTCGGGCTGCTCAACATCACGGCGATCAACAACTCCGACTTCCCGGTGGTCCAGGGAACGACCGTGCTGGCGGCTGCCTTTGTGGTGCTCGCCAACATCGTGGTCGACATCCTGTACGCCTACATCGACCCACGAGTGCGGGTCCAATGACCGAGACCCCGCTGCTGGAGGTCGAGGATCTGCATGTTTCGTTCAGTACCGACGACGGCGTGGTCAAGGCCGTCGACGGTGCCAGCTATTCGGTCGCGGCCGGCAAGACGCTCGGGATCGTTGGCGAGTCGGGTTCCGGCAAGAGCGTGTCTTCGCTGACCGCACTGGGCCTGACCAAAGGTCGCAACACCACGATCTCGGGCCGGATGCTGTTCGCCGGCCGTGACCTGCTGGCGCTCGATTCCAGCGAGATCCGGCAGGTCCGAGGCAATGACTTGGCGATGATCTTCCAGGACCCGCTGTCCGCGCTGCACCCGTTCTACACGATCGGCAACCAGTTGATCGAAGCCGTCCGTGCCCACCAGGACGTGTCCAAGGCGGCGGCGCGAGCCCGCGCGCTCGATCTGCTCGAGCTGGTCGGAATCCCGGATCCGGCGGCCCGGCTGGACCGCTATCCGCATGAGTTCTCCGGCGGCATGCGCCAGCGCGTCATGATCGCCATGGCACTGCTGAACGAGCCGAAGCTGCTGATCGCCGACGAACCGACAACGGCACTGGACGTGACCGTCCAGGCCCAGATCCTGACGCTGCTCCAGGATCTGCAGGACCGCTTGGGGATGGCGATCGTGATCATCACCCACGACCTCGGCGTGGTTGCGGAGATGGCTGATGACATCGCGGTGATGTACGCCGGGCGGATCGTTGAGCGGGCCCCGGGCCGCGAGCTGTTCGCGCATCCGCAGCATCCCTATACATGGGGCCTGCTGAAGTCGATCCCGCGGCTCGACAACCCGCGCGGCGAGGATCTGACCCCGATCCCTGGCCGTCCGCCGAGCCTGATCAACCGGCCCTCCGGCTGCCATTTCCATCCGCGCTGCCCGTATGTGCGGGACGAGCACCGCCGGGTCGATCCGCGCATGCAGTCGGTTGGCGGTGACACACCGCACGAGGTCGCCTGCCTGCTTCCGGCCCAGACCCGGTCCGCGGTGTGGCAGGCGCTGTCCCGCGGCGACTCGGTGCAACAGGCACAGCGGGTGGCGCGTGACAGCGCCCGGGCTGCCTCCAATACCTCGGAGTCCGCCTCCGCGGCCGCTGACGAGCAGCAGGAGGTACAGCCGTGAGCGCCTCAAGCGAAGTGATCCTTGAGGCCCGCGACCTGACCAAGCACTTCCCGATCACGGCCGGGGTGCTGTTCAGGCATCAGATCGGGGCGGTCAAGGCCGTGGACGGCATCGACCTCGACCTGCGCCGCGGTGAGACGCTCGGCATCGTCGGCGAGTCCGGTTGCGGCAAGAGCACCACTGCCCGATTGCTGATGCGCCTGCTGGAGCCAACCTCCGGGCAGATCCTGTTCGAGGGCAACGACATCAGCCGGATCAAGGGCGATCCCCTCAAGCAGTTGCGCCGTGACGTGCAGATCGTCTTCCAGGACCCTTACTCGTCGCTGAATCCACGACGTCGGGTCGGCACGATCATCGCTGAGCCGCTGGTGATCCACGGGATCGCCGGCGACGCTGCGGAGCGCAAGCGCAAGGTGCAGGAGCTGATGGATCGTGTCGGTCTGAACCCCGAGCACTACAACCGCTACCCGCACGAGTTCTCAGGAGGCCAGCGCCAGCGGATCGGGGTAGCCCGCGCGATCGCGCTCGACCCGCAGGTCCTGATCGCCGACGAACCCGTCTCGGCACTCGATGTCTCGATCCAGGCTCAGGTGCTGAATCTGCTGCGCGAGCTCCAACGCGATCTGGGCCTCACGCTGGTCTTGATTGCTCACGATCTCTCGGTCGTGCGCCACATGTGCGATCGCGTGGCTGTCATGTACCTGGGCAAGATCGCAGAGCTGGCCAGCGCCGACGAGCTCTACTCGATGCCGCGCCACCCCTACACCGGTGCCCTACTCTCGGCGGTGCCGGTTCCCGAGCCTCCGGAGGACAGGCGGCGCCCCCGCCATCTGCTGACCGGCGACGTCCCGAGCCCGGCCAACCCCCCGCCGGCATGCCGCTTTCACACCCGCTGCCCGAAGGTGCAGCCCCTGTGCATTGAGCAGGAGCCGCCGCTGGAAAAGAAGAGCGACGGCATCGGCGGCCTCGTCGCTTGCCACTTCCCGCTGACCCCGGAGGAGGTCGCCGAGCGCCTCCCGCCTGCCCTGGCCAGGCGCGGCGGATAGGGAGAACGGGCGACGGCTCCACCACAGTACGGGAGCAGCCTCCGGTAGATGGGAGGTGGTCAGTCTTCCTCGTCCACGTACAGAGACTCCGCGGCGAGCTGCTCACCGCGCTGATCCCATAGCTTTACCTCGAGGTAGTCGCCGCGGTAGTCGTCGGGAGCGATCAGCGTGAAGCGCTCCTCGATCACGTTGCACTGGTCGACGGCCAGGTTGGCCAGCTCGCCGGTCACCACGACGCCGCCAGCGATCTGCGGGACACCCCAGACCAAGGTCATCTTGGCCTGTTTGCCCTCCTCGCCGCGCCAGATGTCGATCACGTCGTCGTTCAGGTCGAGCTTCCAGTCAGGATTGCTCTCGGCCACCTCGGAGGTGAAATCCGCCCAGGCGGCAAAGTCGCCCGGGCCGCTCGAGCTCCCTCCGCCCTCCAGGAACGAGACATAACCGAAGATCTCGTAACCCTCGTCGGTGCGGGCAACGCCGGGGACGTAGGTGCGGCCCGCGTAGCTGCGGTCCGGGAACCATTTGATCTCGCCGGGCCGGCCGATCTCCTCGCCCTCCGTGTCGATCTCCTCACAGGCGGCCAGGAATCGCTGGCGCAGGGTGTCCGCCCAGCGCCCGTAGGGCAGCGCGTCCTGGGGCGGCTCCGCCGCGAAGCTGATTACGAAGCGGTCGGTGGGCGGCATCGCCGCGCCAGCCTACCGACTGGCTGGTCACGCCGCCCTCAGAAGGCCCCGCGCCGCGACAGGACGGCCGGGATCGTCTTGAGCAGGATCGAGAGGTCGAGGAACACCGACCACTGCTCGAGGTACAGGAAGTCCAGGCGGACCAGATCGTCGAAGTCGAGCTCGGCGCGGCCCGAGACCTGCCAGAGCCCCGTCAACCCGGGCAGCACCAGATAGCGCTTCTTGTGCCACTCCTCGAGCCGCTCGAAGTCTCGCAGCGGCAGCGGCCGGGGACCCACCAGCGACATCTCGCCCCGGATCACATTGACCAGTTGGGGCAGCTCGTCCAGGGAAAAGCGGCGCAGCAGGCGACCCACGCCGGTCAGGCGCGGGTCGTTGCGGATCTTGAACAGGGCGCCCGTCTTCTCGTTGAACGACTCCAGGTCGGCCTGGACCTGGTCGGCGTGCTCGCGCATCGTGCGGAACTTCAGGCACGCGAACGGATGTCCGCCAATCCCAGGCCGGATCGAGCAGTAGAGCACCGGTCCCCGCGAGCTCAGCTTGACCGCCAGGGCGATGATCACCAACGCCGGCGCCAGTAGCAGTAGCAACAGCCCCGCCACCAGCAGGTCGAAGCTCCGCTTCAGCGCATAGTCGATCCCCTCGAACACGGGCGGACGCAAACGGAACAGCGGCACGGTCTGGCCCGGCACGAACTCGGCTCGGTCGATCAGGATCTCCATCGTGGACGGCGCCACCTGCACGGTCACGCCCCGGCGATGACACAGGTCGACCAGCTCCACCGCCTGATCCTGGGGGAAGTCCGGGTCGGCGATGATCACGTCCTGAACGCGCGAGGTGATCAGGATCTGCTTGAGGTCGGCCAGGCGACCCAGCGAACGCAGCCCGGTGTCGGGGCGTGGCGTGAGCGAGATGTAGCCGACCACGTCGACGAACCGGTCGACGGGCGAGGCCAACGCGTGGGCCACCGCCTCGATCTGGTCGCCCGAACCGACCAGCAGGGCCCGGCGCCGGTAGCCGGCCCTGGCCAGCAGCCAGCCGGTTACGCGCGTGTGCGCATAGCGCAGCGTCGTGATGTACGCGGTGCCGAAGATCAGGCTCCCGTAGAAGATGTAGTAGCTGGAGAAGTGCTCTCCGCTGGCCAGCGCGAAGACGAGCGCGATGACTGTCGTCCAGAACAGCGCCGAGGCGATCCGTCCCAACCCGGGACGCCGCTGCCGCTCGGCATACAGGTCCACCCGGGCGAACATCAGCACCGTCACCAGATAGGCGAACGCGATCCACTGGGTCGCTTCGTTCCACGCCAGCCCGACGCTGGGATGCCCCTTCAGCGCGATCTTGAGCCACAGTGCGGTCGTGAGCGCGCCGACCACACCCGCGTAATCGAGGGCCAGCAGCGAGATCACCCGAGCCACCCGCCGCAGAGTCTCTAACCGGAGGATCAGCGACAGGACCGCTGGCCGCTTGGCCCGCACGTCTCGCGCGGGCTCCGGGGCCAGCGAGATCTGGACGGGCCGTGCCTCCTCGCCCGCCGGGCCCGCCTCTGTCGGAATCATGCTCATAGTCTCTGCGTGGTCCACGTCTGAAACGTAAATCGTCCCCTGAAGTTACGATCAAACCACTTATGCAGGACGCCGGCGTGGTAAGTGGCCAAACCTCGGCCGGGTCCCACGGAGTCTCGTGGTGAGACCGGACTTACCGGGGCGCGCCCACCAGGGCATCCCGGCCGGACCGGGAGATGGTTCTCTCCAGGCCGTCGCGCAGCTCCACCTCCGGCTCCCAGCCCAGGATCTCGCGCGCGAGGGAGATGTCGGGCTGACGGACCTTGGGATCGTCGGTGGGCAGCGCCTCGTAGATGATCTCCGAGGACGCGCCGGTCACGTCGATGACCGCCTCGGCCAGCTCCAGGAGCGTGAACTCGTTCGGGTTGCCGATGTTGACCGGCTCGTGGTAGCCCGACTCGGCCAGCTTGATGATGCCCCGGATGAGGTCGTCCACATAACAGAAGGAGCGCGTCTGTGAACCGTCTCCGAACACCGTGATCGGCCGGTTCTGCAGCGCCTGGCGCAGGAACGTGGGAATCGCCCGGCCGTCATGGGCGCGCATGCGGGGTCCGTAGGTGTTGAAGATGCGCACGATCGCCGTGTCGACGCCCTGCTGGCGGTGGTAGGCCATGGTCAGCGCCTCGGCGTAGCGCTTGGCCTCGTCGTAGACGCCTCTGGGGCCGATCGGATTGACGTGGCCCCAGTAGCTCTCCGGTTGCGGGTGCCGCTCGGGATCGCCGTACACCTCACTGGTGGAGGCGGTCAGGAACCGCGCGCGGTGTTTCTTGGCCAGCCCGAGCGTGTGATGGGTCCCGTACGAGCCGACCTTGAGTGTGTGCAGGGGCAGTCGCAGGTAGTCGATCGGGGAGGCCGGCGAGGCGAAGTGGTAGACGAAGTCGATCGGCTCGTCGATGAAGTACGGCTCGATGATGTCCAGATTCAGGTAGCTGAAGTCATCGCTGCGGATGTGGGCGATGTTCGACAGCGACCCGGTCTCCAGGTTGTCCACGCACATCACGCGATTCCCGCGGGCCAGGAGCTCCTCGCACAGATGTGAGCCGAGGAACCCGGCGCCGCCGGTGACCAGACACGTGGACATCGCCGGTCAATCTATCGGTCCGGGGGCTCCGCGGCTTTGGAAGGCGTCGACCCCGCCACCCATTCGCCCTCCTCGCGCTTCCAGATCGGCGCCAGGCGCTTGACCTCGTCGATGACCTGCCGGGCGCCGGCGAACGCCTCGCTGCGGTGGGGGGCCGAGGCGGTCACGATCACCGAAGCCTCGGATAGGCCCACGCGGCCCACCCGGTGCTCGACTGCGGCCGCGCACAGGCCGTGCTCCGCGACCGCCGCCTGAACGATCGCCGCCAGCTGGCGCTCGGCCATCTCGGCGTAGGCCTCGTACTCGAGCGCGGGCACCTCGCGCGTCACCCCCATGAACGTGACGACCGCCCCGGCGCGCGGATCGCGGACCAGCGCCTGGAGGCGGTCGGCCGACAGCGGCTCGTCGAGAACCCGCGCGTGCACGGCGGCCACGGCGCCGCCCGACACGGGCGGGATCAGAGCCAGCTCGTCGTCCGCGTGCAGGATCGCCTCGGCGTCGGCGTAGTCGAGGTTGATCGCCATCACCACGGGCACGTCCGCAGTCAGCCAGCGAACCTCGGCCAGGGCGTCGCTCACCCGGGCCCCGTCGGGAAGCTCCAGCGACAGGGTCTCGGTGCCCGCTCGCTCCCGGAGCCCGGCGAACAGTTTCACGCGCACGTGCATCACCTGGAAAGCCTAGACCCGCGGGACAGGTGAGTCCGTGCCTCGGCGCTGGACAGCGACCGGCCGGAGCGGGATGATTTGGCAGGAAGGAGGCCTTCGGGCCCGAAATCGCAACAGTTCGCACAACCACGCCGCCGGCTCGTTAGGATGCCGCCGGCAGTTGTCTTTACTCGTCGTTCAGCTAGAGGAGAGTTCATGGCAATAACCTCCCCGTCCGCAGGCCCTCAAGCGCCACTTCTAGAGGCGGAGGGTCTTGATCGCGGAGTGGGTTTCTGGGGACTTTTGTGGGCCTCGGAGACATCGATCATTGGTTCCGGATGGCTGTTCGGAGCCCTCGGCGCGGCGACCATTGCCGGTCCATCGGCGATCATCGGCTGGGTTCTGGGCTCGGTCATCATCTTGGTGCTGGCCCTGGTGCACGCCGAGCTCGGCGGGCTGTTCCCGGTCAGCGGCGGCACGAGCCGGTTCCCGCACTATGCGTTCGGGAGCTTCGCCGGTGCGACGTTCGGCTGGGCCTCTTACCTGCAGGCGGCAAGCGTGGCGCCGATCGAGGTGCTGGCCGCAGTTCAGTACCTCTCCACAGCACACTGGGCCAAGAACTTCTATGTGTCCCATAGCGGTAGCGGCGGGACCCTGCACGGGTTTGGCTATCTGGCTGCTGCCATCCTGATGCTCCTCTTCGTGATCATCAACATCGTCGGCATCCGTTGGTTTGCCAAGATCAACAATGCGATCACCACTTGGAAGGTGGCCATCCCGGTGGTGACGATCCTGATCCTGCTGATCGGTCACTTCCATGGGTCCAACTTCGGCCACGCCGGCGGTGGCTTCTTCGTTCACGGCGGCGCCATCAAGGCGATCCTGCTCACCCTCCCGGCCGGCATCATCTTCTCGCTGCTGGGCTTCGAGCAGGCGGTCCAGCTCGGAGGTGAGTCAGCCAACCCGGGTCGGGACCTGCCCCGGGCGGTGATCCTGTCGATCCTCATCGGGGCGGCCGTCTACATCCTCATCCAGATCGCCTTCATCGGCGCGATGCCCCCAAGTCTGCTCAAGTCGCAGGGCGGCTGGCTGAACCTCGGCTCCACCAACACCCATCCCCAGGTGGTGGCTCTGAACGCGGGGCCGTTCTTCACCCTGGCCAGCATCGCCGGGGTCGCCTGGCTGGCCACGGTGCTGAGGATCGACGCGGTAATCTCCCCCGGCGGCACGGGTCTCATGTACGAGACCTCTTCCGCCCGGCTCTCGTATGGCCTGGCGCGGAACGGCTATCTGCCAAACGTCTTCCAGCGCGTGAGCGGCTCCCGGGTGCCGGTCTGGGGCGTGATCATCGCCACCCTGGTGGGGGTCCTGTTCCTGCTCCCCTTCCCGAGCTGGTCAAAGCTCGTGGGTATTGTCACCAGCGCGTCGGTGTTGATGTATGCGGGGGCGCCGGTGGCCCTCGGGGCCCTGCGCCGCCAGAAACCGGGGCTGCCCCGGACCTTCCGGCTTCCGGCCGGGGAAATCCTGGCTCCCCTGGCCTTCGTGGGCGCCAACTGGATCATCCTGTTCTCTGGCTGGCAGACCTACACGACGCTATTGGTGGCGATGCTCATCGGCTACGCGCTGATCTTCGCCTCAATCGGCAGCGGCACCAACCCGAAGAAGCTGACCATGGACTGGCAGGCGGCTCCCTGGATCATCGTCTGGCTGATCGGCGCCGGCGTGATCTCGTATCTGAGCGACTTCGGGCCCGGCGGGATCATCGGCGGCATCGGGCCGTTCAAGAACGTCCTTGACCAGGGCGGCACAGACGCGATCGGACTGTGGGGCGGAATCATCGCCTCGGCACTGTTCAGCCTGCTCATCTACGGCTGGGCGCTGGCGTCTCGTCTGCCGGAGCATAAGGTGGACGAGTACGTGTCCGACGTGTATCCGCCGCCGGTCGCCGAGTAGAGATAACCGTCTGCTCCGGGGCTGGGGAACTCAAAGTCCCCAGCCCCGGCAGCTTCGGCTCGTGGTTCTCGGGCCGGGGGTAACCTCCCGGGCCCCATGGAAGAGACCGAGCACCGCACCATCGCCCCGATCGTCGGCCCCGACGATCCCCGCCGGTTCACCGACTCCGGCATCGAGGTCAGGCAGCAATACACGGAGGCGGACCTCCCGGAGAACCTGACCGAGGAGCTCGGGGAGCCTGGCGCGTTCCCGTTCACGCGCGGGATCCATCCCGACATGTACCGCCGGCAGCTGTGGACGATGCGCCAATACGCCGGCTACGCGTCGGCCAGGGAGTCCAACGAGCGCTACCACTACCTGCTGGAGCACGGCTCCACCGGGCTGTCGATGGCCTTCGACCTGCCCACGCAGCTCGGCCTGGACTCCGACGATCCCCGCTGTCTGGGCGAGGTGGGTCGCACCGGGGTGGCGATCGACACGATCGATGACATGCGCACCGCATTCGACGGGATCCCTCTGGATCAGGTGTCGACGTCGATGACCATCAACGCGCCGGCCAGCGTGCTGCTGCTGCTCTACGAGCTCGTCGGCGAGGAGCAGGGCGTGTCGGCCGAGAAGCTGCGCGGCACCACCCAGAACGACATCCTCAAGGAGTACATCGCGCGGGGGAACTTCATCTACCCGCCCGAGGGCGCGATCCGCCTGACCACGGACCTGTTCTCCTACTGCAACGAGCGGATCCCCAGGTGGAACACGATCTCGATCAGCGGCTACCACTTCCGGGAGAAGGGGTGCTCGGCGGTGCAGGAGGTCGGCTTCACGCTGGCCAACGGGATCGCCTACGTTCAGGCGGCGCTCGACGCCGGCCTGGAGATCGACAGGTTCGGCCCTCGGCTGGCCTTCTTCTTCAACGGGCATAACAACGTCTTCCAGGAGGTGGCCAAGTTCCGCGCCGCCCGGCGCATGTGGGCGCGGATCATGCGTGAGCGGTTCGGCGCGCAGGACGAACGTTCCTGGCGACTGCGCTTCCACACCCAGACCGGCGGGGTGACGCTGACCGCGCAGCAGCCGGAGAACAACATCGTGCGCGTGGCGCTCCAGGGCTTCGCGGCGGTCTGCGGTGGCACCCAGTCGCTGCATACCAACGGCTTTGACGAGGCGCTGGCACTACCGACCGAGCGGGCGGCCCGGATCGCCCTGCGCACCCAGCAGATCATCGGCTACGAGTCGGGTGCGGCCGACAGCGTGGATCCGTTTGCCGGCTCCTTCTTCGTCGAGGCGCTGACCGACGAGATCGAAAGCCGCGCTCAGTGGCTGATCGACAAGGTCGACGAGCTGGGCGGCTCGGTGCAGGCGATCGACTTCATCAAGAACGAAATCGAGGAGTCGGCGTTCGGCTACCACGAGCGCTACCGCACCGGCCAGGATGTGGTCGTCGGGGTCAACAAGTTCGTCACCGAGTCAGCCGAGGTGCCGGACATCCTGCGCGTCGATCCCGAGTCAGAGCGCGAGCAGGTCGAGCGGTTGAAGGCCTTCAAAGCTGATCGCGATGACGAGCTGGTGGAGCGCCGGCTGGAGGAGATCCGGGAGCAGGCCCGGGGGAGCGCCAACCTGCTCCCGGTCCTGCGCCAGGCGCTCAGGGACCGCTGCTCCATGGGCGAGGTGTGCGGCGCCATGCGCGACGTGTTCGGGGACTACCGGCCGTCTTCCTGACTGGCACTGAGCGTGACCCACACATCCCGGTGATCGGTGCGCGTTCGCTAGCCCCGGCCTGTGAGAAAGTGGCCGCATGCGCATCTTCGTGGCCGGTGCGAGTGGCGTGATCGGGCGGGCGCTGGTCCCGCTTCTGTGCCGGGCTGGACACGAGGTGGCCGGCATGACCCGCTCGCCTGAGCGGACGGCCGCCATCGCGCAGCTCGGGGCCCAGCCGGTGTTGTGCGACGTTTACGACGCGGGCGGGTTGAGCCGCGCCGTGCAGGACTTCGCGCCGGAGATGGTCATGCATCAGCTGACCGATCTGCCCGACGACATCAAGCGCCTGCCGCTCTACATCGGGCGCAACAACCGCATCCGGACCGAGGGCACACGCAATCTGGTGGCCGCCGCGCGTGAGGCCGGGGCCCTCCGGTTCCTGGCCCAGAGCATCGAGTTCAGCGCGCCGGGAGTGGGCAAAGCGGTCGCCGAGCATGAGCGGCTGGTGCTCGAGTTTGGTGGGGTGGTTCTGCGTTATGGGCTGTTCTATGGGGCAGGGACGTTCGGGGGCACGCGAAAACCGCCTATCGGGCCCAGGATCCACGTCGAGGCAGCGGCGCGCAGGACGGTCGAGTTTCTGGAGGCGGCCTCCGGGGTGTACAGGGTGGTCGAGGAATAGGCGGGAGGCGGGCGCGAACCTGCGGGGGGAGGAGTTCGCCGGGGGGTGGGCGAACCCTGATGGCGATGACACAGCACGAGGTAGCCCGAACCCTGGTCAAGTCCGCCCCGGAGCTCTGGGAGGTGTGCAGCGACCCCGATTCCCTGAGCCGCCATCTGCACGCGTTCGGAGAGATCCGGATAACTCGAGTCGAGCCCGAGACCACCGTCGCCTGGGAGGGCGAGCGCGCGAGCGGTACGGTGCGGATCGAGCCCGCAGGCTGGGGAACGCGGGTGATCTTGACCGCCACGGCGGCGGCCGAGCCCGGGGGGGAGCCGGAGATGGCGATGGAGCCGGGGGCGCTGGAGCCGGTCGCGCTGGAGCCGGTCGCGTTGGAGCCGGGGGCGACGGAGCCAGCCGTAGAGGATCCGCGCAAGGACGAGCCGGTCGTGGACGAGCCGGCGCCGGCAGCGGACCCGCAGCTGGAGTCCGACTCGCAATTGGAGTCCGACCCGCAGCTGGAGCCCGACCCGCAGCTGAAGCCCGACCCGCGGCTGGAGCCTGACCCGCGGCTGGAGACGCAGCCGGAGTCGAAGGCGACGCCGCGCCCAGGGTTCTTCCGGCGCTTGGGAGGATTGCTGTTCCGGTCGTTCGTGACGCCCGTGGAGCTCCACGAGGAGGCTTTCGGCCCGCCTCAGGCGGCCCAGCCGGCTCTACCGGAAGCCGAGCCGGACCCTGATCCGGCACCCGTCGCTGCCGCTGCGCCCGAGCTCGAACCCGAACCTGAATCCGAGCTCACGCCGGCTGCAGTCACTGCTCCGGTCGAGCCGGGGCGATCCGAGCCCGAGTTCGACCCGGGGACGGTGCTGGCCGGCGTCCTGGACCGGCTGGGCAGCGACCATCACAGACCCTTCTCGCGCGGCTGATCCGTAGACTCGCGCCCGGATGCGCGAGAAGGCCCCGGAGACGTACGAGGAGAAGCTGTCTCAGCTCCAGGAGCTGAAGCACGACGCCATCCACGCCGGCTCCGAGGCCGCGGTCGAGAAGCAGCACGCCCGTGGCAAGTTCACGGCTCGCGAGCGGATCGACAAGCTCCTCGATCCGGGGTCGTTCCAGGAGCTCGACACCTTCGTGCGTCACCGGACGCACGACTTCGACATGCAGAAGAACCGGCCCTACGGCGATGCGGTCGTCACCGGTCACGGCACCATCGACGGCCGCCGCGTCTGCGTGTTCAGCCAGGACTTCACCGTCTTCGGTGGCTCGCTGGGCGAGGTGATGGCCGAGAAGATGTGCAAGATCATGGACCTGGCCGAGAAGATCGGCTGCCCCGTGATCGGCCTCAACGACTCCGGCGGAGCCCGGATCCAGGAGGGCGTCATCTCGCTGGGTGCCTACGGTGATGTGTTCCTGCGCAACGTCCGCTGCTCGGGCGTGATCCCCCAGATCAGCGCGATCATGGGACCGTGCGCCGGTGGCGCCGTCTACTCGCCGGCGATCACCGACTTCATCTTCATGGTGAAGGAGACCTCGCACATGTTCATCACCGGTCCCGAGGTGATCAAGACGGTGACCGGCGAGGAGGTCGGCTTCGAGGAGCTGGGCGGTGCGATGAGCCACGCCAGCAAGTCCGGTGTGGCCCACTTCGCCTCAGACGACGAGGACGCCTGCCTGGAGGACATCCGCTACCTGCTCTCGTTCCTGCCTCAGAACAACCTGGAGGCACCGCCGCGGGTGGCGCCCACCGACGACCCTGGGCGGATGGACGAGGAACTCGACCACGTCGTTCCCGACAACGCCAACAAGCCCTACGACATGCGGGACGTGATCCGCTACGTGGTGGACGACGGGGAGTTCTACGAGGTGCACGAGCACTACGCGCGCAACATCGTGTGCGGCTTCTCGCGGCTCGACGGGTTCGCGATCGGGGTGGTGGGCAACCAGCCGGCCCAGCTGGCCGGCGTGCTGGACATCGATTCTTCCGAGAAGGCAGCCCGGTTCATCC
This sequence comes from Solirubrobacteraceae bacterium, assembly GCA_035551795.1. Lineage (GTDB taxonomy): Bacteria > Actinomycetota > Thermoleophilia > Solirubrobacterales > Solirubrobacteraceae > Palsa-465. The sequence goes on along the minus strand of DASZMP010000094.1, from coordinate 29 downwards.
GCTTCTGCGACGCGTTCAACCTCCCGATC
>DASZMP010000093.1:0-31347 GCA_035551795.1 Solirubrobacteraceae bacterium | reverse complement strand
GCGTGAGCGGACCCGCTCGAATTCACCAGCAGCCCGAGCAGCCGCTTGGTCTCCGGCCATCGCTGCACGGCGTATTCCTCGTGCACCTCGCGCGTGTACTCCGCCATCCGCCAGATCCAGGCGTTGGCCTGGTCGCGACGCCCGATCCGGCGCTCGGCCAGAGCCTGGAGCATCACCTTGACGCCCTCACGCCGCTCGTCTCGCGGCCACCCGGCGATCATGTCGATGGCACTGTCGAAGGCTTCGGCGTCACGACTGGCCGCGACCTCCTGGAGCGCCCGGAGCCGCAGCTGGGCGACACGGTTTCGCTGCACGGCGGTCAGCAGGAACAGGCGGCGGAGCTCGCCGCCACGGTCGAAGTGGAGCATCGCCTTGGCCCGCCGCCAGCCGTTGGCGGTCACCCGCGCGCCGGCCAGCTGAGCCCATACGCGCTGCTCGCCGTAATCCAGATGCTCGACGGCGATCCGCCAGAGCTCGCGCTCGAATACCTCGGCGCGCCGCTCAGGATCCGGGGTCACCGGCAGCACGCGCCGCTCGACCCGCACCCGCCGCCCACGGCCACGGCGCACCGGTCCGACGACGATCGCGCCGCCGCGGTAAACGTCCCGATCCAAAAGCGAGTGCAGCGTGACCACCGGGTCGTCGTGCTTGGTGGCCGGGTGGACGAAGTCGACCACGATGCCCGCCTCCTTGCCCGGATGGCGACGCGTCACGCGGCCGACGCGCTGCTGGTAGATCCGCTTGGAGGCGGTGGGCGCCAGGTGCATGCAGACGGTGGCCCGGGGGCTGTTCCAGCCCTCGGCCAACAGCTGCGCGTTAACCAGCACGTCGACCTTCCCCGCCTCGTAATCGGCCAGGATGCGTGCCAGCTGGCGCTTGGGGGTCTCGCCAGACACTGCCTGGGCCTTCATGCCCAGGTCACGGAACGCCTGGGCCACGTTGTAGGCGTGGCGCACACCGGCCGCGTACACGACACCGGGGACGCCGTTGAAGCGCGTCTTGTAGAGGTCGGCGATCGCCACGTTGAACGGCCCTTGGTCCAGCAGTTCGGCCAGCATCTCCTGGTCGAACTCGGTGTCGACTTCCCCTCTGCGCAGCGGCACCTTGGCGATCGTGCGCACGCCGGGCCCGGGCGGGATGCGGATGCAGCGCAGCGGCGAGATCACGCCGCGCCGCGCGGCCTGGGCCAGATCGAAGCGCGAGGTCTGGGTGGGGAACAGGTCGGTGACGTGCCGGGCGATCAGCGCGCCAGTGGCCGTCATGCCGATCCAGATCGGCTGGTCCCAGGAGCGGATCGAAGCCGACGTCTTCTCGCCCAGCGCCGTGTGGGCCTCATCGCAGATCACGATCGTGTAGACGTCGGAGATGCGCCCGGCGTTGCGCACGAACCACTGGTAGGTCTCGACGGTGACCGGACCGACCACGGCCTCGTGATCGTCGCGGCCGTCGCCGTCGCGCAGCACCGGCGAATGAATGCGGTCCCGGTAGCCGCGGTCGCGCAGCTCGCCCAGGAACTGGTCGACCAGGTTGCGGCGGTGCGTGAGGATCAGGATCCCGCCGGTGCGCGAGGCCTCGACGAATCCGAGCGCCGCCACGGTCTTCCCGGCGCCGGTGGCATGCTCGAACCAGAAGCGCCGGTCGGCGCCTGGATCATCGGGCGCGCCCTCCTGGGCGACGTCAGCGTCGAGCTCGTTCTCGTCCTGCCAGTCCTGCGGTTCCTCGTCGGTGTCGGCATCCTCATCGAGCTCGGCGTCCTCCTCGCCGGGGATCGAGGCCGAGGCCAGTGGCGCCGAGCCGTTGGTCGAGGCAGACGCGGCGTTCCCGTTGGCGCTCCCATTGCCGTTGCGCTGCGCCTCCGCGATGAGGGCGGTCAGTGTCCCCGACAGGGCATCCACCTGGTGGGCGGACAGCACGGCCCCGTCGGCCAGGTGCGGCTCCTCCTCGGAGAGCAGTCGCTCCAGCCCCAGCAGCAGCGAGTACTCGCGCCGCCAGACCAGTGACGGATGCTTGGCACCCGTGTCGATCTCGTTCAGCGCCGCGTCCAGCGCCCGCCGTCGAGCCGAGCCAGGGGCCAGCGCATCCTCGAGGGTCTCGCCCTCGTAGACGAAGCGTTCACGCGTGAAGAGCTCTGCGCGCGCGATCGTGGCAGGACTTGGGAAAGGGGTGGGATCACCCATAAAGGGATAAACAGTCGTCAGAACGCGAGAGCCGGAGGCAGCCTGTGGCAACGGCTCAGAGGGTCCAGTAGGCCCCGGACCCCGCGAGGATTTCCTCAGAAGCGAAAGCGCGTCACCCTGCGAGGCTCCGGCGCTAACGCATATTTAAGCAGAACCTACGTATGTCAAGCTGTCGGGCGTGCATATGCGCCCGGAGGATCGGCGCTGGGAGATCCGGCGCGTCGGCACTCAGCAGGAGCTGGACGGCGCTCTGGCCCTCCGTTATGAGGTGTTCTGCCTGGAGCAGGGGGTGCCCGTGGGCGAGGAGCGCGACGGGCGCGACGCGGATGGGGTGCATCTGATCGCGGTCGATCACGGAACGCTGCTGGGCACCTGCCGGCTGGTGTTCGTGGGCAGCACCGTCCAGTTCAGCCGCCTGGCCGTCGCCCCGGCTGCTCGCCGGCAGGGGATCGCCAGCGCGCTCCTGCGCCAGGCGGACGCCGAGACCCGAGCCCGCGGCGCCAACCGGCTGGTCCTCCACGCTCAGACCTACGCCCGCTCGCTGTATGAGGGCAACGGCTACAGCCCCCGGGGCCGCGAGTTCACCGAGGCCGGCATCGAGCACGTAGCGATGGAGAAGGTCCTCTGAGCGCCGGCCCGGAGCTGCGCATCGACCCGCTCAGCGGGCACCGGGTGATCATCGCCGGTTCACGCGCTGGTCGCCCCGGCGGCGGGCTTGTGGCACCGCCCCCGGACCGGATCGTCCCGGAAGACGATCCGTTCGCCGAGGGGCACGAGGACCGAACCCCGCCCGAGCTCCATGCGCTGCGCCTCGGCGGCGGTGAACCCAACGGTCCGGGCTGGGCGGTGCGTGTGGTGCCCAACCTGTATCCGGCCCTGCGCGGACCGCTCGGGGAAGGGGCGCCCGAGCCACAAGCCTCTCGGCCCAATCGCGAAACCGATCTCTTCTGGAGCGCGCCGTCACGCGGTGCCCACGAGGTGATCATCAATTCCCCCAGGGCCGTGACGTCGCTGGCCGAGCTCGAGCCCACCGAGGTGGCCACCGCGGTCGATGTATGGCGCGAGCGGATGCGCGCCCACGCCGAGGCGGCCTGCCTGCACCTGATCGTCAACGAGCGCCGCGAGGCCGGCGCTTCGCGCCCGCACACCCACGCCCAGCTCTACGCGCTGCCGTTCGTTCCTGCCGAGATCGCCCGGGAACGGGAGCGGGCGAACGCGTACACGACTCGCACGATGGGCGGCAACCTGGCGGGCGACCTCCTGCAGGAGGAGGTGCGAAAGCGCGAGCGGATCGTGGCGATCGACTCCGAGGCGGTGGTCATGTGCCCGTTCGCATCCCGCGTCCCGTTCCAGCTGATGCTGCTGCCCCGCGCGCCGCGGGCGCGCTTTGAGGACGATGGCCCCAACGGGGCCGCCCTCCTGCATGACGTGCTCGGCCGCCTGGCTCGCCGGCTGGGCGCCAGCCCTCCGCTGAACCTCTGGATCCGAACGGCGCCCCGAGGCGCCGAGCACTTCTGCTGGCGGATCGATGTGCTGCCCCGGCTGACGCATCTGGCCGGGCTCGAGCTCGGCGCCGGTGTGTATCTCAACAGCGTGGCGCCTGAGGACGCCGCCGACCAGCTGCGCGACGCCTGATGCGGGCGCTGGTCCAGCGGGTCTCCCGCGCATCGGTAGGCATTGATGGAGCGATCGTCTCGCAGATCGGGCCTGGGCTGCTGGTGCTCCTCGGTGTGAGCGTCGACGATCGCGAGCGCGACGCCGACTGGCTGGCCGAAAAGGTCCGGGCGCTGCGAGTGTTCCCCGATACCGAGGGGCGGATGAATGAGCCTCTGGGTGATCGAGAGATCCTCTGCGTCAGCCAGTTCACGCTGTACGGCGACGCCCGCCGGGGCAATCGGCCGAGCTATGTGGCGGCGGCTCCGGGCCCGGTGGCGGAGCCGCTGTACGAGCGGTTCTGTGAACGGGCCCGTGCCCGGCGCGGCATGTTCGGCGCGATGATGCAGGTGGAGCTCGTCAACGAAGGCCCCGTGACGCTGCTCCTCGAGACGCCGGCGCGGGCGGGCTGATCAGCGGCGCCCGCTGCGCCAGCGGTGGGGCGCGCTGAGCGCGTCGGCGTACACATCCCAGGTGGCCGCCGCCGCGTCGTCCCAGCTCCACCCCAGCGGCTCTGGCGCCGGGCGCCGGGCGCCCTCGGCGGCCTGGACGAGACCCTCCAGATCATCGACGTCGCTGAGCAACACCCGTCCTTCCAGCACCTCTCGAACCGCCGGCACATCGCAGGCGGCCACGGGCGTCCCGCAGGCCAGAGCCTCCACCGGGGGCAGCCCGAATCCCTCATCTGCCGACGGGAACACCAGCGCGTGGGCGCCGGTGTAGATGGCGGCCAGCTCGTCGTCGGAGACCCGGTCGGTGAGCGTCACGTCGGGAAGCTCTCGGGCCCATCGACCAGTGGGCCCGACCAGCACGAGCGGCATCGATCTCCTCGCCTTGGCCAGGGCGATGACCCGCTTACGCGGGTCGGGCCGCTCCAGCCCCCCGACCCAGAGCAGGTACTGGTCGGGCAGCTTGAAGCGCTCCCGCACCGCGGCCACCTCGTCGGCCGGCCGAGCCCGAAGCGTCGAGGCGGCCGCCTCGCCGATCACCACGATCCGCTCGGCCGGGATCTCCAGCTCTCGGATGGCGTCGTCGGCCACGGCCCGGGTGGGGACGATCACCCGCACCGCACGCTGTACGGCCAGATAGCGCAGCTTGAACCGCACGCCCGATCGCAGGAACTCGCCGCGGCGCTTGAGCGGGATCAGGTCGTGGAGCGTCACCACCATCGGCACCGGCGCACGCAGCAATGCCCCGTCGATCCAGGGTGAGTGGTAGAGGTCCACGCGGCGAAGCCGTGGCTCGTGACTCTCCACGATCTCGCCCCGGTCCGATTCCCGCAGCGCCTCCATCAGGCAGCGGGCGTAGCGGCCGATCCCCCGCGGGTCCTTGGCCGGACGGCTGTCGAAGGCGACCTTCAAGTCACCCTCCATCCGGATTGCATCAGTCCGTTGAGCACGCGATCGAGACCTCTTCTTGAGCAACAGGACGACCCGCCGCTGGATCGAGCGTTGCGGCCAAACCTGGATCCTCGCCTCCAGGAGAGACTATCGGCCAGACTCCACGGCGCGCTTGCGGGATTACTACGAGCAGCTCTGGCAGCAGATGCCGCCTGACCTGACGCCGGCGGACCTGGTCCGCCGGCGGCGGTTCCTGCTGTCCGTGCTGCGCGCCGGCGACCGGGTCCTCGACCTTGGCTGTGGCGAAGGGACGTTCTCCGGGCTGGCTGCGGAGGGCGGGGCCCGCTCGGTAATCGGGGCGGATATCGCCGAGGCGGCGCTGGACCGGGCACGCCGGGCGCACCCCGAGCTGAGCTTCCAGCGCGTCGACCCCGACCGGCCGCTTCCGTTCGGCGACAACGGGTTCGAGCTCGTGTGGGCCAGCGAGGTGATCGAGCACATCGCCGACACGGCGGTCTGGCTGTCCGAGATCCGGCGGGTACTGGCGCCGGAGGGCCGAGTGGCCATCACCACCCCGGATCATGGGCGCCTCCGGCTGCTGGTGGGCGGCGTGGAGCGATACTCCCAGCCTCTGGGCGACCATCTTCACCTGTACACGCGGCGATCGCTGCACCACGTGCTGTCGGAGTTCGCATTTGGCCAGGTCGTGGTGCGAGCCGAGGGCGGGACACCGTTCGCGCGCAGGATGCTCCTGGCCCGCGGGCAGCGCTGAGCATCTTGCGCGTGCTGATCGACACCACGGTCGCCAGCCGTGCGCCGCGGTCAGGGCCTGGGGTATATGTGGCCCGGCTCTGTGAGGCGCTGGCCGCGCGGCGCGATGTGGAGGTCCTCACCGCCGAGAACCCGCGCACGCGCCACGGCGCCGGCGGCCTTGACGTGTTGCGCGGCCTGGCCGGCGATGTCTGGTGGAGCCGGCAGGAGCTGCCGCGCCGAGCCCGGCGCGAGCGGGCCGACCTCCTCCACCATCCCCAGCCGGTGCCCATCCAGCCAGACGTCGATGTGCCGCAGGTGCTCACGGTTCATGATCTGGCCTTCGAGCGGCGCCCCGGGGACTTCGACCGCAGGTTCCGGGCCTACGCTCACCTGACCCACCGGTCCGCGGCCCGTGCCGCCCGCGTCGTCATCTCGGTCAGCGAGAGGACGGCGAGCGATGTCCGGGAGCTCTGGGGGCTGCCCGGCGATCGGGTCGTGGTGGCCCATCACGGCCCCGGGCAGTCCTTCGGCCCGGCCGCCCGACGGGAACCCGGAAGGGCGGGTGGCCGGCGCGGCCGGTACTTCCTCTACGTCGGCGCGGACGCCGCGCACAAGGATCTGCCGACGCTGCTGAACGCCTACTCGAGATACCGGCTGGCCGCCGGCGAGCGCCCGGCAGATCTGCTGCTGGCTGGTTCGGCGCGCGGCGTGGCGGCCCCTGGCGTCTGGCGGGAGCCCGATCCCGATTCGGCGCGGCTGGCCGAGCTGTACGGGGGTGCGCTGGCCCTGGCTCACCCGGCCCGCTACGAGGGATTCGGGCTGACCGTGCTCGAGGCGATGGCCCTCAGGGTCCCGGTGGTGGCGGCGCGATCAGCGGCGGTGGTGGAGATGGCCGGAGAGGCGGCGCTGCTGGTCGAGCCGGGTGATCCGGTTCAGATGGGCGCGGCGCTCGTCCGCGTCGCCTTCGAGCCGGCGCTGCGCGTGCGTCTGAGTGCGCGAGGGCGCGAGCGGGCCAGCAGCTTCTCCTGGGCCCGGAGCGCCCAGCGCCACGTGGCGGCGTACTCGCTAGCCCTTGCCTGAGTCCTGCTCGGCGCGCTGGAGCTGCTGCGCGGTCAGCACGTTGGTGATGTCGAGCGTCGCCGCTTGCCGGAATGCTCGCAGCGCCGGACCGAACTGACCCCGCTGGAGCTCGTAGGTGCCCAGCCAGCTCCACGGCTGCGGGTTCTGAGGCTGGATCGTGGTGGCTTTGACGAGCTCCGCGCGGGCCGCCGGCTGGTCGCCCACCGCTCCCAGGAAAGCCGACAGCTCCTGGAGCGGCTGCAGCGAGAGCGGGTCGGCGGCCGCGGCCGAACGGGCATCGGCGATCGCGTCCCCTGCGTGTCCCGAGATCATCGCGTTGATCCCGGCATTGGCGGCGTCCGCGGAGCGGAGTGGTTCCCAGATGCCCCAGAGCAGACCGATGGTGGCGATCAGGACGACCGTGAGCGAGGCGATCGCCCCTGGTCGCTGACTGAGCTGGCGTGCGGGCCCGCGCGGCGACGGCTGTCCGCGTGCAACGGCCACGGACCGTCCGGCCAGCCAGCCGGCGCAGATCAGAGCGGGCACCGCCAGGCCCGGATAGAACCAGCTCCAGTCGACGCTCGAGCTGAACCCGAACGCCAGCACGATGCCCAGCATGATCCACAGCGCGTCCCGCTCTGGCTCGGCGGCGGCGGCGGCGCGAGAGCTCAGCGTCGCTCGGGTTGCCATCGCCCAGCTCAGCAGCGCCATCAGGCTGACGGCCAGGCCGAGCAGGCCCAGATCCGACAGCGTCTCGAACACGAAGGAGTGCGCGTGCTGGGCGTTGGTGGAGGTCAGCGTCGCGGTCGGATAGCGCAGGTGGGCGATGCCGAACGATCCCGCGCCGGACCCGGCGAGCAGATGCTGATCGGCCACCGACAGCGCCTGGCGCCAGTATCTGGGCCGGCTGTTGGCCAGGTCGACCAGCCGGCTGGCCTTGTCACCGACGGTGGCCTGGCTGCTGGTCAGCGTGTTCCACACGTGCGAGATCTCGCCGGTGAGCCCGCGAGACGAGGCGGCCAGCGCGGCCACCAGCAGGAACGGCATCAGAGCCACCGCGCCCAGCAGCGCTCGGTTGACGAGCCGCCGCACCCTGGTGCTGAGCGAGATCCGGTCCACCGCGATCGTGATCCCGAAGCCGGCCGCGCCCAGCGCGATCACGGCGACGACCAGCACGAGGCCGAAGGTGCCGTCGGCCGAACGGCGGGCGGCCAGCGCGACGTGGTCGCTGGTGAGACTGCCGTCGCCGAGCGCCCAGGCACTGATCACCCCGGCGCCGATCACTGCCAACCCCAGAAGGAGAAGCGCTCGCAGCCTGGAGCGCATGAACAGGAGCGGCACGAACAGCCCCACCAGCGTTGCCGCCAGCGCCGTGCGCGAGTAGGACAGGATCACCACTGCGCCCAGCACCGACAACCCGGGCAGGGCCAACGCTCGGGTCAGCCGCCGAGCCTCTCGCCGGCTGCCCGCCCACAGCAGCGCGGGCATCCCCATGCCGGCGATCAGACCGGTGGCGTTCCAGTAGCCGAACGGAGCCAGCAGCCGGCCATATTGAGGCTGGCCGCCCGCTCCCAGCGTGAACACCTTGACGACCAGCGCCCAGCCCGCGAGCAGGACGGCGGTTGCACCCAGCACCGCCAGCACGGCGTGCCAGCGGTCGGGAAGCAGCCGGGCCACCGCCACGGCACCTGCGAAGGCGGCCAGATAGGCAGTGGTCCGTGCCGCCTCCAGCCAGCTGAGATCGGGGACGATCGACCACGCCATCGACAGACCCGTGAGCAGCGCCAGGGCGGCGAACGCGGCGACGGCGACCGCCGCCCAGCCGGTGACCGTCCGCCGGCGGATGATCAGCGCGCCGGCCAGGATCGCGCCGATCGTGACCAGGGCGATCTCCGCCCAGGTGTTGGGAGTCAGCTCAGAACCGCTGGTGGCGGTTCCGGCCAGCACGGTCAGTCCGGCGGCGACCAGCACGCCGAGGATCAGGTCGGCACGGCGACCGGCGCCGGGTACCTGGTGCCTCGAGTCGGCGGTGACCGGCCCGGACTTTCGCGAAGCAGAGGCCAGGGACGACAACGAGGCGAGGCTACCAGCGGATGGGGCGCTCATTGAACGCCTTCGCGCCGCGGGGCTGCGATGGCCCGGGCGTATGCCGCGAGCGTGACCTGTCCGCAGCCGGGCCAGGTGAAGTGCTCAAGCACGGTCTGCCGAGCGGCCTGTCGCAATTGCGACAGGGACTCCGGGGCGCTCAGCTGGTCCTCGATCGCCTCGGCCAGCCGCTCGGGGTCCTTCGGGGCGACCAGCAGCATCCCCCCGCCGGCGGCGGCGATCTCCTCCGGACCGGCCTCGCCGCGGCAGCCGATCGCCGGCACCCCCGCGGCCATCGCCTCCACGTAGGCGACCCCGAACGCCTCGTCGACGCTGGGCATCACGAACAGCGTGGCCTGCTGGGCCACCGTTCGAGCCTCCTGCGGCGCCAGCGCCCCTCGAAATTCGACCGTGCCCGCCAGGCCCAGCCCGGCGGCCTGGCGCTCGAGCGGTTCCCGGGCCGGTCCGTCGCCCACCACCACGTAGCGGAGGTGGGGATGCCGGCTCCGCAGGCGGGCGACCGCCATCAGCACGTCCTGATGACGCTTGCGCGCGGCCAGATGTGCCACCGTGACCAGCACCGGTTGAGCCGGGGGCCGGCCAGGCGACTGCGGGATGTCGGTGCCCAGGTGAACCACGTCGACCTCGGAGGCGCCGACGGCGCGGCAGCGTGCCGCCGTTCCCCGGCTGTTGGCGAGGACCACCCGGGCATGGCGCAGAACCGTCTGGACCCGCCGTCCTCCCGACCCGGCGCCGAACACGTCGTGCCCGTGCACGGACACCACGGCCGGCACATCTGGAGCCGCTCGCCGGACCGCGTCCCCGGCCGGAAGGGCGTAATGAGCGTGCACCAGGTCGAAGTCGAAGCTGCGGCGCAGCGCCGTCAGCCGCCGGGCGAGCCACGGAGCCGCCCACGCGCCCCACGTTTCGTACGACCACGGCCTGGGCGGTGAGAGATAGCGAAGATACTCGACACTGAGGCCGTCGAGCTCGGCTCGGCCCGGCTGTCCCATCTCCCGGTGGATTGCGCCCAGGTCGCCGCGGCGCAGCGCCCTCAGCGGAGGGATCGGCCGGTGCAGGACGAGAACGCGGATCTCGGCCCCGGCGTCCCGGGTGGCCAGTGCCTGGCGATGGGCCCAGACCCCCCGCACCGGATCGCCCCGGCGGGGGAAGTACTCGGTCACGACCAGGACCTTCACGGCTCTACCAGCGCCTCCCCGCTCTACCAGCGCCGATGCGTGACCAGCGTCCGCCCGGCCTCTTCCCGGCGGACGTAGGGCCGGTCGGACAGGAACGTCCGCGCCTCGGCCACGGCGCCGCCGTGGTCGTATGAGGCGGCGACCGGGCGCAGGGCGTGTTCCACCGGCGTTGCGTCCACCACTCCGAGGTGCCAGCCGCGCTGGCCGGCCAGCGCCGACCAGTGATTGTCAAGTCCCCAGCCGGCTTTGAGCGGCGGAAACGGCAGCAGGGTGGCGAACGTCCGAGCATTGAGGGCCACGACCGGACCGATCTCCACGAACGCGGTCTCGCGCACGAGGCTGCCGGGCCGGCGCCGGGTCACGGTCCAGGCGGCATGGGAATAGCGGCGGTGCGCGGGCTGGGCCATCGACAGGTCGAACCGCTCGATCAGGAACAGGAAGACGTCGAGGAAGCGTCTCGGCAGCCGGACATCGTCATCGATCAGCAGCAGCCAGTCGTGGCCGTCGGCCGGCACTCGCTCGAGCATCCGGTTGAGGTTCTCGAACTTGCCGCCCCCGCCCACCTCCATCGTCTCCACCCGGACGTCGTGGCGGGAGCGCTCCAGCTCGGTTCGGGCCTCGGCCAGCAGGTTGGGCACGTCGGAGCGCAAGATTGACAGGACCAGCACGTGTCGAGTCGGGGGCCACGTCTGCGCCGCCTCGCGCAGGCTGGCCCGCCGTCGCACCGCCTCCAGGTCCCAGGCCATGTCCGCCAGCCGAGCCAGGGTCGAGCGCCGCCGGCCGGCCACGTACCCGCTGGCTCCCGACAGGAAGTCATCGGGTCCGGCGGGGCGGCTCAACCCTCCCGCTCCGCGATCATCTCCCGGAGCCGGCCGGCCTCGTGCGCCGCGAACAGGATCCCGTACGAGCAGCCATTGCGTCCGGCATGCCAGACCGAGCCGGCCAGGACCCGCAGCTCTGAGCTGAGTGTGGGGACACTGCCCTTGCGGCGGTCAAATTGCCGGGCGGTTCGTCCCAGGCGGTAAGCCGCCAGCGCCATCCGGCCGAGCTGGGAGTCCTGGCGGTTGCGGCGGTGCAGCAGGCGAGCCGCCGCCACGTATCGCACACGCCCTCCGGCCTGCCGGAGACGGATCTGCCACTCCTCCTCGTCACCTCTTCCGCGCAGCTCGGGATCGAAGGGGCCGATCCGCGTCACGGCGCTGCGCCTGACCGCCATGTTCGCTCCCCATACGGCGTCGACGTCGCGATCCTGCGTTCCGTAATCGAGCGCCGTGATCGGCGGCGGCTCCTGGCCGCACGCCCGCGGGCCACCCTCCAGGCGCGGAATGATCGGACCCCCGAACGCCTCATACTCCGGCTGGCCCGCCGCGGCCTCCAGCAGGGCGGCCAGCCAGCCGTCCAAAACCTCGATGTCGTCGTCGACGAACACCACGAGCTCGCCGCACGCGGCTGCGACACCGGCATTCCTGGCTGCGTTCAGTCCGGAGTTTGCTGGTAGCTCGAGGCGACGCACGCGGTGCCGCCACGTCACCGCCTCGGTGGGGAGATCCGGCCCGTCGCTGACGACCAGCACCTCGGCCCGTGTCGCGTCCGCCTGCGGCACGATCGAGTGCAGCGCCACGTCCAGGTACGACGCTCGGCGGTGGGTCGGGATCACGACGGTCGCCGTCAGCAGATGATTCATGCGTTGATCAGGTTCAGCGACCGGCCGGCGCGCGGCGGTGTCGCAGGTACTGGGCGGCGAACGCGGCCACGAACCGCGGGTTGTAGCGCAGGTAGCGCCGCGATAGGCGCCGAGGTTCCTGGACCAGGCGGTAGGCCCACTCCAGTCCAGCCCGCTGAAGGCGCAGAGGGGCCTGCGCCACGAGGCCGGCGTGGAAGTCGAAGGCGGCGCCGACACCGATCAGGACGGGCGCCTCCAGAAACGCGCGCATCTCGGCCATCCACTTCTCCTGCTTGGGCACGCCGATGCCCACCCACACGATGTCGGGACCGGCGCGGTTGATCTCGGTGACGATCGCCTCGCGTTCCTCGTCTGTCAGCGGGCGGTGCGGCGGTGAGAATCCCCCCACGATCTGCAAGCCGGGGTGGTGGCGGCCGAGGTTCTCGGCCAGCTGGGTCAGGGCCGTCTGGTCGCGCCCGCCATACAGATAAAGGCCGGTGCCGGCGGTGGCGGCGCGGGCGCAGGCGCGCCACATCAGCTCAGGTCCGTAGACCCGATCGCCGAGCGGGTGCCCGAGTGCGTTCAGCGCCCACACCAGCGGCATGCCGTCGGGCACGTTGATGACCGACCCGGCCAGCGCGGATTGCAGCTGGGGATCCTCGGCCGCGGCCATTACTGTGTGCACGTTGGCCACGCACACGTAGCCGGGCCGGCGCTGCGCGATGTGCTGGTCGATCAGATCAAGCGTGCCCTCGTAGTCGGTGACGGCGATCGGGACGTTCACCAGCGTGACGCGCTCGGGCAGGCGAAGCGGGACGGTTTCGGGCTCGGACGGGGAGGCGGGCAACATCGTCGGTGACTTCCCTGGCAGGGAACTGTCGGGAAGCAACAGATGTTAAGAACGTAGAACGAAACTCGCCCCGAGTTGTTGCGCAGTTAGGCGGAACTTCGCCGACTGATTTGCCCCGCCGCGGATCCCGATCGCTATGCTGGCTAGTGACACGGACGTCACCTGGCTCGCGAGTATCGCCCCCTTTCTCGCGAGCCTCGGACGGCCCCCCAGCCCTACCAGGGTCGTCCTCGGAGGAGCCCGTACCGCGCTAGCGGTGCGGGCTCTCCGTCCCTCTCCGTCCGTCACGACCGCCATTTTCGCAGCCACCTCGCACCGTTCGTCCTCCGCGTCAGATCAGCGGCGTTCGCTGCTAGCTTTGAGGCCTCAATGAGCACGGTCGTCTCCCGTTCGACGGCGGATGTCTCGCGCTCTGCCGGGGCGAGCGCGGCCGTTTCCGTTGACAGAGTGAGCAAGGCGTTCAAGCTCCCGCGCGAACAGTTCTTCACACTCAAGGAGCGTGTGCTGCACCCCGTGCGCAGCCGCCAGTTCGATCTGCTGGAGGCGGTGCGGGACGTCAGCATCGAGGTGGGCGAGGGCGAGTTCTTCGGCATCGTCGGGCGCAACGGCAGCGGCAAGAGCACGCTGCTCAAGTGCATCGCCGGGATCTACCGCAAGGACACGGGCTCGATCAAGGTCCGGGGGCGGATCTCGCCGTTCATCGAGCTCGGAGTGGGTTTCAGTCCCGAGCTGACGGCTCGGGACAACGTGACGATCAACGCGATCATGCTCGGGCTGACTCGGCGCCAGGCGCGCGAGCGCTTCGATGCGATCATCGAGTTCGCGGAGCTGCAGGACTTTCTGGACCTCAAGCTCAAGAACTACTCGTCCGGGATGCTCGTGCGCCTGGCGTTCTCGGCCGCCATTCAGGTGCAGACCGAGGTTCTGCTGGTCGACGAGGTGCTGGCCGTCGGCGACGCGAACTTCCAGCAGAAGTGCTTCGACCAGTTCCAGAGGCTCAAGCACGAGGGGCGCACGATCCTGTTCGTCACCCACGACATGGGCGCGGTCGAGCGATTCTGCGATCGGGCAATGCTGCTGGACAAGGGTCAGATGGTCGAGATCGGAGATCCGGCTCACGTTGCCCGCAGCTACAACCGGCTCAACTTCGCCCGCCTTTCCGGCTCGGGGCAGGCCGCGGGCAACCCCCAATCGCCCCCCGGGGGGGCGGTCACGATCACGGACGGCTGGTTCGAGGATCCGGCCGGCCGGCGCGTGGCGGAATTCGCCTACGGAGATCCGTGCACGGCCAGCGTTGAGGTGGAGTTCCGCCAGGCTGTCGAAGACCCGATCTTCGGGATCGGCCTGATCAACGAGTCCGGAGCTGCGGTCCTGGCGATCTCCACCGACCAGCTTCATCCAAGTGGCGAACGGGATGCCCACCGGAACCACACCGGGCGGTTCGGAGCGGGCTCCCGCGCCACAATCCGGCTGCGCTTCGACAACTGGCTGGCTCGCGGGCGCTACTCGATGACGGCATCGGTGGCTCGCCCGGGGCTCGGGGACGACGTGCTCGACCTGAAGGACAACCTCGCCACGATCGTCGTGCACAGCGCTCCTCTCACGAAGGGGATGGTCCAGTTTCCTCACACCTTCGAGATCGACCAGGCGTGACGATCTCGGAACCCACCCTGGAGCCGCGCGCGCGCGACGGTCTGACGGTGCCTCCCGCCCTGGAGGTGGAGCCGTCCGCGTTCGGGGACGACCTCCACCGCTTCGTGACGCTCACCTACGTCCTGGCCAGGACCGATTTCAAGCTCCGCTACTTCGGGTCCTCGCTGGGCTATCTGTGGTCGCTGATCCGCCCGCTGCTGTTCTTCGGCGTGATGTACGTCGTGTTCACCCAGATCTTCCACGCCGGCCATGGGGTCAAGGGCTACGCGGCCTACCTGCTCAACGCGATCGTCACCTGGACCTTCTTCACCGAGACCACCACGGGTTGCGTTCAGTGCATGGTCCAGCGCGAGGGCCTGTTGCGGAAGATGCGCTTTCCCAGGCTGGCCATTCCGCTGGCCGTGTGCCTGACCGCGCTGTTCAACTTCTGCCTGAACTTCGTCACCGTTCTCGTGTTCGCCGCCATCGACGGCGTGACTCCCCGGATCGGCTGGTTGGAGATGCCGGTCCTGATGGTGCTGTGGACGATGCTGGCCGTCGGGCTCGGGATGATCCTCTCGGTGCTCTACGTGCGCTTCCGGGACATGCAGCCGATCTGGGAGGTGGTCACCCAGGTGCTGTTCTACGCACCGCCGATCATCCTCCCGGTCACCTTGTATCCCGCCTCGATCCAGCGGATCGCCATGATCAGCCCGATCGCCACGCTGCTGACCCAGATGCGCCACACCTTCGTCGACCCCACCGCGCCCTCGGCGGCCACCGAGATCGGCGGTGCGATCCGGCTCCTGATCCCGATCGGAATCATCGTCGCCGTCTTCTTCTTCGGTCTGTGGTTCCTCCGGCGCGAGGCTCCGAACATCGCCGAGCAGCTGTGAGTTGGCGCTCATGCGTTCCCTCAGCACACGCCTCGCGCACGTCAGGCTGATCGAGCCGGTCGTCCACTCGGATGCTCGGGGCTTCTTTCTCGAGTCCTACCGGGAAGATCTCTTGGCCGGGCTGGGAATTTGTGATCTCTTCGTGCAGGACAACCATTCGCGATCACGCCGGGGGACCGTGCGGGGAATGCACTTCCAGCCCGGGATGGCCAAGCTGATCCGCTGCGCCCGTGGTGCCGTCTACGACGTCGTCGTGGACGTCCGGATCGATTCGCCCGCGTTTGGACAGTGGGAGGGTTTCGAGTTGACTGACACCAACCACCGCCAGGTCTACTGCCCGGACGGATTCGCGCACGGGTTCTGCGTGGTCAGCGACGAGGCGGACCTGGTGTACAAGACGTCCGCCTACTGGAATCCGGACACCGAGAGCGCGTTTGCCTACGACGACCCCGAACTGTCAATCGCCTGGCCGGCCGGCCTCGAGCTGACGGCGTCGGCAAGGGACGCCGCAGCCCCACGGCTGTCGGCGCTGGTAGATCGACTTCGTGACCTTCGGGAGCCGCCGCCGGGCCCGGCGAGCGTCACGGAACAGGTGAGCCGATGAGCGTCTACCGCCGCCCGGGCGCGCCCAGGCTGATCGAGTGGACGGGCGAACGCTGCGTCCCTTGGGCTCCCGACGTCCAGGTCGTCTACGAGCACCTGCACCGTTACGCCTGGGCGGCGCAATGGGTCGAGGGTCTACGGGTGCTCGATCTGGCCAGCGGCGAAGGGTTCGGCGCCGCGATCCTGGCCGACGCCGCGGCGTCCGTGATCGGCGTGGACATCGATCCGGCCGCGGTGGAGCACAGCCGCCTCAATTACGACTCGCCGCGGCTTGCCTTCGAGGTGGGCGATGCGCTTGACCTCGCCCGTCTCGCCGACGGAGAGTTCGGGGCCGTGATCGCTTTCGAGGTGATCGAGCACCTCGAGGACCACGCCAGACTCCTGGCTGAGATCCGCAGGGTTCTGCGGCCGGGCGGCCTGCTGATCATGTCGACGCCCGACCGCGGGGCCTATGCGGCCACGCGCGGCACGGAGAATCCGTACCACGTCCATGAACTGGACGCGGTCGAGTTCAGACAGCTGCTCGCCGGTCAGTTCGCAAACGTTCGAATCCTGGGGCAGCGAACCGTGGCCGGCTCGGCCTTGCACCAGATGGACGCGGCCGGCGCCAGCCCGGCGGCCCGCACCATGTTCGTCGAGCGGGAGGGGGATGAGTGGCGGCGCGTCGAGCTGGACTCTCCCGTCTACCTGGTGGCGATGGCCTCCGATGAGCCCCTGCCGGCGACCCCGGTGGACTCTGTGCTGGCGGACGTCGGGCTGGGCATCATCGAAGCCGAGCGGGAACGCATCTTCACGCAGTACGCGCGCGGCGACCGCGACGTGGACGAGCAGGACGGAGGAGATGCCGGCCTGGTCCGTGAGCTGGCTCGGCGGGACCTTGACCTGATCGAAGCCCGGCGACACATCCAGCATCTCCAGGAGTCGCTCGTCTCGCTTCAGCAGGACTACGGCCGATCGATCCAGCTGATGCGCCGCGTGGAGGAGTCGGTCACGTGGAACGCGTTCCAGCGGCTGCGCAGGCGCGCGTTCGGACTGATGGGCGGCGAAGATTCGCGTCGCGTCCGGGCGCTCCAGTGGACGCTGCGAGCACTGGGCAGGCGGCGCCGGGGGGCGGGGAAGCGCCGCCTGGCCGTGGTGTCGCCGGGCACGTCGCGGCGCGAGCGCCCTGAGTTCCCCCAGTTCGATGCGCCACAGGTGTCGATCGTCATCCCGGTGTTCCGCCGCGCAGATCTCACCCGGCGCTGCCTCACCTCGATCCTCGAGCACACATCAGACGTCCCCTACGAGATCATCCTGGTCGACGACGCCTCCGACGCGGGCAACCAGTCGCTGCTGGCGGCGGTGCAGGGAGCGAGGCTGATCGTGAACCGGGAGAACCTTGGGTACCTGCGCAGCGTCAACCGTGGCGCCGCTGAGGCGCGGGGACGCTGGCTCGTCCTGGCCAACAACGACATCGAGGCCCAGCCGGGCTGGCTCCGGGAGCTGGTCCGGTGCGGAGAATCGGGGAACGACATCGCCGTGGTCACACCCAGATACCTGTATCCCGATGGGAGCCTCAACGAGGCGGGCGGGATCGTCTGGTCAGACGGCACCGGCGCCAACTACGGCCGGGGGGATCACGCCGACTCCTGGCGTTACGGCTACCGCCGCGACGTGGACTACGGCTCCGCCGCTGCGCTCCTCGTGCGCACCGATTTCTGGCGCGAGCGCGGAGGCTACGACGAGACATTCCTACCGATGTACTACGAGGACACCGATCTGTGCTTCGACGCTCGCGAGCGGGGCCTGCGCGTGGTCTACGAGCCCGACGCGATCGTCATCCATCACGAGGGTGCGACGGCCGGCACTGACACCAGCACCGGTCACAAGCGCCACCAGGACGAGAACCGCCTGAAGTTCATCGCCAAGTGGAACGGGCGTTTGCCGTCAGAACACCGGCCGCCGCCGGAATCGTCTCCCTCGCCCCGGGCCCTCCGGCGTGGGACCCAGCCTCACGTGCTCATCGTCGACCACCGAATTCCCACCCCCGACCGAGACTCCGGTTCGCTGCGCATGCAGACGATCATCGAGATCCTCATCCAGGCCGGCTGCCGAGTGACCTTCCTGCCGGACAACCTGCATGCCATCCCGCCCTACGCCCGCCGGCTCGCGCGGCAGGGTGTGGCCGTCATCCACGGCCCGGTCGACCCGGTCCAGGAGCTGATGGAGCTCGGGCCGACGGTCGATGTGGCGCTGCTCTCTCGGGTCGAGACAGCCTCCCGCTGGCTTGCTGACGTCAGGCAGGCCGCGCCCCAGGCGACCATCGTGTACGACACGGTCGATCTGCATTGGCTGCGTGAGGCTCGCCGCCACTGGCACGAGCATGGGATCTCGGCCTGCGAGAGCGATCAGGATCTCGGCGACATCGGCGAGGAGGCCGCGGCATGCCGGGAGCAGGAGCTGGCGATCGTCCGGGGCGCCGACGTCACCCTGGTGGTCAGCGATGTCGAACGGGAACGCGTCGAGCTTGACGTTCCCGAAGCTGATGTCCGCGTGATCTCCAACATCCATCGGATCGGGGACAGGGTCACGCCTCGAGTGACCCGGTCCGGAGTGCTGTTCGTCGGCGGCTTCGAACACCTCCCCAACGTCGAGGCGGTCATGCGGCTCGTGCGGGATGTGATGCCGCGCGTCTGGGAGCAGCTCCCCGCGCTGGACGTCATGGTCGTCGGACCCGATCCGCCGCCCGCCGTCCAGGCGCTCGGCTCCGATCGGGTAAAGATCACGGGTTGGGTGCCGGAACTGGAGCCGCTGCTCGACTCCGTGGTGGCGCTGCTGGCGCCGATCAGCTACGGAGCCGGGGTGAAGGGAAAGGTCACCCAGGCGATGGCGGCCGGTCTGCCGGTCGTCACCACCCCCACCGGGGCCGAGGGTGTCGGAGCCGTGACCGGCGAGCACCTGCTGGTGGGCGGCGATGACCAGGAGCTGGCGCAGGCCGTGGTGAGGCTCGTGAACGATGCCGAGCTCTGGGCCCGCCTGTCCCGGGCCGGGCAGGCGCTGATGGCCGAGCACTATTCGATCGATGCCGTGCGCGGCCGGGTCATGGAGCTCGTCGGCATCCGCCGTGCCACAGTCTCCTCGGCCTGACGCGGTGATCGTCCAGAAAAGTTCCCGCAGCAGGCCGGATCACGCCCGCCCTGACGAGGACGAGCGCGTGCGGCATCATGCAGGAATGCGCCGGCTGCCCACGATCACCCCGGAGCAGTTCGGCCGAGCGGCCCTCATAACGCTTGGCGCATTGACTCTGATCGTCTTCACCGGCGCGGCCGTGCGTCTGACGGACTCCGGCCTGGGTTGCCCCACCTGGCCAAAGTGCTACGGGCACGTCTACCCCCCGGCCCAGGGCCACGCATTGATCGAATTCGGCAACCGAGCGATATCGGGGCTGGTCGGGGTGATCACCGTGGTCATCGCGGCCCTGGCCTTCCTCCGCAAGCCGTTCCGGCGCGACCTCGCCTGTCTGGCCGGCCTGCTGCCCATCGGCGTCGTCGCCCAGGCGGTCCTGGGTGGCTTCACCGTCCGCGAGCATCTGGCGCCGGGCTTCGTCATGTCTCACTTCCTGCTCTCGATGGTCATCCTGATCGCTGCCGTCGCACTGGCCTGGAGAGCCACCCACCGGCCTGGTGAGCGCCCGCGCTCCACCGACCGCGCGCTCGTCTGGTCCGTACGGGTCCTGGCTCCGCTGGGGGCGTTGACGATCTTCGCCGGCACCGCCGCCACGGCCGCCGGCCCGCATTCCGGCGGCCTCGTCGGCCAGCATGTCCATCGCCTGACGATCATGGGCAGCAACACGCTTGAGTGGGCGGTGCATCAGCACGCCACGATCGCCGCGATCCTCGGACTGGCGGTGATCGGAGCCTGGTTGCTCAAGCGACGGCGAAATCGCGGCCTCCCGCTGGATCCGCTGGAGCCCCTGACCGTGCTGGGCGTGCTGCTCGCCGCCCAGGGGCTGATCGGGAGCACGCAGTACGAGCTCCGGCTCCCGGCCGAGATGGTCTGGGTTCACGTGGTCCTGGCCACGATCACGTGGGTGGTGCTGCTGTGGGCGGTGGCCGTCGAGGGTCGCCTGGTGCCGCGGCGGAGCCCGATGCCGGCGGTCAGTGAGCCCGAGGCACAATCAGCGGCTGCGCTCCACAGCCTCCAGCGCACCTAGCTCGAGCGGTTTGCCGAGGCAGGCCGACGAGCGGAAAACGGGAGCGGCCGGCTGGTCGAGCTCATCGTTCCTAACATCTGGCGCCATGTCAGCTGACTGGCGGGTGGTGGGTGCTGAAGGCGTGGGCACGATCGACGGTGCCCGCGCCGTTCCGGCTCAGGCGCGGCAGGCCCATGTACGGCGGTCGCGCGCGCTGCCGGCATGCGTCTGCATCGCCGTGTACGTGCTGCTGGGTCTGATCGCGAACTATCCCGCCTGGCTGCATGACCCGGGGTCATGGATGGGCTGCGGCGGGTGTGGCGACGCGGGCCAGCAGGTCTGGTTCCTGCAGTGGCAGGCGTACGCGGTGACGCACCTCCATGACCCGCTGCGCACCAACTGGGTCAACTTTCCCTGGGGAGCCGACCTCGCCACGCTCACCTCGTTGCCGTTGGTCGGGATCGTCACCACGCCGATCACCCTGGTGTTCGGCCCGGTGGCCACCTGGAACCTGATGAATGTGCTCGCCTTCGCCTCCTCGGCGTCGGCCGCCATGTTCGTGTTCCGGCGGTGGGTGAAATCGTGGCCGGCCGCGTTCACCGGCGGCCTGCTCTACGGCTTCTCCCCGTTCATGGCGGCCGAAGGGATCGGACATCTGTTCCTGACCCTCAACTTCGTGCCGCCGCTCCTCCTGCTCGTCCTGCACGACGTCCTGATCCGGCGGGCCTGGTCCTGGAGGCGCTCCGGGGTGCTGCTTGCCCTTCTGCTGGTCGTTCAGCTCGGAATCTCCGAGGAGCTGCTGGCCGAGGAGGCACTGGTGGCGGGAATCGCCGTGCTCGTCGTGTGGGCGTCCCGCCCAGCTCGGCTGAGGGCCGGCTGGAGCCATATCTGGAGGAGCCTGGCCCTCGGAATCGGCCTGGCTCTCCCCTTCATCGTCGCGGTGGCCGTCATCACCTTCACCGGTCCGGAGCACTCCCGAGGACCCGCTCATCCGGTGAGCCTTCTGGCCGGTCTCTCCAGCGACCTGGTCAGTCCAGTTGTCCCCACCACCAACCAGCACTTCAACCTGGGCGACGGGACCTACGGGACCAAGCTCGTCGCGCTCACGCCCGGGCACGGGAAGCCGCCCAAGCCCGACGGGACGGAGAACGGTGCCTACATCGGGATCCCGCTGCTGCTCCTGCTGGCGATCGGCAGCTGGAGGTTCCGGCGTGATCCGCTGGTCCGATTCGGCTGGCTGATGGCGCTGATCAGCTTTCTCCTGTCGATGGGTTCCCGGCTGCACGTGGGTGGACACGACACGGGGGTCCCGCTGCCTTTCGCCATCCTCACCCACCTGCCGGTGCTCAAGAGCGAGGTGGCCTCGCGGTACGGGTTGTGCATGTGGTTGTTCCTGGCCCTCCTGGCCGCGGTCGTCATCGACCGCTGGCTGTTCGCCCCGCAGCCTCGCCCGGCGGGCGTGAGCTGGTGGCGCCGGCAGGGGGCGGGGCGAGGCCTGGGAGCGATCCTGCTGGCGCTCAGCCTGTTCTCCCTGGTCCCGCAATGGCCCTATCCGATCGTGGCCGACAGCGTCCCGCCGTGGTTCTCATCCTCGGACGTGAAGCAGATCCCTACGGGATCGCCGCTCGTCACCTACCCGTACGCCTCCACGTCCCACAACCTGCCGATGTTCTGGCAGGCGATCGACGGGATGCGCTGGCGAATCCCGCAGGGTGAGGCCGCTGTGCCGGTGGTCCATTTCACCCCCTTCGAGGAGGCGTTCAATCTCTGCTGGACAGAGCCCAGCCTGAGGGTGCCTCCAGCCGCCCTGATCCCTGGCTCACGGGTGATCCTTACGTACTGGCAGGTGCGCAAGGTGGTGGTGCCGCTCCAGTACACGATCAATCCCCAGTGCGCCATCCGGTTCCTCACCGCGACGCTGCGCCGGCCCCCCCAGTGGCAGCACCAGGCGGCTGTGTGGAGCCTTCCGGCGGCCTCTTGATCCCCGCCTGGGCTGACCGGCCAGTCAGCCCAGGCGCAGGCGGCGTCGCACCAGCGGGGAGCCGGCCGCCGCGCACAGGACCAGGGCGATGCCCGAGATGGCCGCACCGGCCGGCAATCCCGGCGGTGAGTAGCTGATCGTGAAGTGGCTCACCCCCTTGGGGATCTTGACCGCCGCCAGGTACCCCACCCGCTTCACCGGCAGCGAGGCACCGCCCGCGCTGGCCTGCCAACCGGGATACCAGACCTCGCCTGTGACCACCTCCGAAACGGGTCCGTGCAGCGTGAACCGGCGCGTGGACTGACCGGAGAGCTCCGTGGACACGCGGCCGGGGGCCAGGCAGGCGCTCAGCCCCGCCGGTGTGGCCGGCGGCGAGCATCCGGGACGGATCGCGAATGCTCGCTGAAAGCGGCCGCGGGCGCGATACACCCGATAGGCACCGCTGCTGAACACGCGCTTGAAGTCCGGGGCTCCGGCCAGGGGATCCACCGCCGCGGCCACCACGGCGTAGGGCGCGTTCATCTCCTCCATGTACGGCAGCATGTTGACGTCGACGGGAAAGATCCGGCCTGTGAAACCGGGCGCCAGCGTGGCGATCCGGGCCAGCTGATACTTGCTGAACTGCGGCTGGAACCCGTTGGCGTCCGAGAGCCGCCAGATGTTGGCAAACCCGTGCCAGACCGAGGGCAGGTATTTCACGTCAGCGATCACCCGCTGACCCGGCTCGAGCGTCGCCCGCAGGAAGCTCAGGACCGTCGACTCGTCCCCGGTGGTGTTCGGCCCGGCCGCCGTTCCCGCGCCCGGGTACTCCACGAAGTATCGCCCCGGAACCGCGGCGACCAGGTCGGCGGCCGCCACCAGAGCGACGATGCCGAGCAGCCACCTGCGGCCCGCCAGGCGGTGCAGGCTGCCCAGCGCCAGCAGCGCGAGCGCGGCGATGCAGGCGGCATCGGTCTGGACCGGGGTGTTCACCAGGAAGTGGACCGTGCCGTGGGGTCCGTGGAACGGAATCGCCACCACCACCAGGACCAGCACGAGCGTGACGACCAGGGAGCGTCGCCTTGGCACCCGGTCGAGCCCGCGGGCGATCAGCACCGCCAGCGGGACGTTGGCCACGAAGGCGAAGTCCTCGGGGCGCCACAACTTGGTCACCGGGCCGAACTGGATCTCATTGACGACCCAGGTCGCCAATTCACCGAAGCTGAGCAGCAAGATCACTCCGACGACGGCGAGCTCCCACCTGGCCATGCGGGAGGACATCAGCGCCAGCGGACCCAGGACGACCGCGGCGCCGCCCAGGTAGTAGTAGGTGTTGGTCGGGCCGGGAGGGCCGGTGTACTGCGGCAGGCTGGAGTCCCAGTGACCGAAGACGTTGGGCAGGATCGCTGTCAGCGCGCCGTAGGTGTTCAGCCCGCCGTGAACCTGGAGCGCGGGATACACGCTGCTCTGCTCCAGGATCGGCAGCAGGTAAGCGGCAGCCAGCGCGACGCCCAGCACCACTCCCACTGCGCACCCGGCCACGGCCCGGGACCGGCCCGCCGGGCGCAGCAGTGCCCAGACACCGAACAGCACGAACGCACTGGGCACCAGCGGAAGGAAGCCGGCGGTGATGATCAGCGCGCAGGCGATCGCCAGGCCGGCGATCCGGCCGGGAGTGACACGGGCGGCCAGGTCGTCGATCAGCAGGAGACCCAGGGGAATCCAAGGCAGCGCCTCGATCATCAGCGTGTGCTCGGCCTGTGAGATCAGCTGCCCGCAGCAGACGACGAACACCCCGGCGAACGCGCTCCCTGCGTCACTCAGCCCGCGGCGGCGGGCCAGCCGGACGGTCAGCAGCGCCGCGGCCAGAAAGTGCAGGACCAGCACCACGTCGAGCAGGCGCTCGGTCAGCGGCGCCCCGGCCAGGGCCAGGCCGCCGTCCACAACCAGATTGGGCGGGTACAGCCAGGCCGACTGGGCGTTGGCCAGCAGCGGCACGCCGCCGTAGGAGTAGGCATCCCACGCGGGCAGGTGTCCACCGCTCAGATCGTGCTGGACGGCTCGCAGCAGCGGATAGTGGAAGAGCTCCGCGTCGTAGGGGAAATGGCTGGTGCCGCCCAGGATCGGGGCGAATACCACGACGACGGCCACCAGCACGATCAGCTCCGGCCACAGGTCCAGCATCCGATCGAACACGTCGGGTTTGGTCCCGCGGCGCCGGGCTTGTTGGGTGGCGACGCTCAACGACGTGGCCCCCTCAGTGGTAGAGGTAGACGTTGTACACCGTGGCTCCCGAGTCGCCTCGGATCGTCGTCAGGAGACGCAGGTGCCCCCGCTCACCGGCGGCCAGATTCGCGTCCACGCCGTGGTTCAGCTCCTTCTGGGGCGTGTAGGCCACGATCAGCTTGCGCCCCGGCACTCCCGCGATCGCCTCGGCCGCCAGACGGATCTGGATCGGAGAGGAAGCGTCCGCGAACCCGAAGTAGACGTGCCAGCGGGGATTGGGGTCAAGCGCGAACAGCGGCGGCGTAATCCCCCAGTCAACCGCGATTACCGTCCCGGGCCGGCGCCGGAGGTAGTCACTCAGCTTGTAGATGGCCGGAGACCAGCCGGAGAATCTGGGTTCCCCGTTCAGGGCGCGGAAGTACTTGGCCATCAGGACCCCGTCGTAGGCGAAGAACGCGACGGCCACCGCCGTCATCACCACTGCCGCCTGGCGCCAGGAGAGCCGCACGGCCCGCGCCAGCGTCCACGCCCCATAGCTGGCCACGACGAACACGAACGGGTAGATGGAGATGTAATGCCAGCCTGCCGTGGCCGCGTAGGTCACGAGCATCTCCACGTTGATCAGCAGGGTGATCAGGGTCATTGAGGCCACGGCCGAATTCGCCCATCGCTTCGACAGCGAGGCGAGCCCGCCGACGATGAACAGCACGCCCAGGATGTAGGCGATCACAACCCGTGGCTCGATGCCGGCGAGGGCGTAGCTGTAGAACCAGGTGCCGGACACCAGCGCCTCGATCCCGGACACCCATCGGGGCCAGGTATGGCTGAGGACGGGACCGTGATGGTGGCTTGCGTTGATCAACCCGATGTGCTGGGTCAGGTAATAGCTGCCGAAGGCTGCGTAGATCACCACCAGGCCGCCGATCCAGATGGCGGCTGCGGCGGGCCTGCGCCGCAGCCGCGCACGCGAGGCCAGGACGGGACCGATCGACACCAGCGCCACCGCGTTGACCACCCAGATGAAGTTCAGCTTGTTGAACACTCCCAGCGCCACTGCCAGCACCAACAGCGCCAGCCAGCGCAGTCTTCCGCTGCGGCTGAGGCGGTAGGCGAAGAAGATCCCGGCGCATTTGAGGAAGAACTCGACGGCGCTCGGCCCGACGTCGTCCCGGGTGAGCCAGAAGAGGCTGTTGTCGAAGCACAGCAGCGCGAACGTCAGCAGCGCGACCGGCCGGTTGACCAGCGAGCGCACGGCGGGGTAGAGCAACACCAGGCCCGCGGTCGTGATCAGCTCGGCTGGGAGCCTGATCGACATCGGCGACTCCCCAAACGCCGCGAAGATCGGGATGTACAGCCAGGACTTCAGCGCGCCGATGTAGGGGAAGACCATCACCGGTATGCCCAGCACCTGGTACTGGATGAACAGGTGCGGGATCCCGAGGGTGGCGGCGTTGACGAACAGGACCTCGTCGTTCTGCAGGCCAGGCCGCGAGATCTGGATGAGCCCGATCACGATCCGGACAGCCACGAGCAGCCCGACGATCAGCCAGTCGGCCTGGCCAAGGTGGCGTCCGCTAACCGCCGGCGCGCGGGGCCGGCGCTGTACGGCGGCCAGGCTGGTCATCCCGCGCTGACCCCGGGTTGCCATTGCGCCGGCAGCCGACCGCCTCCCCATCGTCGGGACACCATCCGCCGCATGGTGTCAGAAGGTGTGCAGGCGACGTTTCACCCGCGCACCCAGCCCTTCAGGCACCTGTGGGTCGCTACGATCGTCAGGCAATGAGTGCCGAGCGTCCGCTGTCCGCCTTGGCGGCGTCTCCAGGCGGCGACGCCTCTTTGAGCATCCTCGTCGTCGACGACGAGGCCGACCTGCGGGAGATGCTCACCCGGTCGTTCTCACGCGAGGGACACCGGGTCAACTCGGTCTCCGACGGGCGTTCGGCGATCGATCGGGCCAGCACCGAGCACTTCGACATCATCCTGCTCGATATCGCGCTGGGCGCGGGACCGGACGGCTACGAGGTGTGCCGCACGCTGCGCTCGCGCCGCAACATGGTCCCGATCATCATGCTCACGGCGCTTGATTCGGAGGCCGACGCAGTTCTCGGGCTAGAGGCCGGCGGCGATGACTACGTGACCAAGCCGTTCGGGCTGGCCGAGCTGCGCAGCCGCATCCGGGCGGTGCTGCGCCGGGCCGGTGCCAGGGCGATGGGGGCCGAGATCCTCACCGTCGGGCCGATCACCCTGGACCGCCCCCAGCGCGAGGTCACGGTCGAGGGTAGGCCGGTGCGTCTGACGTTCAGTGAGTTCGAGCTCCTCGACGCGCTCATGGAGGACCCCGGACGTCTGCTCAACCGCCAAGAGCTGCTCCGGGCGATCTGGGGGGACAGCGCCTACCGGGACCCTCGCGCCATCGACGTGCACATCAGGCACCTGCGCGAGAAGCTCGAGGCCGAGCCAGACAAGCCTCGCTACATCCTCACGGTGCGTGGCGCCGGGTACCGGCTGCGAGGGCCGTAGGAACCTCTCCGATGCCGGTCCGGCTGCGCTTCAGCGCCTTCGGTCTGCGGGCCCGGATCGTCGGCGCAGTTCTGATCACCGCGGTGGTGACTCTGCTGGTCGCTGCCGTGGCCCTGCTGCCCCGGCTCGAGAGCCTGCTCAGCAACGCGTCGCTGGCCACCCTGCAGTCCGACGTCAGGAACGCGTCTGGGGAGATCAGGCAGATCGAAGCCCTCCATTACACCTATCTCGCCGAGCTGGGTCAGCGGCGGGCCAGCGGCCGGGAGCATGCGATCGCCGTCCACGAGCAGAAGGCGCTCAACCTGGCGCTGGGACGGCTGCGGGACCGGCTGAACGCCTCGAACGTCGCGCTCGTCGGCTACGTGGATCTGAGCGGGCACGGACAGATCGTCTTCCCCACGGTAGACGCCGATCAGCCCAATCCCGACTTCCCGGCCGTCGAGCAGGCGTTTCAGAGCGGCCACGAGCGCTACGGCATCGTCACCGGCAACGGCTCCTACGTGCGGGCGGCGATCCCGCTGCGGCGCGACGACGCCGTCCTGTCGGTGTACAAGCCGATCGACCAGATCCCCAAAACCGTCAAGGCAGTGCAGCGGGCTTTCGAGCTGGCCGCGCTGGTCGGCCTGATCATGTCGGCGCTCCTGGCCTTCCCCCT
Source organism: Solirubrobacteraceae bacterium (assembly GCA_035551795.1). Lineage (GTDB taxonomy): Bacteria > Actinomycetota > Thermoleophilia > Solirubrobacterales > Solirubrobacteraceae > Palsa-465. The sequence goes on along the minus strand of DASZMP010000093.1, from coordinate 3,905 downwards.
GGCGGCTCGGCTGGTACGCCGCCTGCAGCGCCTGCGCCTGGCCGCGCTCCGGGTCGGCGCGCATGGCACCGGCGCTCAGTTCCCGGTCGACCGGGCCCGGGACGAGGTGGGGGACCTGGCCCGCTCGTTCGCGATCATGCAGCGCCGGCTGAGCCAGCAGGAGGAGGCCCGGCGAGCCTTCGTGGCCACGGCCTCGCACGAGCTCCGCACGCCCCTGGCCTCGCTGGACGGGATGCTCGAGTTGCTGGCCGACGACCTGCGCGGCGGAGCGGTTGACCTGGCCGACGCCACGGCGCTGCTCGAGCGCGCCCGCGGGCAGTCCCGGCGCCTGGGCCGCCTGGCCGCCGACCTGCTCGACCTGAGCCGGCTGGACGCGGAGGTGCAGCTGCGCTCCGAGCCGGTCGAGCTGTGCGAGCTCAGCCGGGCGGTGGTGGCGGAGTTCGAGCTGGCTAGCGCCGACCGCGGCGTGGAGGTGGTCCTCCAGGACGACTGCGAGGCGGTGTGGGCGCTGGGTGACCCGGGCAGCGTGGCCCGGATCCTCCGCATCCTGCTTGATAACGCGCTCCGGGTGGCGCCGCAGGGCACCCAGGTGCTGGTGGAGCTGGGAGCCAGTCCCCGGCCCTGGCTGAGCGTCAAGGATCAGGGTCCCGGGGTCCCCACCGAGGAGCGAGCTCTGATCTTCGAGCGCTTCAAGCGCGGGCGGGAGACCTATGGCCAGGCCGGCTTTGGGCTCGGCCTGGCCATCGGACGGGAGCTGGCTCAGCGCATGCACGGCTCGCTGGACCTCGGGGCTGACGCCGGTCTCGGTGCCACCTTCACGGTCACGCTGTCTGCGACTCGCGCGCCCATCGAGGAGGACGTTCCCACGACCGTGAACTAGCGGATTCCACGTCGGACCTGCCAGGATCATTAACGATGGATCAACGCCTGATGAAGACGATGCTCGATGTCGACGAGCATCACTGGTGGTATCGCGGCCGGCGCGAAGTGCTCGACCAAGAGCTGGATCGGATGCCACTGAGCCGCGAGGCCCGCGCTCTGGACGCCGGGTGCGGGTCGGGTCGCACCCTTCAGGAGCTGGCCCGCTACTGCAACAGCGTGGCCGGGCTGGAGCTCAACCCCGAGGCAGCCGAGGTGGCCCGGGCGCGGGGCGACTTCGAGGTGCAGACGGGTCGGGTCGAGGAGCTCCCTTGGGACGCGCATACCTTCGATCTGATCACCTGCCTGGACGTGATCGAGCACACGCCGGATGACACAGTGGCCCTCCGCGAGCTGCGGCGGGTCAGCCGGCCCGGTGGCTGGTTGCTCCTCACCGTCCCGGCCTACCAGGCCCTGTGGTCGAGCCACGACGAGCTCAACCATCACTTCCGGCGCTATTCCCGCGAGCGCCTGGTCCGGGCCCTCGGCGATTCGGGGTGGCAGCTCGAGCGGATCACCTCGTTCAACAGCCTGTTACTGGCGCCCGCCGTGCTCGTCCGGCTGATCCAGCGCCGTCGCTCTACCGACGGCCGCTACACGAGTGAACTGCATCTTCCCCCGACCTGGCTCAACCGCCTGCTGCAGCTGCCACTGCGGGCCGAGTCACGCTGGCTGGGCCGGGGTCGCACGCTTCCGGCCGGGCTCTCGCTGCTGGCCGTCGCGCGCAACCCGGCGGTGGTCGAGCAGGTGCCAGCGCCGCTTCAAACCCAGCGGCTCACCGCATAGGAGTCCGCCCCCTTGGCCCTGCAGGCCGCGATCTTCGGCGTCTCCAGCAGCCTCGGTTATCTGCTGCCCGCGATCATCGGACTGGAGTCGATGGGCATCCCCTCCCCGGGTGAGACTGCCCTGGTGCTGGCCGCCGTCCTGGCCAGCCAGGGCAAGCTCCACATCTGGCTGGTCATCCCGATCGGGGTCGCCTCAGCGATCATCGGGGACAACCTGGGGTTCGTGCTCGGCCGCCGGTTCGGTCGTGACGCGCTGGTCTCCACCGGCCCGTTTCACCGCCGCCGGGAGCGGCTGGTGGCGATGGGCGACCGCTTCTTCGATCGGCACGGACCCAAGGCGGTGTTCATCGGGCGCTGGATCGCCTGGGTGCGGTTTGCCACCGCGTGGCTGGCCGGGATTAACGGAATGCGCTTCCGCACGTTCTTTGCCTGGAACGCGCTGGGCGCCGTCACCTGGGGTCTGACCTATGGCCTGCTCGGCTACTTCGGCGGTTCGGCGATCATCAGTGTGCTGTCCAGCGTCGGCATCGCCGCCGCCGCGGTGCTGCTCGTGGCGTTCGTCGGCGTGTGGCTGACCGTCCGGCGCCGCGAGCGCCGTGCCGCCCGAGAGTTCGAGGCCGACACGCCGCCCGCCGAGCCCGACGAGGCGAAGGGCCCTACTTCTGGCCGAACTCCAGCGCGCAGGAGTTGATGCAGTAGCGCAGCCCGGTCGGCTGCGGACCGTCATCGAACACATGGCCGAGATGTCCGCCGCAGCGGCGGCACACCACCTCGGTGCGGGTCATTCCGTGGCTGTGGTCCACCCGGGTCTCCACGTTGACCGCTACGGCCGGCTCGTAGAAGCTGGGCCACCCGCTGCCGGACTCGAACTTGGTGTCCGACGCGAACAGCTCGGCCCCGCAGCCGGCGCAGTGATAGCTGCCGTCATCCTTCATGTGCACGTACTCACCGGTGAACGGCCGTTCCGTGGCCTGATTGCGCAGCACCTGGTACTGCTCTGGGCTCAGGCGGGCCCGCCACTCATCGTCACTCAACTCGACGCTCTGCTGGGTATCTGGGCTATCGTTGTCCATGCTTCCAACTTAGCGCGCCGCCGATGCCTGGGGGAAGGATTGCTCGGGCTCGGCCACGTAGCTGGAGCGCGCACGTGGATCCGGATCGATCAGCTCCAGGACGAGAGTTGACCAGGCGAAGTGCGGCTGGCCCATGCCCGTGGCGTCGTAGGGGTCGTAGTACTCCCGCAAGCCGCTCTGGGTGACCGCCTGCAGAGCCCGTGCGGCCAGCGTGTCCGCCGCCTCCTGATAGCCCAGCCGTACCAGCCCCAGCCACACGAGCCACACGGCGTTGATCCACATCGGTCCCCGCCAGTAGCGATGCTGGCGCCACGGGCCGCGGTCGTCACGCCGGAAGGTCGGTTCGTCGGCCGCCACCGACGGCAGGCCAGCGGGTAGCCAGAACCTCTCGGGGTCGAACAGGTGCTCCTCGACCAGCCTCCGGCCGATGGCCTCGGGCAGGTCGGGCAGGGCCAGCGGGGCCAGGGCCGTCCAATCGACCGGGATCCGCGCCGCGGCCTGCGGCCGCACCAGAGGACCGAACAGGCCACGCTCCGCGTCGTACAGGCGCTCGACGATGGCCGGCGTCAGCGACGGGCGGCCGAGCGCGAGCCGAGACAGCGAGTACATGACGTTGGTCAGCACCTCGCACACCACCGGTCCTCCGCGGCTGGCCACTCGCCCCAGGTCATAGCCCAGCCGGCGGTTGCGGTGCACGAGGGTGATGAATCCGGGGAGGTCGTGCGCTCGCCATCTCCACACCGGGTCGAACTGCGGTGAGGCGTCCAGTCCAGACTCGTCCGGCTGCACGATCCAGATCAGCCCGTCGCCATCCAGGTCACGGTGCTGCTCGAGCCAGTCGTGGTGGGCCGCGATACCGGGCTCCTGCGCGGGGTCCCCCACCGCGATCCGCCACGCCCAGGCCAGGCACGGGGGCTGGATGCTGGCCGTCATCGGCGCGCTGGGCGAGAGGACGTTGTAGGTGAACCGCCGCACACCCTCGAGCGGCGTGTTCCAGAAGATCGTGTGACCGATGAACCCGTCTTCGCGAGCCGCCGCGAGCAGTGAGCGCAGCTCCTGCTGGGAGCGCTCCAGGTTGTAGTGGCGCCAAGCGATCGCGGCAAAGCAGGAGTCCCAGTACCACTGCCAC
>DASZMP010000092.1:0-20737 GCA_035551795.1 Solirubrobacteraceae bacterium | reverse complement strand
ACGGGTTTTCTGCGTATTCACGCGAGTCGTGAGATGGCGCTGGTGATTCCCGCCCGGTGGACAACGTGTCCAGGGTCTTCAGGGCAGTTCAGGGTCTCCTTACCCCGTGCGTGGCAGTCAACACGTGAATCCCGCGATATCCACGCGTGCGTTGCGGATGCAGGACGCTGCGGCGAGCGTGGAGGGTCAGGCCGCAGCCAACTCGCTCACCTCGCGCTCGTGGAAATCCTCGGTCTCGGCCAGGTGCTGGTGTGACGGGCAGTAGCCGTTGTGCGGCAGCGGCGCGCGCTGGCACTGGGTTCCCTTTCGCGTGCTGGCGCGGCAGAGGATCGGGTTGCCGTTGATGTCGAAGCGGCTCGACGGCTGGCTGGCGAGGAACTCGTCGGCGAAGGTCATGTAGCGCTCGACAACTCGCCAGACCCGTCCCTGGGCGGAGATCGGGAAATAGACGCGGATGTCGGTGAACAGCGTCCGCGCCGGTCGCGCGAAGTAGTGCCGGTCGGTCGCCAGGCGCTCGACCGCGGACTCGCACGCTTTCAGAACCCGCTCGTGGTTCAGGTACGGCTGCTCACGAGTGTCCTCGATGATCTCCGTACAGAGTTCGCGGTAGATGGCTCGGCTGAAGCGATACATGCACCTGCATCTCCTTTCGGCCCCTCCAGTCCGGTCCGTCTTGAACACTACTTCCAGCGCTCGAAAACTGACTCCTGGTCCGTAACGAGCGTCACATGCCGTTCATCGAGGGCGTCGTTGATCTCGGGACAGTCTTCCCGCCAATGCGCTCCGCGACTCTCATTTCTCGACAGAGCTGCGTTTGCGATCAACCGCACCAGCGGATGCGGATCGTCAAGCAGCTGGCTCAGGCTCTCGCGATTGCGCTCGAGTCCGGCGTGGCGCCACAGCTGCTCACGCGATTCCTGGGCCGGGAGCGCGATCGCGCTGCCGCCGTCGGGTGCCGCCACGACCGACGCTGCGTGGTCGGAGCTCAGCAGGCTGGGCTCGTCGAGCGCCGCCCGCGCCGCCCGGGCGCCGAACACAAAGCACTCGCTGAGCGAGTTCGATGCCAGCCGGTTGGCGCCGTGCAGGCCGGTGCACGAGCACTCGCCGACCGCGTATAGCCCGGGCAGCGACGAGCGCGCCTCCACGTCGGTGGCCACGCCGCCCATCATGTAGTGGGCGGCCGGGGCCACGGGAATCAGCTCGCGCTCGGGATCGATGCCGGATCGCCGCAGCGCCGCCACCACGTTGGGGAACAGGCTCGGGTTGACGCTGCGCATATCCAGACCGACCGAGCGGGCGCCGGTGCGCAGCATCGTCTCCTGCACGGCCAGCGCCACCTCGTCGCGGGGCGCCAGCTCGTTGACGAAGCGCTCGCCCCGGTCGTCCACCAGGGTCGCCCCCTCGCCGCGCACCGCCTCGGTGACCAGCAGTCCGTCGCTTCCGTTGGCGCCCACCAGCGCCGTCGGGTGAAACTGCATGAACTCCAGGTCGGCCAGCTCCGCCCCGGCGTCGTGGGCCAGCAGCAGCCCAGACCCGGTGGCGCCGGCAGGGTTGGTGGTCCGCGCCCACAGCGCAGCCGCCCCGCCGGTGGCCAGCACGATGGCCGGGGCGCTCAGCACCTGTCCCTCGAGCAGCCTGATTCCCGCGCAGCGACCGTCACGGGTGACGAGCGCGGTCACCCGCCGGTCCTCCAGGATCTCGATCAGCGGATCCGCGCTGGCCCGGGCCGAGAGCTGCCGGATTATCCGCCGTCCGGTGGCCGCGCCGCCGGCGTGCACGACGCGGCGGTGGCTGTGCCCGCCCTCCAGCCCCAGAGCCAGCCGTCCCTGCCGGTCGGCATCGAACGTGACGCCCAGGCGGGTCAGGTCCTCAACGGCGGCCGGGGCCTCGTGGCAGAGGATGCGTGCCGCCGACTCGCGAACCGCCCCCCGACCCGCCGCCAGAGTGTCGGCCAGGTGCTGCTCGGAGCTGTCCTCCGGCGCGATCGCCGCGGCCAGTCCACCCTGGGCCCAATAGCTCGAGGCGCCGGCCAGTGGCGTGGCAGACACCAGCGTCACCCGCGCCCCGCGGCGCGATGCGCACAGGGCGGTGTAGAGGCCGGCAGCACCCGCGCCGACGACGATCAGCTGGCTATCGGGCTCACTCAACGGGGGTACGGTACCTGCGCAGTGGCTCCTCCGGCCGTTCTCTTCTCCCACGGCAGCTCGCTGGAGCACGACACGGGTGAGCATCCCGAGCGCCGGGAGCGCATCGTGGCGGTGATGGCGGAGCTCGAGCGGCTGGACTGGCTGGGCTACGAGCGGGTTCAGTCGCCTGCGGTCAGCCGCGACGTGCTCCAGCGCGTCCATCCGGAGGCCTACATCGAGGCGATCGAGCAGCTCTCCGCGGACGGGGGCGGATTCCTCGACGCCGACACGGTCATTAGCCGGGGCTCGTTCCAGGCGGCTCTACACGGTGCCGGCGGAGCCGTGGCGCTGGTCGAGCGGCTGCTGGCGGCGGGCCCGGGTGCGGTCGGGTTCAGCGCCCACCGTCCGCCCGGCCATCACGCGCTGCCCCGCCGGCCGATGGGCTTCTGCCTGTTCAACAACATCGCCGTGGCCGCCCGCCACGCGCTGGCCACGGGTGATGTGGAGCGGGTCCTGATCGTCGACTGGGACGTGCACCACGGCAACGGCACCAACGACGTGTTCCACGATGCCGCCGACGTGCTGTTCACCTCGATCCATCAGTGGCCGCTGTATCCGGGAACCGGTCCGGGCTCGGATGTGGGAGCCGGCGTCGGGCGCGGCTACACGATCAACCTCCCTGTCCCGTCGAGATCGGGCGATGCCGTGTTCGTCTCGCTCGTGCGCGATGTGATCGTGCCGGTGGCCCGGGCCTACCGCCCCGGGCTGATTCTCGTGTCGGCCGGGTTCGACGCCCACGAGGGCGATCCGCTGGCCGGTTGCCGGGTGAGCGATGCCGGGTTCGGCGCGATGGCGACTCTGCTGCGGGACCTGGCGAGCGAGCTGGAGGCGCCGATCGGAGCGGTGATGGAGGGCGGCTACGCGCTGGAGCCGCTGGCTCGCGGGGTGGCGCTGACGATGGACGTGCTGCGCGGCGGCGGCGAGGATCTGTATGGGGTGCGCTCGGCGATCGACGTGCTGCTGTCGCCGGGCGGCGGGGCCGCCGGTGGCGCACCCGAGGCGCTGGCCCCGGAGGCCCGGGCCCGGCTGCGCGAGTTCTGGCCGGTGCTTGCCTAGCCGCCCAGCAGCTCCTCCCACGCGTCCGCCACCCGCCGGGCCATGGCATCCGTCCCGTAGCGCTCGGCCACCGCCCGACCTTCCACTCGCGGATCCTCAGCGGCGACCAAGGGCTCCAGCGCCGCCGCCCACGCCTCCAGCGAGAACGGCGCGCACAGGGTGCCGGCCACGCCATCCAGGGCCTCTGGAGCCGCGCCGTGCGGGGTGGCCAGGACGGGCACGTTGCACGCCAGGGCCTCGAGCACGGCCAGACCGAAGCCTTCGCGGTCCGACGGGACCAGCACGGCATTGGCCGCGTTGACATAGAACGGCACCTGGTCGGGCGCCACCGATCCGAGCGCCAGCAACCGCACCCCGGCTCCCCCGGCGCGGGCGGCCAGGGCCGCGGCCAGATCATGGCGCTTCTCCGGTCGCCGCGGATCGGCCGGGAACAGCAGGCAAGGCTCGCCCGGATCAAGTCCCAAGCGGGTGCGCGCCGGCGCCCGGTCAATCGGTTGAAACCGGTCCAGCGCCACTCCACAGGGCAGCACCCGCACCGGCCGGCGCGTGGACCAGGCTGGGACCTGGGTGGCCAGGTCGGCTGACACCGCCGCCACCAGGTCCATTCGCCGCAGTGTGGCCAGCGTGAGCGCTCGGGATCGCGGGTGGGTGATGTCCGTCCCGTGCAGGGTGACGCCGTGCACCTGGGCCGGCACCCGCAGTGCCGGCCCGGCTGAGAGCCCGAAGTGAGCGTGGACCACGTCGAACCGTGCGTGGCCGAGGCGCCGGCCCAGCTCCCAGGCACCGCGCGCGTAGCGGAGCGCGCTTCCACCCGGAAGCACGTGCACGTCCAGATCGATCCCCGGCAGGCGGCGAAGTGCCTCCACCTGGTCAGCGACGAAGCTTCCGAAGGCCGGGCGAGCGGGAGTGGGGTACATGTTCGTGACGACGAGCGCGCGCATGCTGCACCTGACACCATCAAACCAACGATGAGCTCATCCAGTTTCGATCCGGGGGCGCCGCGCCCTGCCATCCAGCCTTCCAATCCGATCGGGGTGTTCGATTCCGGGGTGGGAGGGCTGACGGTGCTGCATGAGCTGCTCGTGTCGCTGCCGGCGGAGGACTACGTGTATCTCGGGGACACGGCGCACTTCCCCTACGGCGACCGCACGCAGGAGGAGTTGCAGGAGTTCTCAGTCCAGATCGCCGATCACCTGCTGGCGCAGGGGATCAAGCTGCTGGTGGTGGCGTGCAACTCCGCCAGCGCGGCGGCGCTCGAGACGCTCGAGCGCCATTTCGAGCAGACCGCGCCCCATATCGACGTGATCGGGGTGCTCAGGCCGGCCGCCCAGCTCGCGGTCGTGGCCAGCCGCTCCGGCCGTATCGGCCTGCTGGCCACCTCGGCCACGGTGGACAACGGCGCGTATGCCCGAGCGGTGGCCGCCGCCGACCCTCACGTGCACCTGGAGAGCGTGGCCTGCCGGGATCTGGCCGGGATCATCCAGTCCGGCTTCCCGTTCGACGAGCAGGTGCTGGACACCGTGCGGGCCTACTGCGCCCCTCTGATCGAAGCCGATGTGGACACGGTGATCCTTGGCTCCACGCACTATCCGCTGTGCGCGCCCATGCTCCAGCGGATGCTGGGGCGCGGCGTGACGCTCGTCTCCGCCGGCGCCGGGGTGGCGCGCTCGGCGGAGCGGGCGCTGTCGGCCCGCGGGCTCCTCAACCCCCGCCGCGGTGAGGGGGACTACCGGTTCCAGTGCACCGGCGACGCCGAGTCATTCCACGAGGTCGGGGTGCGCTTTCTGCAGATGCCATTCGGTCAGGTGGAGCACGTCGAACTTCCGGCTAAAGCTAAGGTGGCCGCATGAGCCAGCGCAGCTACGGACGGGCGGCTGACGTCATGCGGCCGATCTCGATCGATGCGGGATTCGTGCGCACCGCCTCGGGGTCGGCGCTGATCTCCGTAGGGGAGACCCGGGTCATCTGCACCGCATCGGTGCAGGAGAGCGTTCCCCGCTGGATGGCCGGGCAAGGACGCGGCTGGGTCACCGCCGAGTACGGAATGCTCCCCGCCTCCACCGGCGAGCGCAAGCAGCGCGACATCTCCAAGGGGCGGATGGACGGCCGCTCGGTGGAGATCCAGCGCCTGATCGGGCGCTCGCTGCGCGGCGTGATCGATGTCCGGGCGCTCGGCGAACGGACCGTCTACATCGACTGCGACGTTCTCCAGGCCGATGGAGGCACCCGCTGCGCCTCGATCACCGGCGGCATGGTCGCCCTGCGACTCGCCATCGAGGTGCTCGTCCGAGAGGGATCGCTGGAGCGCTCCCCGCTCACCGGCAGTGTGGCCGCCGTCTCCTGCGGGGTCGTGGACGGGGTTCCCCTCCTCGACCTCGACTATTCGGAGGATTCCAGCGCCGAGGTCGACGCCAATGTGGTGATGACCATCGACGGTGATCTGGTGGAGGTCCAGGCCACGGCCGAGCGCACGCCGCTGTCTCGGGCCCACCTGGACGAGCTGCTCGGTCTGGCTGCCCGCGGCATGGAGACTCTGCGGACCGCTCAGAACGAGGCGATCACCGCCGGGGAGTGACATGAGCGCCGCGGCGCGTTCGCTGGTCCTGGCCACTCGCAACCCGCACAAGATCCGGGAGGTGGCGCGCATGCTGCTCCCGTGGCAGATCTCGGTGGAGGTGCTGCCAGCGGACGTCAAGCTCCCGCCGGAGGAAGGGGACACGTTCGAGGCCAATGCGCTGCCCAAGGCTCGGGCCGCTGCCCGAGCGCTGGGTCGTCCGGCCATCGCTGACGATTCGGGCATCGAGGCCGAGGCGCTGGGAGGCGCCCCCGGGGTTCGATCGGCCCGGTACGCGGGCGAACGGGCGAGCGATCAGGAGAATCTCGACAAGCTGGTGCAGGAGGCACCGGCGGGAAGCGGGCTGCGTTACGTGTGTGTGGTCGCCTATGTCGACCCCGGCGCGGACGGGCAGCCGGTCGAGCGGGTGTTCCTCGGCGAGTGCCGCGGCCGGTTGGCGCCGGCTCCTCGCGGCGAAGGCGGGTTCGGGTATGACCCGGCATTCGTTCCTGACGAGGAGCCCTCCGGACGCACGATGGCCGAAATGAGCGATCAGGAGAAGGACGCCATCAGCCACCGCGGACGTGCCGTGCGGGGGTTCGCCGAGTGGTTCGCCGAGGATGCGAACCGGAGCCGGCAGCCGCGATGAGCTCCTTCCAGCCGTCCGCGGCCGTCCCCACCCTGCACACGGCTCCGGATGCGCACGGCGGCGGCCCGCCAGCCGAGAAGCAGCGAGCCGCCGGCCTGTCGGTGGCTTCCAACTCGACGCTCATCTTGCTCAAGGTGATCGCCGGGACGCTCACCGGATCGGTGGCGATCCTCACGGAGGCGGTCCATTCCAGTGTCGACCTGATCGCATCACTGGTCGCGTTCTTCTCGGTTCGCAAGGCGGGCGAGCCGGCCGATGAGACCCACCGCTACGGGCACGAGCGGATGGAGGACCTGGCGGCGGCGATCGAAGGCGTCCTGATCCTGGTCGGCTCGGCGGCGATCGCCTTCGAGGCCGTGCGCCGCCTGCTGTCCGGGGGGCGCACGCACACGCTGGGCCTGGGCATCGCCGTGATCGCGGTTTCAACGGTGGTGAACCTCGTGGTCTCCGCCGTGCTGGCGCGGCGGGGCCGGGCGACCGCGTCGCCGGCGCTGATGGCGGACGCCGCTCACCTGCGCACCGATGCGCTCAGCTCGGGCATCGTGCTGCTGGCGCTGGTGCTGGTCGACGCCACCGGTCAGCAGTGGATCGACCCCGTGGCGGCCCTGCTGGTGGCCGCAGCGATCGTGATCACCGGGGTTCGCCTGCTCACCGGAGCCGGCCAGGTCCTGGTCGATCAGGCCCTGCCGGGCGAGGAGGTCACCGCCGTGCGGAAGGCGATCGAGTCGTTTGGCACCACCCACGGGGTGGTCGGATACCACGAGCTGCGCAGCCGGCGCGGGGGGTCGCAGCGGTACATCGACGTCCACGTGCAGTTCCGCTCGGGTACGTCTCTGGAGAACGCCCACCGCACCGCCCACCAGCTCCAGGCTGTCATCGCCCGCGCCCTCGGCGGCGCCGACGTGCTGATCCATCTCGAGCCTCAGGACCGGGTGCGTCCGGGGGAGACGCTGGTCGAGCCGCCAGCGCCCAGTAGCGCTACTGGGAGCCCCACGAAAACAGATTGATGGCCGCCGCCACCGCGACGGCGAGCGTCACTCCGGCGTAGCCCATGTCCCCGCGGAGTCCGAGCACGACCATCGCGATCAGGAAGGCGATCGTGGTGATCGACCACGCGATGCGGCTGAGATCAACCGAGCTGCTGTCGGTCAGATCGTCGGGTGCCGGAATGGTGTCGTCGACCACGGGTTGAGTCTCCTCCACGACCGGCGGCGTCGGCTGCTGCGCGGGTCGTGGCGCACGGGGATTGTCGCGCCCGGCGGGGACGTTCGGGGGATCCTGTCTCTCAGGCACCCGGTCCTCGCTCTCACGCACCCCGTCCCGGCTCTCAGGCACCCGATCCTGGCGCTCCGGCGCCGGGTCGCCGCTCGGACGAGCGGTCTGGCTGGGGGCGTCGGTCAAGGCGCGGGCGGGTCATCGACGGGGCCGAAGGGCCACTTCGCCGGGCGCGGACGGGTCCTCTGGAGGCCCCGGAATCGCCTAAAAGCCCGATAATCCGGCCAAATCGGCGCCCCTGTCAGTGCCATCAGGCGATACGGTGCGCTTGACATGTTGGATCATGGTAGATGCGGGAGAGCGCGTAACCGGCAGTCAGCCGGCCGTCGCTTTGTCCGCATTGCCTGTTAGCTTCGACGATTCCTACCACCTCGAAGGAGGGAGCAAGTGACGAAATCGGAGTTCATCGACCAGGTCGCTGATCGGGCTGGGCTCAGCAAGAGGGATGCATCTGAGGCTGTGGAAGCGATGCTGTCGACGATCGAGGACGCCCTCAAGCGAGGGAGCGACGTGACGTTCTCCGGCTTTGGGAAGTTCAGCGTCTCGGCCCGGAGTGCCCGCGAAGGTCGTAATCCGGCCACGGGGGAGAAGATCCAGATCGCTGCCTCCAACGCGCCGAAGTTCACGGCGGGGGCTTCGCTCAAGAAGGCCGTCAACTAAGCCGGCGGATCGGATCTGAGTCTTGAGGAGGCCTCGGAAGTGACTGCGCCCCGGGTCGTCCACGTGACGTCCTCCGGGGGGCATTCATCATCAGATTCCGAGGCTTCTCAGACTTTCGGCGACCGGCTGGCGCAGCTGGTCGACCAGCGCAGGTCACAGCTGGTGCTCGGGCTCGATCCAGATCCGGCCCGGCTGTGGCCACGAGCCGTACAGCTGGCCGGAGGGGCGGGCGACATGCCCGCTCCGCCGGACGCCGAAGCCAGCCGGCCGAATCCGGTGGCCGCCCGGGCGGCCCGGGCCGTGCTCGAGCACTGCCGGCTGGCCATCGAGTCGGCCGGCCAGGAGTGCGTAGCCGTCAAACTTCAGGTGGCCTGCTTCGAGCGGCTCGGCGCCGCGGGCTGGCACGCCCTATCCCAGGCCGTGGAGTTCGCGCGGCAGGCCGGCCTGCTGGTGATCGCCGACGCCAAGCGGGGTGACGTGCCGGTGACGGCCACCGCCTACGCGCAGGCCTTCCTGGGCGTGACGCCGACGGCGTTCGGCCCGGTCACAGGCCTGGGCGCCGACGCGCTGACCGTCAACCCTCTGCTGGGCGGGGATTCGCTCCAGCCTCTCATCGAGACGGCTCGGACCGTCGGTTCCGGCCTGTTCGTGCTCGTTCGCACCTCCAACCCGGGCGCCGAGGATGTGCAGGAGGCGGCACTGACGGGCGGCGGGACCCTGTCCGAGCACCTGGCGGGGCTGGTCAACCGGTGGGGGGCCGCTGGCGTCGGGGCCGCAGGGCTATCGGATGTTGGTGCCGTGGTGGGCGCCACCGCGCCCGGTCGGCTGTCCCAGATGCGGGAGCTCATGCCCCACACGGTGTTCCTGCTCCCAGGCGTTGGCGCCCAGGGAGGCCGGGTGGAGGATCTGGCGCCCGCGTTTGCCCCAGGCCGGGCCGGGGGGTTGGTCAGCGCGTCGCGCAGCATCATCTTTGCCCATGAACGCGACGGCGGCGACCCGCTCCTCGCCGCTCAGCGAGAGGCCGCTAGGCTGCGGGAGCTGGCCTGGTCTCTCAGCGGCTGAGGCGCGGCGTGAGGGCCGGTTCAACGCGCGGCGAGAACCGCCGGTGTTTCGCCTGCGCAAGCCGCGAAGGTATGATCGGCGCCCGATGTACGAGCAATCGCGCCCGCACCGGAGTCCATTCCGGTACCTGGCGCCCGTGGCGCTCGCCGCGATTGCTCTGGCCACGTATCTGGTCGTCGAGCACAACGTCGGCTCGAGCTCGGGTGGGTCGGGTGCCACCAGCGCCACCACCAGCCACACATCGAAGAGCTCCGCGACCTCCGCCAACAAGCACCATTCCGTGAGGCCCAAGTACTACAAGGTTCGTAACGGCGACAGTCTTTCGGTGATCTCCGCCCGCACCGGCGTTTCGCTGCCCACCCTGGAGAGCCTGAACCCCGGTGTCTCCACGGGCAACCTCCAGGTCGGACAGCGGCTGAGATTGAGGCGATGAGCCGGGTCTGCCGACTGGGACCACACCGGATCAGGGCACTCCTCGCCTTCGCGGGCCTTGTGCTGGCGGCCCTCGTCGCCCTGCCGGCCGCACCGGCCACAGCCGCCACCGGCTCCAAGCACTTCCATCGCACTCCGCCACCGCGGCTCCCGGTCACAGCGGCCAGCCTGATCGATGCCTCCACGGGGCAGGTGGTGTGGGACGTCAACGGCCACGCGCGGCGGGCGATCGCCAGCACCACGAAGCTGATGACGGCGCTGATCGTCCTCGAGCACGTCCATCACCTGAACACACGGTTCACGCAGAACGACTGGGTGCCGGCATCCGCCGACTCGCAGATCGGGCTGCGACCGGGCGAGCGGATGAGCGTCCACGACCTGCTGCTGGCGACGATGCTCCCCAGTGCCGATGACGCGGCCGAGGATCTGGCCTACAACGTCGGACACCACTCGGTCGCCCGGTTCGTCAGGATGATGAACGCCGAAGCCCGGGCGCTTCACCTGACCGACACGCACTACTCGACGCCGATCGGGTTGGACACGCCGGGCAACTACTCGAGCGCCACCGACCTGGATCGGCTGGCGGCCTACGACCGTGCCCACTCGGCCTTCTTCCGCCGGATCGTGGACCTGCCGGACGCCACCCTGCACACCGGGCCGGCACGTTACGTGGTCAACCGCAACGACCTGGTCGCCCGTTATCGCTGGATCAACGGAGTGAAGACCGGTCATACGAACGATGCCGGGTACGTGCTCGTCGTTTCGGCCACGCGCTGGGGCATGACGCTGATCGGATCGGTACTCGGTACCAGCAGCGAGACGGCCCGCGACCGCAGCGCGCTGGCCCTGATGGACTATGGCTTCTCGGCCTTCCACCTGGATCGCGCGATTCGGCGGGGGCAGGTGCTGGCCCGGCCGCCCGAGCAGTACTCGAGCCGTCACGCCGTGGTCATCCCCCAGCACCCGTTCAGCTTCGTCGTGGCCAAGACCACCCGCGTGCGGGTCACGGTCCGGGTGCCCAAGGAGCTGTCGGGGCCCCTGCCGCGGCACGCCGTGGTCGGGGAGGCGATCGTCTACGCCGGACGCCGGGTGGCCGGCCGCGTGCGGTTGATCCTGGCCCGGGCGCTGCCGGCCATCTCGCCGGTGGCCAAAGCCGCCCGGATCCTCATCCGACCGTCTACGCTGCTGGTGCTGATGCTCGCGATCGGAGCCCTCGTGGCCAGTCAGATCGCGCGGCGGCGCCGCCAGGCCCAGCCGCGTGAAGCGGCCGAGGGACAAAGGGACTCATGATCATCACGGTCACTCTCAACACGGCGCTCGACAAGACACTCGAGGTGCCCAACTTCACGCCCGGCCGCCGTCACCGCACGGTCGACCAGAAGACGATGCCGGGCGGCAAGGGCGTCAATATCGCCCGAGCCATCAAGCGGCTCGGCCAGCCGGTGATCGCCACCGGCCTGACCGGCGGCGCCACGGGCGGGCGAATCGTCGAAGCGCTCAATGACGAGGCGGTGCTCAATTCGTTCGTGCGCATCCGTGAGGAATCCCGGACCAACACCGCGGTCCTCGATCCCACCACCGGGTTGCACACCGAGATCAACGAGCGCGGCCCCGCCATCACCTCGCAGGAGCTCGATCTGTTCCGGGAGAAGCTCATGTACCTGGCCAAGGGAGCCAGCATCTGCGTATTCGCCGGCAGCCTTCCGCGCGGGGTGGAGCCCGACATCTACGCCGATCTGATCCGTAGCGTGCGCAAGCTCGGCGTGACGACGATCATCGACACCGACGGCGAGCCACTTCGGCATGCCGTGCGCGCGGAGCCGGAGGTGGTGTCGCCCAACGAGCTGGAGGCGGAGGAGCTGGTCGGCTACGAGTTCAATGACACCGACGATCGGGCCGGCGCCGTGGCCGAGATGGTCCGTTTGGGGCCGGCCGAGGCGATCATGACGGTCTCCGACGGCTGCTTCGCCCAGGTGCTGGAGTCCGGTTCTCAGGTCCTCTACCGGGTGACTGTCGAACCGCTGGAGGCCCGGTCCCCGATCGGATCGGGTGACGCGTTCCTGGCCGGCTACGTGGCCGCACGGTACGGGGGGCGCCGGGTGGTGGACTGCCTGCGCTTCGGCGTCGCCTGCGGCGCGGAGTCCACGCAGCACATCGGCGCCGGAATCCTTGAGCCGGGCAAGGTCGAGCGCATTCTCGACACGGTGACGGCCGAGCGGCTCAGCCTGCCCGCTCAGGTCAGCTGAAACGCCGCAGGCTCCGGCTTTTGCCGCCCGCTCGGTGCCCGGAGCAGGCCTGGACCGCTGCTAAAGTCAAAGCGACCGTGGTTGCCGCCCGATCGGTCGTTTCCCTCAGCTATATGAACGCCGTGTTTTCGTCCGCGACTAGTTCTACGATGCCGTAATGGAAGTCGAAATCGGACGTGGAAAGAAGGCCCGGCGGGCCTACGGATTTGACGACATCGCGATCGTGCCCTCGCGGCGCACGCGGGATCCCGATGACGTCGACATCAGCTGGGTCCTGGGCCCATACAGGTTCGAGCTTCCGCTGCTGGCGGCCGCTCTGGACGGCGTCGTCTCCCCGGCGACCGCCGGGACCATCGGCAAGCTCGGTGGCCTGGCCGTGCTCAACCTCGAGGGCATCTTCTGCCGCTACGAGGACGCCGAGACGCAGCTCGAGCGCATCGCCAGCTTCTCCAAGGACATCTCCACCCGGGAGATGCAGGACATCTACCGGGAGCCCGTTAAGCCTGAGCTGATCGCCCAGCGCATCCGGGAGATCAAGGAGCAGGGCGTCGTCGCCGCGGCCTCGCTGACCCCGCAGAAGGTCCGCAAGTACTACGACGTGGCGCTCGAGGCCGGGCTGGATATCCTGGTCATCCAGGGCACGGTCGTCTCCGCGGAGCATGTCTCCAGCGACGAGACACGGCCGCCGCTGAACCTCAAGGAATTCATCCGCGAGCTCGACCCGATTCCGGTGGTGGTCGGGGGCTGTGCCTCCTACCACACCGGACTGCATCTGATGCGCACCGGTGCCAAGGGCGTGCTCGTCGGGGTCGGTCCGGGCGCGATCTGCACCACGCGTGGAGTCCTCGGGATCGGCGTGCCCCAGGCCACGGCCATCGCCGACGTGGCCGCCGCCCGCTCACAGCACATGCTGGAAACCGGCGACTACGTGAAGGTGGTCGCCGACGGCGGAATGCGCAACGGCGGCGACATCGCCAAGGCGATCGCCTGCGGTGCCGACGCCGTGATGCTCGGATCGGCTCTGGCCCGCAGCTACGAGGCACCCGGCCGGGGCTACAACTGGGGGATGGCCACGTTCCACCCGACGCTGCCGCGTGGCACGCGCGTGGTCACCACTCCGAACGGCACGCTGGAGGAGATCATCCGCGGTCCCGCTCGCGAGAACGACGGCACCTTCAATTTGATGGGTGGCCTGCGCACCTCGATGGCCACCACTGGATACAAGGACATCGCCGAGTTCAACCGGGCTGAGCTGATGGTGGCGCCCGCGCTGCAGACCGAGGGCAAGCACCTTCAGCGCGAGCAGGGCGTCGGCATGGGAGCCAGCGGCCGGACCGCCGCGGTCGGTGCCGCCGACTGACGCCATTCAGCTTGGTCAGCTCCGCGAGCCGGGGCTGACCGATGATCTGGAACCGGCGATCCTCCCCGAGCCCGACGCGGCGCAAGACGCCCCCGTCCAGCCCCGGGCGGCGAGCGACCAGGTGGTCGTGCTGGACTACGGCGGGCAGTACTCCCAGCTGATCGCGCGGCGGGTCCGGGAATGTGGCGTCTTCTCTGCGCTGCTGCCACATCACGTGGGCCCGGAGGAGGTGGCTCGGCTGAGCCCCCGCGGGGTGATCCTGTCCGGCGGGCCGGCATCGGTATATGCAGACGGAGCTCCGCGTCTGGATCCACGGCTGCTCGAGCTGGGCGTGCCGGTGCTGGGCATCTGCTACGGAATGCAGCTACTGGCCCGG
This sequence comes from Solirubrobacteraceae bacterium, assembly GCA_035551795.1. Lineage (GTDB taxonomy): Bacteria > Actinomycetota > Thermoleophilia > Solirubrobacterales > Solirubrobacteraceae > Palsa-465. The sequence goes on along the minus strand of DASZMP010000092.1, from coordinate 6,881 downwards.
GAGCTGGGCGGCCGCGTGGAGGGGGCGGAGGTGGGCGAGTTCGGGCGCTCGCAGTTGAGTGTTCGTAGCCCCGGCCGCCTGCTCGCCGGAACGCCGGCCGAGCAGAGCTGCTGGATGTCGCATCGGGACACCGTGTTCGAGCCGCCGCCGGGCTTCGACGCGCTGGCCGCCTCGTCAGCATCGCCGGTGGCCGCGTTCGAGTCGGCCGAGCGGCAGATCTACGGGATTCAGTTCCACCCGGAGGTCGTCCACACCCCGTACGGGCAGCAGGTCCTGAGCAACTTCCTGCTCGGCGTCTGTGGTTGCGACGGCTCCTGGAGCGCCCAATCGGTCATCGACGAGCAGATCGAGCGGATCCGCGCCCAGGTCGGCCCGGACGGCCGGGCGATCTGCGGCCTGTCCGGCGGCGTGGACTCGAGCGTGGCCGCGCTGCTCGTGCACCGGGCGATCGGCGACCGGCTCACCTGCGTGTTCGTCGACCACGGCCTGATGCGCATGAACGAGGGCGAGCAGGTGGTGGCCGCCTTCCGGGACAACTTCAAGGTCCCACTGGTGGCCGTCGATGCCGCCGAACGGTTCCTGGGCAGGCTGCGCGGGGTCACAGACCCCGAGACCAAGCGCCGCATCATCGGTGCCGAGTTCATCCGCGTGTTCGAGGAGGAGGCGGCCAGGCTGGATGACGTGGAGTTCCTCGTGCAGGGCACGCTGTACTCGGACGTGATCGAGTCCGGCGGCGGCACCGGCACGGCCACGATCAAGTCCCACCACAACGTGGGCGGGCTGCCGGAGGACCTGGAGTTCAAGCTGGTGGAGCCGCTGCGCTCCCTGTTCAAGGACGAGGTCCGGGCCGTCGGCGCTGAGCTCGGGTTGCCCGAGCGTCTGGTCTGGCGCCAGCCCTTCCCGGGTCCCGGGCTGGCCATCCGGATCGTCGGCGGCGAGGCCACCCGGGAGCGCCTGGACATCCTGCGCGAGGCCGACGCTATCCTCCAGGACGAGATCCGCAAGGCCGGCCTGTACCGGGACCTTTGGCAGTCCTTCTGCGTGCTGCCGGACATCCGCACGGTCGGCGTTCAGGGCGATGCCCGCACGTACGGCAATGTGATCGTGATCCGAGCGGTGACCAGCGATGATGCGATGACCGCCGACTGGGCCCGGCTCCCCTACGACCTGCTGGAGCAGATCGCCAGCCGGATGATCAACCAGATCCGTCCGGTGGGGCGGGTCGTGCTGGACATCACCTCAAAGCCGCCCGGCACGATCGAGTGGGAGTGAGCGGGACTAGCTGGTGGCGCTTAGCGTCAGTTGCATGATCGTCGCCAGGTGCGGCGAGCTGTCGGCGGGCAGCTGATCCCGGGCAAACCATCGCGCCTCCTGGAGCTCGCCCGGATCGATCCGGATCACCGGGGCGGCCGACTCGGCGATGAAGCAGTGCAGATGATCGGTTCGACGACGATTGACCACCTCGATCTCGCCGGCCGGCCTCCAGTCCACATCGCTCAGGCCCAGCTCCTCGGTCATCTCTCGGTGAGCCGCCCCGCCAGGCGGCTCACCGCGCTGGATCGCGCCTCCGGGCAAGTCCCACCACCGCCGCCCATACGTGTGGCGCACGAGCAGCACCCGATCCCCGTCGGTCAGCACGCACTTGACGCCGCGCAGGGTCGGCCGGGTCACGAGCCAGATCGCCTGCAGGATCTGATAGCCGACCCGGTAGATGAGCCGGCGGATCGGCACGGGGATCTCCATGGCCGGGAGCGTACGGGCTGTACCCGAAAAGATCGCCTATCATGGACCGAGGCCGCGCCAGTCAAGGCGCGGCTTGTGCGTGCCATGAAGACCTACGTAGCCACACCAGCTGATCGGGAGCGCAACTGGCTCCTCGTCGATGCCACCGGCCAGACGCTCGGCCGGTTGGCCACCCAGATCGCCGACGCTCTGCGCGGCAAGCGCAAGCCGACGTACACACCCCACGTGGACACGGGCGACTTTGTGGTCGTGGTGAACGCCGAGAAGATTGCGGTGACCGGCAACAAGCGCTCGGACAAGATGTACTACCGGCACTCCGGCTATCCCGGGGGTCTGAAGTCACGCTCGCTGAACGACATGCTGGAGCGCCGCCCGGAGGAGGTCCTGCGCATCGCCGTGAAGGGGATGCTCCCGCGCAACCGGCTGGCCCGTAAGCAGCTGACCAAGCTGAAGATCTACGCCGGCCCGGAACATCCGCACGCCGCCCAGCAGCCGCAACCGATGGAGATCCAGTCTTGACCGAGAATCCTTCAGACGACGACCGCTCCCGCGAGCCTGAGGCGCCCTCGCCAGAGGAGCCATCAGAGGCACCGCTCGCGAGTGCCCCTGATGACACCTCCGCCGCGGACGTCCCTGCGGAAGCCCCAGCCGAGGCCGAGGCGGCTCCGGCTGAGGCGGCTCCGCCCGAGCCGTCTGCCGGGCAGCCGGTGCTCGCTGAGCCGGATGAGCCGGTGCCCGCCGCCTCTGAAACCGTCGCCGAGCAGCCCGGTGAGCCCGGACCGCCGGCCGAGGACATAGCCACTGAGACGGCTCCGTCTGCGGCTGCTCCGGCTGAGGACGAGGCGGAAGAGCTGGCTCCGCGCGTGAAGCCGGCCATCCCCGGTGCCGATCTGATTCCTGACTTCGCGCTCGAGGGCGAGGAGTTCATGGACGCCGAGGCTCGGGCCGCGGCTGAGGCTGAAGCTGAGGAGGCCGCTCGCCGGGCTTCCGAGGACGACTCCGAGACGGAGGCTCAGCCGATCGCCGACGCGGCCATCGATCTGGCCGCCGGCGCCCGCTATACGGCCACCGGCAAGCGCAAGACCGCGGTTGCCCGCGTGATCCTCAAGCCCGGCACCGGCACCTACTCCATCAACGGCAAGGCCCTCGCGGAGTTCTTCCCGCGCGAGACCCTCCAGCGGATGATCCGTCAGCCGCTTGAGACGGTGGGCTACGAGTCCCGCATGGACGTCGTCGCCCGCCTTCACGGTGGCGGCGTCTCGGCTCAGGCCGGAGCGCTGCGACACGGCGTCTCCCGGGCCCTGCTCGTGGCCGACCCGCACCTTCGCGGCGAGCTCAAGCGCCGTGGCTTTTTGACCCGGGATCCGCGGGTCAAGGAGCGCAAGAAGGCCGGCCTCAAGAAGGCCCGCAAGCGGCCGCAGTTCTCCAAGCGCTAAGCGCCCCCATCACGTTGGCTCGCCAGCTTTTCGGCACGGACGGCGTCCGCGGCCGCGCAGGACATTTCCTCAGCGCGGATCTGGCGTTGCGTCTGGCCCGGGCGGTGGTGGCCCACAACGGGGCCGATCCGGCTCGGGTCCTGGTTGTGCGGGATACGCGGGAGTCGGGCGACATGCTGGAGTCCGCAATGGCCGCAGGGATCACCGAGGCGGGTGGGGAGGCCTATCTGGCCGGCGTCCTGCCCACGCCGGCCGCTCCGCTGCTGCTCCGCGGGCACGGCTTCGACCTGGCGGCGGTCATCTCGGCCTCTCACAACCCCTACGAGGACAACGGCATCAAGCTGTTCGCCGCGGACGGCTTCAAGCTTGACGATGACACCGAGCATGTCGTGGAAGCCGAGCTGGAGCGCCCGTGGCAGCCCTCCGTCCGGATCGGGCACGTCCACCGGGTTCCCGACCCGGTGGACGACTACCTCAAGGCCTTGCACGACCGCTTCTCCGGTCTTGACCTTACCGGCCGCAGAATCCTGCTCGACTGCGCCAACGGAGCCACCTATCAGGCGGCGCCCGAGATATTTCGCCGGCTGGGCGCGCAGGTCACGGTACTCGCCGACCAACCGGACGGGCGCAACATCAATGCCGGCTGCGGATCCACCCATCTGGAGCTGATCACCGAGGCGATCCGCAAAAGCGATCACGACGCCGGCTTCGCCTTCGACGGCGACGGGGACCGGGTGCTGGCCGTAGACCGCGACGGCGCCGTGGTGGACGGCGACGAGCTGATCGCCCTGGTGGCCCTGCACCTTCGCGATCGGGGTCTGCTGCACGGTGGCGGTATCGCGGTCACGGTGATGACCAACTACGGCTTTCACACCGCGATGCGCGAGGCCGAGATCGACGTCGCCACCACCGCGGTGGGCGATCGCTACGTGCTGGACGAGCTGCGGCGCCGGGGCTGGGTCCTGGGCGGCGAGCAGTCGGGCCACATCATCAACCTGGACTTCGGACCATCCGGCGACGGCATCGCCAGCGCTCTGCTCACCCTGGAGGCGCTGGGTGATCGTGACCTGCGCGAACGGGGCGCGATGCGCAAGCTGCCCCAGCAGCTGCGCGGCATCCGGGCCGCGGATCGCGGAAGTCTGCAGGCAGCCATGGATGACCAGGCGGTGCAGGCGGCGATCAGCCGTGCCGGCCAGCAGCTGAGCGGACGGGGCCGGGTGCTGGTCCGCCCGTCCGGCACCGAGCCGCTGATCAGGGTGATGGTCGAGGCGCCCGACGCCGCGGAGACCGAGCGGCTGTGCCGCGAGCTGTGCGCCGCCGTCCAGGCCGCCCTCGGCAGCGCCTGAGTCGGCCGGGCCTGAGTCTGCAGGGCTGCCACCGGCCCCGTCGAACCGCGGAAAGTAAGATGAGTGTTTCGTTCGCCGGTTGGGGTGGCGGACGCGGGTCGCCGGTGCGACTCGACCCGTAGTTTCGGAACAGGAGCTATCGCATGTGCGGCATCGTCGGCTACGTAGGGCCCAAAGAGATACGCCTGGTCCTGCTCGACGGCTTGGAGAAGCTCGAATATCGCGGATACGACAGCGCCGGGATCTCGGTGCTGGAGGATGGCCGCATCGACGCCGTCCGTGCCGTGGGCAACCTCGACGCGCTGCGCTCGGCGATGAGCAACCGCATGCCGCCGTCCCCGCAGGCGACGGCTGTGGCCGTTGCCGAGCGTCCACAGCCACAGACGGGCATCGGGCACACGCGGTGGGCGACTCACGGCAGGGTCACCCAGGAGAACGCACACCCTCATTTCGACACCACCGACAGCGTCCACATCGTCGTCAACGGCATCGTCGAGAACTACATTGCGCTCAAGGCGCGTCTGCTGGAGGAGGGGGCAACGTTCACATCGGAGACCGACGCCGAGGTGATCGCCCATCTCGTCGCGCACCTGTATGACGGCGATCTGGTCGAAGCTGTGCGTGCCGCCTACGCCCAGCTTCGTGGCCACTATGCGTTCGTGGCGATCAGTGCCCGCGAGCCGGGCGTGCTGGTGGGGGCCCGGCGCGAGTGCCCGCTGATCGTCGGGCGTGGCGACGGAGAGCAGTTCGTCGCCTCGGCGATCCCCGCGTTCCTGCGTCACACACGTCAGGTCCAGTACATGGCCGACGACGAGATCGTCGCGCTGCGGCCAGATGGTGTGGAGTTCTTCACCCCCGCCGGCGAGCGGGTGGAGCGCGAGGTCGTGGAGATCGACTGGGACGCCGGCACCGCCGAGAAACAGGGTTTTGAGACGTTCATGCTCAAGGAGATCCATGAGCAGGCCGACGCCGTGGCCGAAACGATCGGCGAGCGGGCGGCGCGAGGCTGGGGGATCGACCTTGGGGACCTGGGGCCGATCGACGACGAGTTCCTGCGCCGGGTTCGCCGGATCGTCGTCGTCGCCTGCGGAACTGCCCATCACGCGGGACTCATCGGCCGCTATGCGATCGAGCGCTGGGCCCGCGTCCCGGTCGAGTGCGAGGTCGCCTCCGAATACCGCTATCGCGATCCGGTCGTGGGGCCGGACGATCTGGTGATCGGGATCTCCCAGTCCGGGGAGACGCTCGACACGATCGTGGCCATGCGAACCGCCCGCGAGCGGGGCGCCCGGGTGCTGGCGGTCACCAACGTCATGGGAGCTCAGGCCACGCGGGAGGCGGACGGTGTCCTCTACACCCGGGCCGGCCTCGAGGTCGGAGTGGCGGCGACCAAGACGTTCGTAAGCCAGATCACGGCCATGTATCTGATCGCGCTCCGCCTGGCCGAGATCCGCGGAGTGATGGATCGCACCGAGCTCAAGCCGATCATCTCCGACCTCAAGCGCCTGCCGCGCATGATCGCCGCCCTGCTGGAGCGCGATGTTTCCGGGATCGAGGCGATCGCCGGAGCCCACTACCAGGACCCGTTCTTTCTCTACCTCGGTCGCCATGTGGGACTCCCCGTGGCTCTCGAGGGGGCGCTCAAGCTCAAGGAGATCTCCTACATCCACGCCGAGGGCTATGCGGCCGGGGAGATGAAGCACGGCCCCATCGCGCTCATCGACGAGGAGATGCCCGTCGTCGTCGTCTGCCCGCGCGACGCGCACTACGAGAAGACGTTCTCGAACATGCAGGAGGTCCACGCGCGCGCCGGCAAGCTCATCGCGGTCTGCACGGAGGGCGACCGCGACGTCGCGTCGCTCCTGTCCTCGGGCGACGGCCCGGCCGACCTCGTCGAGATCCCCGCCGCAGAGCCCGAGGTGCTGCCGCTCCTGTCGGTCATCCCGCTGCAGCTTCTCGCGTACTACATGGCCGACCTCAAGGGGACCGACGTCGACCAGCCTCGCAACCTCGCCAAGACGGTCACGGTCGAATAGCGGCAGGTCCCCGGTCGACACGCGCTACGGTGCCGCCCGATGGCCTCCGTCATCGAAGGCGAGTGGACGCACAGGCGCGGCGACCCCGGCGGTTCGCGTGCCGTGGCCGCTCACATCGAGCGCCCGCGGCCGTCGCTCGCGTGGACGTGGCGCCCCGAGCACGGCGGCCAGGTCGACCAGGTCCGCGTCGCGGGCAAGAGCGTCCTCGTCGCGACGCTCGCGCCGGGCGATCCGCGCGCTCCCGGCTGGGAGCACGCCGTCGTCTACGCGCTCGACGCGCGCACCGGCAAACGGGTGTGGAGCTGGCGGTCGGACAGCCA
>DASZMP010000091.1:0-39672 GCA_035551795.1 Solirubrobacteraceae bacterium | reverse complement strand
GCTCGGGGACGCCGGTCGTGAACGTGGGTAACGTGGGCGCACGATGGGATCGCCCTCCATCGTGGTGCGCTTGATCGGAACGCCAGAAGCCGACGGCGAATACGTCGCGCTGCAGCAGGAAGGCGGCGATGAGGTGATCGTCGGCCTGCACGACTACGCGCGTCTTTACAAGGAGCCCGGGCTCTACGAACACATCGTCCAGGACCTACTCGACTGTCGCTCACCTCAGGTCGCTGCCGCTGGACTCGCACAGGCGCTGACCCGGCTCGGGCTCGACCCAGCCAGCCTGACGTTGCTTGACCTCGGCGCCGGCACCGGCCTTGTCGGCGAACTTGTCCACAAGCTCGGAGTAGGCGCCGTTGTCGGCGTGGACGCGCTCCCGGCGGCCCGGGCAGCGTGTTTGCGCGACCGACCCGGAACCTACCGCGAGTACCTCGTCGGCGATCTCGCCGATCCCTCGCCCGAGCTACTGGCCCGACTGCGCCCCCACCATCCCACTGGTCTGATCTCGGCTGGCGCGTTCGGCGGAACACACGCGCCGGCGACGGCACTCCGGAACGCGCTCGCCCTGCTGCCAGCGGGTGCTCCGGTCGTGTTCACGATCGACGAGCGCTGGATGCGCACCGACGGCCCGGGCGGGTTTCGGACACCGGTGGGTGAGCTACTCGCATCCGGCGGGCTCGAGCTCATCGAACGAGTGCTCTTCCGTCACCGTCTCACCACCGGCGGCGAGCCGATCCACTACGAACTGCTGATCGCCACGCGCGGCTGAAACGTTCCGTGTCGCACCACGACACACTCGCGGGCGTTTGGTCGCTCTCACCTGTCCAGATCACGGCTCCCGCCGCTACGTGGGTCAAAAATCGTTCCCATGTGAAACGTTTTTCGATCCACACCGAGCCGGTAAGCGGTGGATCAGGGCTGGGGACACCTAGGCGGTCCGTCATCGGCCCGCGGATCCGAACCACGCCACACCTACTCGCGTAAGGCCGGAGATTGTCCGATCAGCGGCGCCGAGCCGGTGGCTGCGCCTCGGCGACCGAGCCAGCGTCTGCCGTCACGGACGCTTCAGGAATTTCAAATAGAACCCGACGAATACCAGGACAATTCCGACGTTTGCAATCAGGCGGTCTCCGACGTGGTGCCTGAAGAAAAGGATGTCCACGCCGACCACGATCGCGACCAACGCGAGCACGTAAAGCACTACGACCGCGGGCCTCATCGGTTCGTTCTCTAGCGACGCGCCGCCGCAGACATCAGGTGGCCGGGAAGTTAACGGTGACCTCGAGGCCGCCTGAGGGTCGGGCATGCGCGTCGATCGTCGCGTTGTGCGCGTCGGCGATGGCGCGAATGATCGCCAGTCCCAGACCGTGGCCGTTCGAGTGGTGGACCCGATCGGCGCCGGCGGTTCGGAACGGCTCGAACAGGTGCCCGATGGCAGAGTCGGGCACCAGGGGACCCGTGTTCACAACCGTGACCGACGGTCGTCCCGCGAACGTTGCCGTGACGAAACTGATCGTTCCGTTCGAGACGTTGTGGCCCAGCGCGTTGTCGACGAGGTTTGCCACCAGCGACTCGAGCAGCGTGGGATCTCCCCTCGCGGTGCACGCGGCCAGCGAGGTTTCGATCGCAATTCCTCGTGATTCGGCCAGTGGCTGACGACCGGCGAGGACGGACGCCGCGATCTCAGCGAGATCGAGTGGTTCGGATCGTTCAAGCCCGCGCTGGCTGGTCGCCAGCATCAGCAGTGCGTCGATCAGACGCGTTTGTTGATCACTGAGGTCGAGCGCCTGCTCGCACGTCTCGCGCCAGGAGTCGTCGTTTGGCGCGGGATCGGCGAGGGCGACCTGTAGCAGCGTTCGCTGCCCGGCCAGCGGGGTCCGCAGTTCGTGCGATGCGTTGGCGACGAAGCGGCGCTGGGACTCGAACGAGGTCTCCAGGCGGCCGAAGAGGTCGTCGAGCGTCCGGCCGAGCTGGGTCAGCTCGTCGTCAGGGCCCGTCAGCTTCAGCCGTCGGTGCAGATTCGTCGCCGAGATCTCCTGGGCTGCGGTCGTGATCGCCCGCAGCGGCCGCAGGAAGCGACCCGCCAGCCACCAGGCGCCCGCCACCGCGACGGCCGCGGCAACCAGACCGATTCCGACGACGAGTAGTGCGGTGGGCGGTGACGGGCCAGGACCCGGGCCGGCGTTGCTCGAGGCCGATTGCGAGCCTCTGAGGATCAGGAGGCCGGCGGCTCCCAGCACGATCACGAGTAGGCCCAGGAAGAACGCGGAATACAGGAGCGCCAGCTGCGCGCGCAGTATCGGCCGCTCCCTGTACAGCAGTGCGTGGAGCTTCGCGCGGAGAGTCGTCGCAGCTTGCTCTGCGGTCATTCGTGGTCTCCAATTCGATAGCCGGCCTCGCGGACCGTGTCGATCAGAGGTGGCTCGCCGAGTTTGCGTCGCAGCCGTCGCACTGTCGTCTTGACGGTTGTGGTGAACGGATCGGTGGCCTCGTCCCAGACTCGTTCGAGCAGCTCTTCGCTGGAGATCGCCTGGCCCGGGGAGGACAGCAGACACTCGAGGACGGCGAACTCCTTCGGGCTCAGCTCGAGGCGGTGCCCAGCCCGAAAGGCGGTTCGCCGACTGCTGTCAAGCGTCAGGTCTCCGAACTCGAGGGTCGGCGGCGTCGCGGGCTTCGACCTTCGTCCGAGCGCGCGCACGCGAGCGACGAGCTCAGGGAAGTCAAAGGGCTTGCCCAGGTAGTCGTCAGCGCCCAGCCCGAGGCCCTCGACGCGGTCCTTGGGAGTGCTCGCGGCCGTCAGCATCAGCACGCGGCTCTCGGCGCCGTCGGCGACGATCCGCCGGCAGATCTCATCGCCGTGCACCCCCGGTAGGTCACGGTCGAGTACGACGACGTCGTAGCGCGTGAGGGCCACGTGGTTCAGCGCCTCCGCCCCGTCAAGCACGACATCGACGGCCATCCCTTCGCGGCGCAGGCCCGTTCCGATCGACCGGGCCAGCACCTCGAAGTCCTCGACTACGAGCACTCGCATGCGTCGAACCATGCCACGGCCCAGGTGTCATCCGGGTGTCGGCTGAGAGCACCGAGCTGGCACCGGCGGGAGCGTAGAACCCGTCTCACCAACCGCCATCCGACCACAGGACAGTAAGTGAGCGACACAATGATCGAAGCGATCGGGCTGCGCAAGCGGTTCGGGTCGACCCTCGCCCTGGACGGCATGACCTTTACGGTGCCGGCAGGACGGGTCACCGGGTTTGTCGGCCCGAACGGGGCAGGCAAGTCCACCACCATCCGGGTCATCCTCGGGCTAGACGCGCCCGACGAGGGACAAGCGTTCGTGTCCGGCCAGCCCTACGGAACCCTTCGTCATCCGCTTCGGCACGTCGGCTCGCTGATTGACGCTTCGGCGCTCCAGCCGGCTCGCTCGGGGCGAAATCACCTCCTGTGGATCGCCCACTCGCAGAAGCTCGACGGCCGTCGTGTCGACGAGGTGATCGAGTTGGTCGGCCTAGGTAGCGCTGCGCGTCGCAAGGCCAGCGGGTACTCGCTTGGCATGCGCCAGCGCCTTGGGATCGCGGCAGCAATGCTCGGCGACCCGCCGGTCCTGATCCTGGACGAGCCGTTCAACGGGATGGACCCAGAAGGGATCATCTGGGTACGTGGGTTGCTGCGGTCACTCGCCGCCGAGGGCCGGGCCGTGCTCGTCTCGAGCCACCTGCTCAGCGAGCTGGAGGACATGGCTGACGATCTGATCGTCGTCGGACGTGGAAAGGTCCTGGCCAACGCGAGCGTCGAGGAGCTCCTCAGTGAGGTTGAAGCCCCGGCGCCCCAGTTGGTTCGGAGGCGGGCAGCGCTCGAAGATGTGTACTTGCGCCTGACCGGAGACCAGACCGAGTTCCGGGCTGGCTCAGATCGGGAGGACGAGCGATGACCGTCACCGACACCTCGCCCCTGGATACCGGGCGCGGCGCGAGCAGCTTCGCTGCTGCCCTTCACGCCGAGTGGACGAAGTTCCGGACCGTGCGCGGATGGGTGTTCGGGCTCGTGCTCGCGGCGATGCTGCTGGTGCTGTTCGCCTACCTCACGGGCAACGGGCAACACAGCGGGATCTGCGTCGGATCAGGTCAGAGCGGCGCAACGCAGCCGCAATGCGGGCAGGGGCATCCGCTGGTTTCGGTGGGCCCGGGCGGGGAGGCCGTTGCCGATAGCTACTACCTTGTGGGCCGACAGCTGCGCGGCAACGGCACGATCACCGCCCGGATCACCGGGCTCACCGGCGTCACTTCGAACGCTCCCGCGAATGCCGCTCCCTCCCTCGCTCGCACCCGACCGGGACTGGCGGGGTGGTCAAAAGCCGGGGTGATCGTCACGGCGAGCACTCGGCAGGGCTCGCCGTATGCGGCCGTAATGGTGACCCCCGCCCACGGCGTGCGGTTCCAGTACGACTACACGCACGACGTCCCCGGGCTGCAAGGTGCCCCCAGCGCAGCTGCGCCGCGCTGGCTGAAGCTCAAGCGGGCCGGCGATGCGCTCACTGCGTATGACTCGTCTGATGGCACGAACTGGCACGAACTGGGGACGAGGACTGCCGCGCGGCTGCCCGCCAGCGTCGAGATCGGCATGTTCGTCACCTCGCCCGTCACCTTCGGCGGCTTGGCGACATCGGCGACGGCAACGTTCGACCACGTCACGCTCGACGGGAGGAGCCTCGGAAGCGGTTGGCGAGGGCAGGGGATTGGGGAGGGCCCTCCCGACTTCTACGACGTGCTCGGAGCCGGCGGGTTCCGGGGTCACGACAGCGCGTTTGTGGTCCGGGGCTCCGGCGACATTGCGCCGGCGGTGACCGCCGGCGGCGAGACCCCGGCGAGCCTCCTGACTCAGGCGCTGGTCGCGGCGCTGCTGGTGATCGTCGTCGTCGCGGCCATGTTCACCACGAGCGAGTACCGTCGCGGCCTCATCCGCACGACGCTGGCCGCCATGCCCAAGCGCGGGCACATGCTGGCAGCCAAGGCGACTGTGATCGGGGCACTCGGGTTCATCGCCGGTGCGGCAGCGGCCGCCGTCTCAATCACACTCGGCCGCCACGTTGAAGCGACGAACGGCAACTACCTGTTCCCGTTGGGTGCGCTAACCGAAGCCCGTGTGATCGTAGGTGTCGGAGCGATCGTCGCCCTCACCGCCGTCGCTGTCCTGGCCCTCGGTGCGTTCCTGCGCAAGACCGCCGGGACGGTGATCGGGGGCATCGTCGTCTTCGTCCTGCCGGCGATACTGGTCGTTCCCTACGTATCCGGTGCGTCGGGCTCGGGTGGCGATCCGTCTGTGCCGCTGTGGCTGCTGCGTTTGAGCCCGGCCGCCGCCTCCTCGATCCTGGGGTCACTGCCCAGCTCGTCTCAGGTCAGCTACCCGTACACCGTGGGGAACGGGTACTTCCCACTCTCCCCTGGCGTCGGCTTGCTCGTGCTCGCTGTGTGGACGGTCGTGCTGTTGACGCTGGCGATGGGCGCGCTTTGCCGGAGGGACCCGTGACAGCGGTGCTGCACTCGGAGTGGACCAAGCTCCGGACTCTGTCGGGTAACGCTTGGCTTCTGCTCGGCGTGGTCGCTGCCACCGTGGGCATCAGCGCCGCCGCGGCCGGGCTGACCCACGTTTCGGGTTTCACGCACGGCGGCGATGCGACCAAGCTCTGCCTGTCGGGCGTGTACCTCGGGCAGCTCATCGTGGCCGCGCTGGCCGTCGTTGCGATCTCCGAGGAATGGGCGACCGGCATGATTCGAGCGACGCTGGCCGCGCTCCCCCGCCGCATCTCTGTGGTGATGGCCAAGGCCGCGATTCTCGGCGGGCTGACCGCCGCGGCGGGCGTGGTCGCAGTCGCGGGTTGTCTGGCGATCGGTAGGTTGATGCTGCCCGCCAATGGTCTTGCCCCCACGCACGGCTACGCGCTCATCTCCTTGAGTTCGGGGACGACGATCAGGGCAGCAGGCGGCAGCGTGCTCTACATGGCCTTGATCGCCCTGCTCAGCCTCGGTGTTGCGACGCTGATCCGGGATACCGCAGTCTCGATCGGAGTGGTCGTCGCGCTGCTATATCTCCCGCCACTCCTTGCACAGATCGTGGGCGGGGCACTCGGCCGGCACATCAAAGAGTTGGCGCCGATGAGTGCCGGCCTGGCGATTCAGGCCACGACGCATCTTCGTAGGCTGCCGATCCAGCCGTGGGCGGGCCTTGGCGTGCTCGCCGCCTGGGCCGGGGTATCGCTACTGCTCGCCGGTGTGACCATACGCATGCGTGACGTCTGAGCCGGCGTGGGATCCGATTTCAGCCGCCCGCAGCGCTCTGCGATCCGGACGCGCCCGCCCCGCTGATCGCTCGCGCGACATCGCCTTTGGTGATCTGGCCGTGACTGGCCGGGGCGCAGGCGTCCCCCGCTTGCAGCACGGCCGGCTGCTTGAGGTTGATCCCGGCCTGCGTGATCATCGCCAGTGTCAGCTGACCCTGGCTGTTGGGATCGGGAAAGCGGGAAAAGCCGTGCTTGCGAACGCACGTCGCGAATGCGAGCAGTCCCGCTTTATGAGCCTGCTGCTGGGCTTGGCTCAGTGTGATCTGACCCGCTCCGCCCGGCAGCAGGTGCGCGCACGCCTGCCGGGCTGACTTGTACGCGGGCGAGCCGGTGATCGACGGGTTGATCGTGAGCTTCACATTGTTCCCGCTCACCTGCGGATCGGGGAAATTGCTCACCCCATGGGAGCGCATGCAGTCCGGGTACTTGGCTGTCTGCGCAGCGGTGATCGCCCGACTGGAGTGTCCGCTCAACGAATGAGACCCACCGCTGGACCCTCCGCAGGCCGCCAGGACGAGTGCTGTCAGAGCTGCTGGGAAAGCAAGCGAGGCAACCCTGATGCAACCTGCCCGCATACCGGAAAGGTAGTTCTTGCCCGGTTACACAGTGGTGACAACACTCCTGAGCACCAGCGTCGGGGCCCATCTGTATCAGCGCCTACGGGTCGCTGCATCGAAACTTGGGCGGCGTCCGTTTCAGTCGGCGCCCGTGACCACGGCTACCGCCGCGACGACCTCATCGGTTATCTACCGTCTGAGCCGATAGAACAATTACCGGGAAGTACATGAGCAAGGTCTTGCGCACCCACGGTGGCGTCACCAACTTCGTTCACGTTGGTCTGGTCGTGGAGGACCTCGATGAGACGGTCCGGTTTCTTACGGTGCTCGGGTTCGACTGCAGCGACCCCGGGGTGTTCAGCGGCGAGTGGATCGATCGCATCATCGGTCTGGAGAACGTTACGGTCGAGACGGTGATGGCTCGCGGCCCCGACGGCAGCGACATATTCGAGGTGGTGCGATTCGTCTCGCCTCCCGGGAGCGCGCGAGAGCCGGCGCCAGCCGCCAACCGGCCCGGGCTGCGGCATATCGCCTTCAAGGTGGACGACGTGCGCGGCGTCGTCGATCGCGTCCGAGAAGCAGGTTGGGGAACGGTCGGGGAGATCGTCGACTACCAGAACATCTTTCTCCTCTGCTACGTCCGCGGCCCGGAGGGCCTGATCGTCGAACTCGCCGAGCGGCTCGATCGCGGGCGCTGAAGGAGCAGACCGAAGCGGCCGCGGTCAGAGACTGTTGAGGAATTCGAGCAGACCGGCGAAGTAGGTCGGCTGGTCGTCGTACATCGCGAGGTGGCTCCCCGCGGGGCAGTAGAGGTATCGCCCAAGCGGGAGACGCTTGGCCATTTCCTCCATGTGCGCGCGGTCCATCGTGTCGTAGCGTGCCCCGATGACCAGGGCAGGCACGTCAATCGATCCGAGATCATCGAAGCGGCTCCACTGCGCGAGCTTTGCGTCCTGGCTGATTCCGAGCTCGCTCGGGCCCTGCATCGAGACGTAGATCGATGGATTGATGGCGGCGAACGCGCGCTGGACCGGGTTGGGCCAGTTCTCGAGCGGCATGCGGCGGGTACTCCTTCCCCAAGGGCACCAGCTCGATCTGGACGTTCAGCGAGCCCTTCAAGAAGTTCACTGTCATCTCGAACTGATCGGACTTCTAAACGCTGAGCGCCAGTATTTCCAGCCGCTCATACAGCGGGTCGATCCAGGCCTCGTGCTCGGGCTTCATCAGCACGGAGCGCAGCACGCGAACGGAGTCGGCGTCGCGCTTCACCTGGGGATGCAGCGCGGCGAACGCGTCGGCGTCGACACGAAGTGTGGACAGGAAGATCGGATCCTCAGCATCGTCCATGCCGCGGTGAAGCATCGCGGCTGCCGCGGCGTCAACCTCGCTCATCCGCCGTCGCTGCGGCCAGTAGGTGACGATGTCCAGCATCGGTTCCAGGTGCAGCTGCAGGTGCTCAGACACGCGCAGCCGATCGGCCAGCGCCAGCGCCGCCCGCCGGCACGCGCGCAGGACGTTGCCCAGGCCCCGATCAGATTCGAGCGGAAAGGCTTGGAGCGTCAGCCATAGCGCGGCCGCGGCGGCACCCGCCCGGGAGCACTCCAGGGAGATCTCCCCGAGGTGCAACTCGTCGGAGGTGAAGTACGTGTACGGGGAATCGTGCTTGTAGAAGCGCCCGACCGTGGGGTCGGCGAACAGGACCGCGCCGCAGCCGTAGGGCTGCAGCCCGTGCTTATGCGGGTCGACGACCACCGAATCGCACTCCGCGATCGCGGCGAACGCATCATGCTCACCGAGCAACGCGTAGAAACCGCCGTAGGCCCCGTCCACGTGCAAGCGCACCCCGTGTCGCTCCCTTAGTGTCAAGGCGGCCCGGATGTCGTCCACCGCCCCCGTGCCTGTCGTTCCAGGCGTGAGGACAACCGTCGAGACACCGCCGCGGGCGAGCTCGGCTTCCACGGCGCCCAGGTCGATGCCCCCGTCCGGGCGTGCCGCCACCGCCCGTGCCTCGACGCCCAGAACCTGGCACATCCTTCCGTGGGTGTAATGCGCGGATTGCGAGTGGACCACCGCCGTCCCGGGCGCGAGCTCGCGGGCCACCCACAGCGCCTCGAGGTTGGCGATCGTTCCACTGGAGGTGAGATGTCCGAGCGCCTGGTCGGGCAATCCGAACATCTCGCCGAGCGCACTCATGACCTCGATCTCCATCGGCGAGGTGGCTTGAGAGGCGTCCAGGGCATGGTTGTTCGGATTGACGATCATCGCCGCCAGATACGCCGCGACCGCCACCGGATGCGGCGGCTTGAGCATCTGGCCCGCGTACCGCGGATGGAAGAACGGGAGCATCGCGTCCATCCGCCCGGCGTAATCCTCGAGCAGGGCGGCCACGTCAACCGCGGGGGCCAGGGCTGGAGCATCAGGCACGCTGCCCCAGCGCGCTTCCCAAGCCTCCACCCCTCTGAGGGCCTGCTCGATCAGATCACGCCGCACCGCCATCGGCTCGCGCGCTACGGCACGATCCGGTAGACGGCACCGGCCGAGTCGTCGCTGACGTACAGGGCGCCGTCGGGCCCGGGTACTGCGTCCACGGGCCTGCCCCATCGATTGCCGTTTGCGTACTGGAAGCCGCTGATCAGCTCGCGTGCGGTTCCCAGAGTGTGGTGCCGCGCCTCCCAGGGCATCCAGAGCACGGCCGGCGCACGGGGCGGCTGCCGGTTCCAGGATCCGTGAGCTGCGACCACTGCCCCGGCGCGCCAGCGTTTGGGGAGCTGGCTGTTCTCCAGGAAGTGAAAGCCCAATGGCGCGCTGTGCGCAGGCAGGCCCAAGTTCAGCGGCGCGAGCTTGCCGCAGTTCAGGGCGCGTCCGCCGGGATTGGTCGGCTCGTCGCGGTCGAAGCGCAGGTGCGTGTAGCGGAACCGGGTTCCGCTCACTCCGGGGTGTACGTCCGGGTCGGGATCGCAATACGGCCAACCGAGGTTGCGGCCGGGCGTAAGTCGCGCGACCTCGTCTGGCGGGTGGTTGTTGACGTAGGCCTGGATCACCTGGCCGTAGGCATCCGACTGACGGCCGTAGGCCCTGTGGAACGGATAGGCAACGTTGTCCCGCTCGTTGACGGCGCTCCACAGCGATCCATCGGGAGCGACCGAAAGGCCGTCGCCGTTGCGCACGCCCCTGGCCCAGACCCGCAGGCGACTGCCTGCAGGCGTGTACTTCACGACCGAGGCGTAGGGCGGGCTGGACCGTGGGGAACGCGAACCGTTGGCCGTGCTTCCGATATCGAAGAACAGATCGTGATGGGAGCCGATGACGATGTTCTTGCGCGTGTGGTCACGGCCGCTCGGCAGATTGCGGATCAGGATGGTCCGCGCG
Organism: Solirubrobacteraceae bacterium; assembly: GCA_035551795.1. GTDB lineage: Bacteria > Actinomycetota > Thermoleophilia > Solirubrobacterales > Solirubrobacteraceae > Palsa-465. The sequence goes on along the minus strand of DASZMP010000091.1, from coordinate 29,406 downwards.
CCGACGCGTCCCCGGTGCCACACGTAGCGATCAATCTGGTCGGTCTCGGCCACGTACAGAATTTCCTGCCCGTGGACACGATCGAACGCCATCCCCTGGGGCTGATTGAGCCCGGTCACGATCACATGCCGGGAGGGGACGTCGGAACGACGGTAGCGGGGCGCGAGCTCCACGATCTTCCCGTCCGAGGGGTCGCTGACCAACAGGTCGCCCTGCGGGGTCCACTGCTCCAGTCTCGCGTTGGGAACCAGCGCCCACACCTCGGCCCGCCAGCCCCGCGGAACCCTCAGCGTGTGTCTGGTGGCGAACGCGCCGGACCTATTGGCTGCCGGAACACTGAGGGTCACCTCGGCGAAGCCAGCGTTCGCGCGGGCCGCCCGAACTGCGGACGCAGGGTGCTTGCGTGCGGTTGAGCGAGCACCCGGCGCCGAGTTTCCGCACCCCGCCAGCACCGCCGCCAGCAGGGCCGTGGTCGCCAACATCCCGAAGCCATTCGGTCTCACCGCACTCCAGTTCAGCACACTCATTTCTCGTGGTCGTAGAACCCGACGGCCACGCGGGGTGCCTGCATTCACCGATCGTTGAGATCGAGCACGGGTACTGGCGGCTCGATCTGAACCTCCTCGCCGGTGGAGACGATCGCCGTCCCCAGCGCGAAGAACTCGATCACATGGCTGCCCCAGCCATGCGACTTCTCGGACAGCGTCACGCCGACGATCCCCTCGGCCTCGAGCTGCTGGGCCTCGGTCTGCATCCGCTGCATCGCCAGCTCACGCGCGTCGTACAGCGCCTGGGTGAAGTTCGGCAACTCGACGTTGCGACCCGTCTGCGCGACCGTCTTGAGTGGGCTGCGTCGCCCTACGTGGTACACGCAGCTTCCCATCACCATCCCGACCGGCCGGTGGCCGGTTCGCAGGAGCGTCCAGAACTCCTGACCGGAGAGGTCACTCTGGAACGGCCGCCCGTTCGGCGCGCGGTGCAGCACCCCGTCGCGATGCTTGACCGCGGTCCCGATGGCGATGAATTCGGCCATATTCGCGCCCCACTCGTATCGGCCGATGTCCAGCCTGACCCCGACGATCCCGTCCGCGCCCAGCTGGTCGGCCTCCTCCTCCATCCGGGTCATGGCGAGCTGCCGGGCGCTGTACATCGCCTGCGACAGGACATCCAGCTCTCGGCTCGAGGTGGGTCCGGCCACCTGGAAGCCGATGTGGAAGATCGAGCTTCCCACGACCAGCCCGAGGGGATCGAAGCCCGCCTGCGAGACGAGCAGAAACTCGCTCACGCTCAGATCCGAGGTGTAGAGGCCGGCCCGGTTCTGCTCCAACCGCTCCCGACCGGATTCCGGCACGCCCTCGAGCGATTCCGGGTTGTAATCGGTCACTTTCGTCCTCCCATCCGGAACGCGGCTTTGAGTGGTGGTGGCGGGCCGGGATTCTCACGTCGGCGCACGGCGGTGCCGGCGCCGTGCATCGTGACGACCCAACCCTCCCGTTCTACATCCCCCTTGCCGGAGACGCGGTACGGGATCCCGAGCCGGCCGAGGTGCCAGCCCCGGAGGTTCGCCGAGGTCACCGCTGAGGCCAGCGAGAACTTCTGGCGGTGAATCGCGTGCGACAGCTCAACGCCAACCGCTCCCTCGCCGTGGGCGTCGGACACCTGACCCTCGAGCCGTCCGCGCACCGACTCGCGGGCGTCGGCGAACGCGCGCGTCAGCTCCTCGAGCTCCTGGTTGCGGTTCATCGTCCGCAACCGGCGCAGCCGGGTGGCACGCGACGCGGATGCGAACACGACCGAGGTGGTGGCGAGCAGCCCGAGCGGGTCGTGACCGGTGCTGTGCAGGCGCCAGTAGTCCTGCAGGGAGAGATCGGTGAGCACCGGCCAGGATTTGGCGTCCGAGCCGGGCAGCCTGATCGCGGTGCCGGTGACGACATACTCAATCGTGTGTTTGCCGAAGTCGTGGTCGCTGTGGCGCAGGTGCACCCCCACGACAGCGTCAGCACCCACCTGAAGCGCTTCCTCGGTCAGACGATCAAGCGCTCGACGGCGGGCGCTCGCCCAGGCGTCGGACAGGACGTCGAGCTCGCACACCACGGGGCCGTGCCACTGGTATCTGCGAATTTGTGCCCACGACGGCTCGGCATAGCGGTTCTGTAGCGCCCGGCTGCTCATCGTCGGGCCGTACGCCCGGGCTCCTGCGTACCAGCTCGCCTGCACCTCAACCGGGTCCAGCGGGGGCAGGTACTGCCACCCGGTTCGGACTACGCTGGCTCCCATTACCTGCGCCAGCGGTCGCGGGCCCATCCGGTCAAGCAGTGCGAACTCCCGCACCGAAAGGCCGCTGGTGAACAGCGATCCCCCGTGTCCAAGCTCCTGGAGGCGGCGTTCAGCCCCGGCGGGAATTCCGCCCTGCTCGATTCGGGCCAGCGCCTCCGACTGCTCCTCGTCCTTGCGGTCCCCGCGTGAAAAGAAGCCCATCTCCCTCCTGAGGCAGCGAGTCTAACCCCTCTCACCGGGGGCCTACACTCGACGGCGATGTCGATCGGCACCCGCAAGCGAGCCGACGACGACTCGCGGGTGACCAGCGGCCCGCGTCGTTCGCTCCAAGTGGGAATGCTCAGTCCCGAGGGCTGGCTGGCCGTTTGCCTGACGGCTGTGGCCGGGCTGCTGCGGTTCAGCACGTTGAACGCCCAGAGCTTCTGGCTGGATGAGGCCACGACCGTTCACGAGGTCGGGCGTTCGCTGGGGCAGATGCTCCACCTGGTCTCGCGCTACGAGACCACTCCGCCCCTGTACTTCCTGGTGACGTGGGTGTGGACCCGGGTGTTCGGCGCCGGCGAGGTCGGCATCCGTTCGCTGTCGGCACTGGCCGGAACCGCGCTGATCCTGGTGACCTATCTGTGCGGCAAGGAGCTGGTGTCCCGTCGCGCCGGACTGGCGGCCGCTGCGCTGGCCACGGTCAGCCCATTTCTGATCTGGTACTCGCAGGAGGCGCGCTCGTACATGCTGTTTGCCCTCTTGGGAGCGCTGTCGTTCCTGTTCTGGGCGCGGGTCCTACGCCGAGGAACGACGAAAGACCTCGTCGGCTGGACGGTGTGCTCGAGCCTGGCGGTTCTGACCCACTTCTTCGCGGTCTTCCTGATCGCTCCCGAAGCTCTGTGGATGCTGTGGCAGTTCAGACGCCGGAGCACGGTCATCGCGGTCGCCGTCGTCGCCGCCGTGCAGCTGGCCATGCTGCCGTTGGTGCTCGGCGACACCTCGGGCAACCTGCTCTTCTGGCTGCACCAGATCCCGCTCTCGATGCGCCTGGAGCAGATCCCGACCACGCTCGGTGCCTCCCAGCTGTACCTCAGCCCCGCCGTCACCTGGGGTCCGCTCGGAGCGCTCATCCTGCTGGCCCTGGTGGTGGCGCTTCTGGCTATCGGAGCCCGCCGCGCCGAATGGATCGGGGCGGCTCGAGCGGGAGGAGTCGCGGCCTTCGTGCTGCTTGTCCCCATCGCCCTGCTGCTGATCGGACGGGACTATGTGTTCGCGCGCAACTTCATCGCCGCCTGGGTTCCGCTGAGTGTGGTCGTCGGGGCGGCGCTGACGGCCCGCCGCTTCCGCCTGGCTGGCGCTGCCCTGTTCGCGGCGCTGATCGTCGGGTTCGTATGGGTCGGGGTCAAGGTCGACGGTGACCCGGCCTACCAGAGGCCGAACTGGCAGGCGGTTGCCGCCGCGCTCGGTCCGGTGTCCGTCCCCCGCGCGATCGTCACCTACGGGGGCAATTCGGCCGAGCAGCCGCTGTCGATCTACCTCCCCCGGTCCACGTTCAGCTACAGCGGGATTCCCACCTCGCCCGCGGCAAGCGTTTCCGAGGTCGACGTGCTGGCCGATCCGCTTGACCAGCTTTCGCCGGCGGCCGGCCGGGACGCTCGCCTCATCACCACCCGAGACGTCGCCGGCGTGCTGGTCACGCGCTTCAGGCTTCCGTCATCCTGGCGCGGGACACCTGGGGCGCTCGCGCTGCGGGCCGGCGCCCTGCTTGCCGACCATCCCGCGTCGAGGCCGGCCGTCCTGATTCAGCAGCCGAATCGATGACCGGATCCCCGGCTTCATTGAACGCGAGCCCGGTCGGTAGGGTTTCCGGCGTGGCCGTCCACTACGTGGACCCGAACGATGCTCACTTTCGTGGCCTGTGGAAGCGCCACTTCGCCGATCCTCGTCGCGAGCGGGCATTCCTCAGTGCGGTGGGCTTCAATTTCGCCTTCCTCTCCTGCCGGGTCGTCACCCACGCGATCCGCGCCGGGGTCGGGCCGTTTCACAACATGAGCGCCGGCGGCCGCCACCTGCACCACTCCACGTTCGGGATCTTCGGTCTCCTGGGGATTGGCTACGTGTGGACTTACCAGTGGGCGCTGGGCATGCGCGACAGTCATCCGCTTCCGTCGCGTACGGCCTCCACTCTGTACGGAGTGGCCTCGGCGCTGACCCTGGATGAGTTCGCGCTTTGGTTTGACCTCCAGGACGACTACTGGACGAAGGCCGGGCGCAAGAGCGTCGACGCTGTGGCCTTGTTCAGCAGCCTGTTGACGGCCGGTGTCGCCGGTCGGGGTGCCGTCCACGAGTGCGTCCACGCCGTCCGCCGGATCACGCCCGGAGTCCGCCCGTAGCCCTTCGCTTCGGATTGGCGGTCCGGCCGATGACCGGGCGGCCCGGAGGGAGTCTCAGCTGCAGGCAAACGAACTGAGCCGGAGGAGATGACGATGGGAAAGATTCTGGTCCACGAGTTCACCACACTCGACGGCGTGATCGATGCGCCCACGTGGACATTCGACTACCCGTTTGACCCACAGATGGGGGTGGCGATCGGGAGCATCATGGGGGCCAGCCAGGCCATCCTGCTGGGCCGCCGGACCTACGAGGAGTTCGCCCCGGCGTGGTCGGGCCGCTCAGCGGCCGAGGATCCGGGCGCACCGTTCATGAACGACACGCCGAAGTACGTCGTGTCGAGCACGCTCGAGCAAGCGGACTGGCGCAACTCCACCCTGATCGGGGCCTACAGCGCCGACGCCGTCCGCCGGCTCAAGGACCGGCTCGACGGCGGCATCTACGTCAGCGGCAGCGGCACGCTGGTCCGGGCGATGCTGGCCGACGGACTGGTCGACGAAATTCACCTGTTCGTGTTCCCGCTGACCCTCGGCGCCGGCCAGCGTCTGTTTCCCGACGCAGGACCACGGCTGAGTTTCCGCACATCAGACGCTGAGACCTACGACAGTGGCGTCGTGCACCTCACGCTCGAGGCGCTGCCAGCGTAGCCGCCGGCTGGCTGGCCGGCGGCGGCCGAGTCTCGAGGTCTAGGATTCGCGCATGCCGCCCAGCGAAGGTGCCGCAAAGTGACGGACCCGGTCCCGGCTCACCTGACCACGGTCACGCCGCGCCTCGTGGTGGCTGACGGATTGGCCGCGATCGACTTCTACCGCCGGGCGTTCGGTGCCGAAGAGCGCGGGGACCGCTTCATCACGCCGGACGGCGCCGTCATCCACGCCGAGATCAGGATCGGCGACGCGATCGTGATGATCACCGAGGAACCGGTCGATACGGAGGCGCCGGCCCGGCCCCCAGCCGCGGCAGGCGCCGTGGTGACGGCGATCATGGAGACGTACTGGCCGAACGTGGACGCCGCATGGGAGCGGGCACTGTCGGCCGGGGCCGAGGTCATCTTCCCGCTCGAGGATCAGTTCTACGGCGATCGGGCGGGCCGGATCCGGGACCCCTTCGGCCACCAGTGGATCCTCAGTCAGCGGCTCCGCGAGCTGTCGCCCGCGGATCTGCGTCCGTGATATCCATGCTCGCAAAGCGGCCCGTGGCCCTGGACGTGGTGCTGGCGACATATGCGCTGGACGGAGTGGGCGGGAGTGAAACGTACGCGCTCACAGTCGCACGCGAGCTAGAGCGGCTCGGACACCAGGCCACGCTGGCGGCAGAGCAACTCGGTCCTATGGCTGAGCAGGCCGAGCGTGAGGGGCTCCTCGTGGCCCACTTGCCGGAAGGGTTGCCGCAGCGTTGCGACGCCGCGATCGTGCAGGACGCCATCGTCACTCCAGCCGTTCTGGCCCGCTACGCCGGCGCCAGAGTGGTCCACGTCGCGCATTCCGATCTGTTCGACCATCAGCTGCCGATGCTGGTTTCGGACGCCGTGGATGCGGTGGTCGTGCTGTCTGACCGGGTCGCCTCACGGGTCAGGGCGCTCGCCCTGGATGTTCCGATCGTCCGTCTGCGCCAGCCGATCGACCAGCAGTGGTTCAGCCCCGCCGGTCCACTGCCTCCCCGGCCACGCCGCGCTCTGCTCCTGGGAAACTACCTGCACGGTGAGCGACGCATCGCCTTGACCCGTGCCTGGGAGGCGGCGGGAATCGAGTGGGTCCAGGTCGGTGGCGGCACATCCAGACTCGATGTCCGCCCGGCGATCGCGGCGGCGGATGTGGTCGTCGCCAAATCGCGCGCCGCACTTGAAGCGATGAGCTGCGCCCGCGCCGTGTATGTCTATGACGCGTTCGGAGGCGACGGGTGGGTGACCCCCGATCGCTATGCCCGGATGGAAGCCGACGGCTTTGCCGGACACGCGACTCCCCACCCCGTCAGCCCGGCGCAGTTGACGGCCGATCTCGGTGAGTACCGGCCAGAGATGGGCTGGGTGAACCACGAGCTCGTGCGGAGGCACCATGCCGCACGCCAGCACGCTGCATCGCTCGTCGAGCTGCTGCGCGACGGACAGCCATCGATCCGGCCCGACCGCTCCGCTCTGGACGAGGTATCGCGCTTGTCCCGGCTGATGTGGAAGCACGAGGCCAGAGCGGAGGCCGCAGCACAGGAAATCGAGCAGTGGCGAGCGCGGGTCACGGGCGCCGAGGCTGAGGTCAAACGCCTGACGGAACTGCTCAGGACTCGGCGGGTACGGTCGGGCCTGGCGGTCGGACGGGCCCTCGACCGGGTGAGAGGCAACCGATGAAGCTCATTCCCAGTGACCGGGCACCCGGGCTCTGGGTCTCCCCCGGCGTCACGATCCCCGATGACGTCGAGATCGCTCCGCACGTAACCATCTACGACGGCGTCACGATTGGCCCAGGATCAAGCGTCGGGCAGGGCTCGATTCTCGGCCGCCCGCAGCAGATCGATGTCCGAAGCAGATCCCCGCGGCAGCCGCGGGGCGCTCCAACAGTGATCGGGTTCGGCTGCATGATCGGCAGCTATACCGTGATCGTCGCCGGTTCCTGCGTCGGGGACGGCACGTACGTGGGAGATCATGCGCTGGTCCGAGAGACGGCCCGGATCGGCAGGGACACGATGATCGGTCGGGGATGCATCATCAGCCACAGCACAGAGATCCATGACCGGGTTCGCCTCCAGGCCGAAGCCGTGGTGGCGCCCTGGACGGTGCTGGGGGAGGCCGTCGAAGTTGGGCTCAGGGTCACATTCCTCGGCGACGCCACCCTGGGCCGTCGGCCACCCGGACCGTCACCGGACGGTGGCATCCGCGTCGGCGCCGGAGCGCGGATCGGAGCCGGGGCGATCATCCTGCCGCCGGTCACGATCGGCGAGGAGGCTTTCGTGGGCGCGGCTGCGCTGGTGCGCCGTGACGTCGAGGCGAGGACGGTCGTGGTGGGAACACCGGCGATTTTTTTGCGAGCCGTGCAGGACCACGAGCTGATGACGGCGTGGCGCAATGAGCAGATGGCTGGCGCGTAGTGGAATCGGACTTTGGGGTAGGCCACAGCGGTGTCCCCGGTAACGGCTGACCAGCTGCTCCGTACGGCGCGCGCTCGCCTCGACCGGCTCCAGCCGCTGGCCGCTTATCGGGCCACACGGACTGGAGCCCGGATGATCGACATCCGCAGTGAGCGTCAGCTGGCTCAGGACGGGATGATCCCCGGCGCCCTGATCATCCGCCGCAATGTCTTCGAGTGGCGGCTCGACCCCTCCGGCCCTTGGCGTCACCCGCACGCTCCCGGCCCGGAGCATTGGACGATCGTGGTGTGCGACGAGGGTTACCAGTCGAGCCTGGCGGCGGCCACGCTGCACGAAATGGGGTTCGCCTATGCCACCGATCTGATCGGCGGCTTCCGGGCCTGGCGGGCCGCGGATCTGCCGGTGATTCCCTGCGACCGGGATTGTCTGGCCGCCGTGGCGGAGATGGAAGCCCGGATAACCGGATCCGCCGTTCACGCGATTTTCCGCGAGCGGCCTGACCGGCAAGGAGAGCTTGAAACCATGCGAGGAGACACGAGATGACCAACTTCGCCCAGGAACTGAGCGACGCTGCCGACGAGGATCCGGGGAGGCCCGCCGTCAAGCTGGATGACCTGGTTCTGAACTACGGCCAGCTGAAGGCCGCCGTGGCCCACACCGCCGGGCTCCTGCGGGCACAAGGCATCGAATACGGCGACCGCCTCGGGATGCAGCTGCCCAACGTGCCTTACTTCCCGCTGGTGTACTTCGGCGCGCTCCGCCTCGGGGCGGTGGTCGTGCCGATGAATCCGCTGCTCAAGGACCGGGAGGTGGCCTACCACCTCTCCGATTCCGGGGCCAAGGTGATGATCGGCTGGCGGGACTTCGAGGAGGCCGCCCAGAAGGGGAGCGAGGCCGCGGGCGCGGAGTGCCTGGTGGTCAAGCCCGGCGAGTTCGAGGAGCTGCTGGCCAGGTCGGTGGCCGTCGAGGAGGTCACCAAGCGGGGCGATGATGACCCGGCGGTGATCATCTACACCTCGGGGACCACGGGAACCCCCAAGGGGGCGGCGCTGACCCACGCCAACCTGCGCCAGGGCGCCTCGGTGGCGCGGGATCTGGTCGACGCCACGCCTGACTCGGTGGCGGTCGCGGTTCTGCCCCTGTTCCACGTGTTCGGGATGAACTCGATCATGAACTGCACGCTGCGGGCGCGAGCCCTGATGACCCTGGTGCCGCGGTTCGAGCCGGGCAAGGTGCTGGAGGTGATCGAGCGCGACAAGGCCACGACGTTCGGCGGCGTACCCACCATGTACGCGGCGCTCCTGCATCACCCCGACCGCAACAAGCACGACGCCTCCAGCCTCGACCTGTGCGTGTCCGGCGGCTCGGCCCTGCCGGTCGAGGTACTTCGCGGTTTCGACGACGCGTTCGGCGCCAAGGTGCTCGAGGGCTACGGCCTGTCCGAGACCACCGGGATGGGCACGTTCAACACCCCCGACCGGGAGCGCAAGCCCGGCTCGATCGGAGTCCCCGTGGGCGGGACCGAGATCCGGCTGGTCGACGAGGACGACAACGACGTGCCGGCGGGAGAGCCCGGGGAGCTGGTCATGCGCGGGCCATTCGTGATGTCCGGCTACTGGAACCGCGACGAGGCCACCGAGGAGGTCATGCGTGGCGGCTGGTTCCACACCGGCGACATCGCCACCGTGGACGAGGACGGCTACTACTTCATCGTCGATCGAAAGAAGGACCTGATCATCCGCGGCGGCTACAACGTATATCCGCGCGAGCTCGAGGAGGTCCTGTACGAGCACCCGGCGGTCCGCGAGGCCGCGGTGATCGGCGTGCCACACGATTCGCTGGGGGAGGAGGTGGGCGCCGCGGTCGTCTTGAAGGACGGCGAAAGCGCCAGTCCGGACGACCTGCGCGACTACATGAAGAGCCGCGTGGCCGCCTACAAGTACCCCCGTGTCATCTGGCTGTCCGACGAGTTGCCCAAGGGCCCGACGGGCAAGATCCTCAAGCGGGAGATCGAGGTCCCAGCGGGGGAGGGATCCTCCTAGCCGGGCAGGCGCCCGCGCGATGGCTCCCGCGCGCCCCGCCCGGGCCGGCCGACTGCTTCACCGTAGGCACAATAACTTCCAACACCCCTCGGCTGTCCGAGGGGGTGGTGCAGTTATGGCCGAATATCGTCACTAACTTCACCAGGCCCCCTCGCGTCCGCGGGGTGAGGGAACTTAGTTATCGTTGCGGTGAAACAGCGACCAGCATCCGGTTCTAGCCGCTGGCCGCTCGAGATTCGGTGGGTGGCCGCTACCGGGCGACCCGGTAACGCCACGGGGAGCAACTTGACGTTTACGTAAGCAACTGATTCCGCTATCTTGAATGAAGCATGAGTTTCGGCAACGGCGGCACCACCACCGGGAACGGCCATCGCACCGTCGCAAACGGCCATCACAGCCCCACCCGCCGCCTCGACCATCACGGCAACCCGGTCCCGGACCACTACAAGTGGCTGGCGCTCTCCAACACCACGCTGGGCGTCCTGATCGCCACGATCAACGCCTCGATCCTGCTCATCTCGCTGCCCGACATCTTCAAGGGCATCCACATCAACCCGCTGCTGCCCAGCAACACCAACTACCTGTTGTGGCTGATCCTCGGCTTCCTGGTCGTCACCGCAGTGCTGGTGGTCAGCCTCGGCCGCCTGGGCGACATCTACGGGCGGGCCAAGACCTACAACCTCGGCTTCGCCGTCTTCACGTTCTTCAGCATCATGCTGTCGATCACCTGGATGAAGGGCACCGACGGCGCCCTCTGGCTGATCATCATGCGCGCTCTTCAGGGCGTCGGCGGCGCGATGCTGTTCGCCAACTCCAGCGCGATCATCACCGACGCCTTCCCGACCAACCAGCGCGGCCTGGCCCTGGGCATCAACGGCGTGGCCGCCGTCGCCGGCTCGAGCATCGGCCTGGTCCTGGGCGGTGTGCTCGCCCCCGTGGCCTGGCGCGCCGTGTTCCTGGTCTCGGTCCCGGTCGGTGTGTTCGGCACCGCGTGGGGCTTCATGAAGCTGCGCGACCTGTCGGAGCGCAAGCCGGCCAAGATCGACTGGTGGGGCAACGTCACCTTCGCGATCGGCCTGGTCGCCGTGATGGTGGGCATCACCTACGGCATCCAGCCCTACGGCCACCACACGATGGGCTGGACGAGTCCCAAGGTGATCGCCGAGATCGGCGGCGGCATCCTGATGCTGCTGATCTTCTGCCTCATCGAGACGCGCGTGGAGCAGCCGATGTTCCATCTCGACCTGTTCAAGGTCCGGGCCTTCAGCGCGGGCAACCTGGCCTCGCTGCTGTCAGGGATCGGCCGCGGCGGCCTCCAGTTCGTGCTGATCATCTGGCTGCAGGGCATCTACCTGCCCCGCCATGGCTACAGCTTCGCCACCACGCCGCTGTGGGCGGGTATCTACCTGCTCCCGCTCGTCGGCGGCATGCTGTTCGCGGGCCCGATCGCGGGCGCGCTGTCGGACCGCATCGGCCCCCGGCCCTTCGCGTTCGCGGGCATGGTGCTGGCCGCTCTTTCCTTCTTCTTGCTGGCGATCCTGCCGGTCAACTTCTCCTATCCGGTGTTCGCCCTGGTGATCGTGCTGAACGGCATCGGCATGGGCATCTTCTTCTCCCCCAACCGGGCCAGCATCATGAACAGCCTGCCGCCCAACCAGCGCGGCGCCGGCGGCGGCATGGCCGCGACGTTCATGAACTCGGCGATGGTGCTGTCGATCGGGATCTTCTTCAGCCTGATGATCGTCGGCCTGTCCGGTGGGCTGCATCAGTCGCTGTATCACGGGCTGCGCGCGCACGGCATCTCCTCGGGGGTGGCGGCCAAGGCCTCCAACCTGCCGCCCGTGGCCACCCTGTTCGCCGCCTTCCTCGGCTACAACCCGATCCGGACGCTGCTTGGCCCGGGCATCCACACCGTCTCCGCCGCCCAGCAGCACGCGCTCCTCGGCCACGCGTTCTTCCCGTCGGTCATCTCGGGCCCGTTCTCCAGCGCGCTGTCATCGGCGTTCGCCTTCGGCCTGATCGCCTGCGCGGTCGCCGGACTGGCCTCGCTGGTGCCCTCTCGCGGCGTCCCGTTCATCGCCACCAAGCGCAAGCGGGCTGAGCTGGCCCAGCGCGAGGCCGACGATCGGCTGCAGGTCGTCCCCGCCGCCGCCTCGCTGGAGTACGCCGGCGCGGACGTTGGCGAGGAAGTCAGCGCTCGCTGACCTTGCTGTCTGCGGCAGCCAGCGGCTTTGGGCACGCTGGCCACCGTGTTAGCGTGCGGACGATGCCGAGTTATCGCTTCGGCCGCAACGGCGGGGGCCACCAGGGACGTGCGGATCCCTGATGCCTTCGGCCGGTCCGAACCGGTTTCAGCGGCTGATACGCAGCACGGGGGGCACCCGCATCGGCTCCCGGGTGTACATCCGCGCGCTTCATCGCGTCGATCAGCCGATCTTCCGCATGACCCGCGGCCGGCACACGTTGACCAGCCTCCTCACCGGTCTGCCGATCGGGGTGATCAGAACCACGGGTGCCCGCAGTGGCCGGTCCCACAACAGCCCCCTGCTGATCTATCCCACCAGTGCGGGTCACATGGTGATCGCCTCCAACTACGGGCAGGCCCGGCATCCGGCCTGGTACCACAACCTGATGGCCAATCCGGGGGCCACGCTCGTCTTGCGCGGGCGTGAGCACCGGGTCACGGCTCGACGGCTGGAGGGCGATACCCGCGACCGGATCTGGGACGAGAGCGTGCAGACCTACCCGGGCCTGAAAGCCTACGAGCGCTGGGCCGGCGGCCGGGACATCCCGATCCTGGTGCTCGAGCGGGTCAGTTAGCCGGCGCCAGCGGCAGCGGCGAGGAGGGCTTGAGCTCCTCGAGCCGCAGCAGCGTCATCACGCGGGCGGCGCCGCCGCGGGTCGAGAGCCTGACCAGCACCCGCTGGAGCTCGGCCACCTCCCGGGCGACCACCATCAGCATCGCGTCGGTCTCCCCGGTCACCCAGTCGGCGGAGATGACCTCGGGCATCGCGCGGACGACCTCGGCAAAGCGCCGGTGGGAGGTGTCATCGTGGCGCTGGAGCGTGACCGCCACGTAGACCTGCAGCGCGAACCCGGCGGCTGACGAGTCCAGCCGGGCCGAGATCTGGCGCACGATCCCCGACTCCTTGAGCCGGCGCACCCGATGCAGCGTCGCGGCGGGGGAGAGCTCCACCAGCCGCGCCAGCTCGACGTTTGACCGGTCAGCGTCACGCTGCAGCTCCTCCAACAACTTGATGTCAATCGAATCAAGTGAAAGCGGCATTTGACTAAACATTATTGCGTCTTAGTCGCTAACTGTCCAATTGAGGCGTGCAGACGCGCGGCCTTAGGCCATCATTGTTTACATGAAGATGCTCCGCACCCACAACCTCATGCCGATCGTCGCCCTGGCCGGCGCGGGCGCGCTGTGGGGGCTGACCGTACCGCTGTCCAAGGTCGCCCTGGGCTGGCTGCCGCCTGCCTGGCTGACCTCGGTGCGCTTCCTGATCGCCACCCCCGTACTGGCCATCGCCGGGCGCCGGGGACTGCGCCAGGCCCTGACCCCCCGCGTCGCCGGAGCCGGGGCGCTGGGCTTCGGCGCCGTGCTGGTCCTCCAGAACGCCGGCATCTCCCGGACCAGCGTGAGCCACGCGGCTCTGCTGGTGGGGGCGGTGCCCGTCGCGGTGGCGCTGATCTCCGTAGCGCGCGGCCACGCCTCCCGCCGGCCGCTGATCTGGCTGGGCTACGCGCTGGCCCTGATCGGCATCGGCCTGGTGGCCGGGCACGGTGGTGGCGGGGCCAGCGACCAGGGGGACCTGCTGGTGTTCGCCTCGGCCGTCCTGTCGGCGCTGTTCATCTACGTGCAGCCGCGGGTCCTGGGCGATCGCGATCCGGCCGCGGTGACCGCGGTGCAGTTCGCCGGTGGCCTTGCGGTCTCCGCACCCCTGGCTCTGCTGACCGAGTCGGCGCCTGGCGTGTCCGCCTCCGGTGGGTCGGTGGCCGCCGTGCTGAGCCTGGCCGCCGTGGGTACCGTGCTGCCCTTCTGGCTGTTCGCCTACGGCCAGTCAAAGGTCTCGGCCCAGCAGGCGGGTGCCTACGTGAACCTCGAGCCCGTGGTCGGTGCCGCCGTCGGCTGGCTGGCGTTCGGCAACCCGGCCACGGCCGTGCAGATCCTCGGGGCCGCCGGCGTCGTCCTCGGGATCGTGCTGAGCGGGCTGCCGGAGGCGGATTCCGAGACTGGTGAGGGAGGCCGGCCTGACGGCCGGCCTCCCTCACTCAGCTTGAATCCAGCCGTGGGAAGGTGACCTGCTCCAGAATCAGCTTGATGGCCGCGGCGATCGGAATCGCGATGAGGGCGCCGATGATCCCCAGCAGCGTGCCTCCGATCAGCACGGCGATCACCGTCACCAGCCCGGACACGTCGACGGTGCGGCGCATGATCTTCGGCGTGATCAGGTAGTCCTCGGCCTGCCGGTAGACCAGGTAGTAGCCCGCGGTGGCCAGCGCCACCGGCACGGATACGGTCAGGCCGACCAGCGCCACGATGATCCCGGCGATCGTCGATCCGACGATGGGGATCAGATCCATGAACGCGACGAACACCGACAGCAGCAGTGCGTAGGGAATCCCCCAGATCAGCAGCCAGACCAGGGTCCCGGCGCCGGCGATCACCGAGGTGATGATGTTGCCGAGCACGTAGCCGCCCACGCGAGCAAACGCCTCGTCGATCAGCAGGCCGCCCCGGGCCCGGCGGCTGAACGGGACGAGCCGGTAGAGGAGCGCGGTCACGCGCGGGAGGTCGGCCAGGAAATAGATGGTCAGCGCCACGACGATGACCAGGCCGGTGATCGCGCCCAGCACCACCTTCCCGGCCCCCACCACGCCCGAGGTCACCGTGCTCACCCCGCCACCGGAAAGTGCCTTCTGCAGGTGGCTGACGATGTGGTACTTCATGTTGAGGTGGCCCAGGAACGAGCTGCGCTTGTTGAGGGTGTCCAGGTAGTGTGGGGCGAGCTTGATCAGGTTGTCGACCTCGTTGACCAGCGGCGGGATGGCCAGCGCCAGAAAGCCGATCAGGATTCCGACGCTGCCCAGGGAGACGATCGCCACCGCGAATCCCCGCCGGATCTTGCGGCGAACCAGGAAGGCCACGATCGGCTCGAGGCCGACGGCGACGAAGAACGCCAGGGCGATCAGCTCGAGCTCCTGGCCGGCCGAAGTGATCGCCCAGCCGAGGGCGTAGGCCACGGCCAGCCCGAGCCCGCCCATCACGCCCATGTAGAACGGTGAGCGGCGGTTGAACCGCCGGCCTGGTTCGCCGTAGGGGCCCTCGCCCTCCACGGCCTCCACCCGAGCCTCGCGGTCGATCAGGAGCTCGCGTTGCTCGGCGGCCTCCTCGCTCTCCGGCTCGGTCTCGGGATCGGCCTCGGGATTGGCCTCGGGATCGGTCTCAGGATCGGTCTCCGGATCGGTCTCCGGTTTGGTCTCGTGCTCGGTCGAGGACATGGTCGTTAGCTACCCGGGGTGAATGTTGACGGCACGTGCGGCACCATCTCTGCATGGCCCCCCTGTACGGTGGCGTCGAGACCGGCGGCACGTGGTGCGTGTGTGCGCTCGGCTGCCGTCCTGGCGAGATCGTGGCCCGGGAGCAGTTTCCGACGGCTTCCCCGGAGGAAACGCTCGACCGGATCGCCCAGTTCTTCGAGTCGCACCCCCGGCCGGCCGCTCTCGGGGTGGGAGCGTTCGGGCCGCTCGTGCTCGACGAGCGCTCCCCGCGCTGGGGCTATGTGACCACCACTCCCAAGCCGGGCTGGCGCGACACATCTGTGGCCCAGGTCCTGCGGGACCGCCTGGGACTGCCAACCGCGTTCGATACGGACGTGGGGGCGGCGGCCCTGGCCGAGCACCGCTGGGGTGCCGGAATCGGTGCACCGAGCCTCTGCTATCTGACCGTCGGGACGGGTATCGGCGCCGGACTGATCCACGGTCGGGCGATCTGGCATGGGCTGATCCATCCGGAGGTGGGGCATATGCGGGTCCCCCACGACCGCGAGCGGGATCCGTTCGGAGGCTCCTGCCCGGTGCACGGTGACTGCTGGGAGGGGCTGGCGGCCGGCAGCGCGATCGCCCGGCGGTGGGGAGCCGACCCCGAGGAGCTGCCTGACGATCATCCAGCCTGGCAGCTGGCGGCGGGATACGTGGCCCTGGGGATCCTGGCGATCGTGTCGGTGGCCTCGCCGCACCGGATCGTGGCCGGCGGCGGCGTATTGCAGCGCCCGGTCGTGCTCCAGGCCGTGCGCCGGCGAGTCCCGGAGCTCCTGGCCGGCTACCTGGACGATCCGCTCCTGGGCGCGCGCATCGACGACTTCATCGTCACCCCGGCGCTGGGCGATGACGCGGGCGTGCTCGGTGCGATCGCGCTGGCCCAGGACCTCGTCCGGGGCCAGGCGGGGTCGACCGCCGCGGAGCATCGTTAGTCTGAGCGAGGCAGCGTGAGCGGCAGTCGGGCCCAAACGCGGTACCCGTCGGCCCGCTCCTCGCCCCAGTCCGAAACGAGCTGCTGGACAACCATCAGGCCCAGACCCCCGAAGCTCGCATCCGGCCCGGCCGCCTGGGCGGTGCCGCCCGAAACGCCGGGATCGAGCACCGTGATGACCAGATCTCCCTCCCGGCGGGCCACCACCACCTCGAGGCGATCTTCGGTCCGGCATCCCGAATGCTGGACGGCGTTGGTGATCAGCTCGCTTGCCACCAGCATCGCGTCGCCGAACACCGGGTCGCCATCGGACACCTGCGCCAGTGCCTCGCGGGCCGCCGCCGGCGCATGCTCGTCGCAGGGCAGCTCCAACTCCACGAGGACTCCCGGCTCCTCAGCCATACCCAAAGCTACCCGACCCTGGCAGCCGCATTCGGAAAACTAGGGCGAAAGTCGCTGCAGCCGCCAGCCTTCCGAACCGTCTCGCGCGTACACGAGACGGTCGTGCAGCCGGTCCTCGCGGTGTTGCCAGAACTCAAAGCTCTCCGGCTCCAGCCGGTATCCACCCCAGAAGTCGAGGACCGGCAGCGCCGCTCCGGCGTAGCGGTCGGTGAGCTCGGAGACGCGGCACTCGAGCTCGTCCCGGCTGGCCACCGGCTGGCTCTGGCGCGAGGCCAGTGCGCTCAGCTGGCTGCCCCGGGGGCGGCTGCGCACGTATGCAGCCGTCTCGTCGGCCGTCGTGCGCGCCACAGGTCCCTCCAGCCTGACCTGCCGGCCCAGGGCATCCCAGTAAAACAGCAGTGCCGCGCGGGGGTTCTCCAGCAGTTCTTCGCCCTTGCGGCTCTCGTAGTTTGAGAAGAACACGAATCCAGGAAGCCGCGTTTGCTTGACCAGGACCATCCGGACCGAGGGGGCGCCGTCGGCGGTGGCCGTGGCCACAGCGGCCGCCTCCGGCAGCCGGATCCCGGCCTCGCCGGCGTCGGCGAACCACCGGGCGAACTGCTCATACGGGTCCGCCGCCACATCCTGTTCGCGCAGCGGCTTAGCGAAGTCGGTCACGCTCGCACCGTACCCGAGGGCTCGGGATCTGCATCGGTTGCCTTGTCCGCCTGCAGCTCGGCGTGCCCGGGAAGCGAGACCCTGGGCGGGCTGGCCCCCATCGCGCTCAGGAACGGCCTCCGGCCCAGGGCGTACACGATGGCGCTGGTGCGGGCGGTGACGCTCGCCGTCCGGGGTAGGTTGTGAAGCAGGGCGATTTCTCCGAAGCCCTCGCCCGGCCTCAGATGGCGCACCCGCCGGCCGTCCACGGCCACCTCGAACTCGCCCTCGGCGATCAGGTAGAAGTCCTCGCCGGCCTCGCCCTGCCTGACCACCTGGGTGCCCTGGTCCACCCGCTGGATCGCCAGATCGCGTGCCAGCTCCTCGAGAGAGGGCAATGCCAGCAGGGCGAACAGGGGATGGCCGTGCAACCGGCGCAGACCGTCGATCGCCGGGGCGTGCCGATCCGCCGCCCGCACGTGACGCAGGGGCAACAGGACCGCTGATACGAGGAGCACGGACACGCCTATCAGGGCCAGCCGGACTCCGCCCAGGCCGAAGAACAGCGGCACCAGCAGGGCTCCGACCGCCAGCGCTGCGGTCGTCATCCCCTCGAGCATCCCGAACACCCTGCCCAGCCGGGACAGCGGTGTCACCCGCGCCAGCAGGGCCCGGCCGGCCGTGTCCACGATCGCGTGGCTCAGACCCGCCGTGGCCAGTAGGCCCAGCGCCGTGGCCAGTGTCGGGTAGCCGCCGAGCAGCGCGAACGACAGCCCCCAGGCGACCGCGGCGAAGCACAGTGGCCGAGCCAGGCTGGAGGCCCCCACCAGCCGCAGCGTCGCCACCGCGCCGATCACGCCGCCGATCCCGAATGAGGCATCCAGGTAGCCGGCGAACGAGGCCGCCAGCCCCAGGGTGTGCACCGCCAGGACCACCACCAGGACATCCAGCGCGCCAAGTGCGACGTACTGGGCGGCCATCACGCCGACGACGGCGAGCACCGGGCCGGTGGTCAGCGCTCGCCGCCGGTCTGCGGGTTGCCGCTCCGGACCCGCGGACAGCTTGGCCAGCGCCGCGTCGACCGTCACCTCAGGAGCCGGTGCTGAGGAGATGGGCGTCGGTGCTCCCACCCCGGATCGAAGCCCCAGCGGGGCCACCAGGGCGGCCGCCAGCACCAACCCGCCGCCAAAAACCGCCAGGGCCAGTCCCGACCCGTCGATCCCGATCAGCACGCCGGCCAGCGCCGGACCTCCGAGCAGGGCGCCTCTGTCCGCCCAACCGTTGAGGACGTTGGCGGCGGTCAGCTCCTCGGGATGCTCGACCTGCATGGCCAGCGCCGAGGCCTGCGCCGGGCGGGTGAATGTGACCGCCGAGGCGGTCACCACCGCGCCTGCGTAAACCACCGAGGTGGAGGAGTGGGTCAGCATCGCCGCGGCCGTTTCGGCGATCGCAGCGGCCTGGAGGACGTAGCCCACCAGCAGCATCTGGAGTCCGCCCCGCCGGTCGGTGATCCGGGCGACCACTGGCGCCACGATCGCGGCGGGAACCAGCTGAAGCGCGGCGATCAGTGCCGCGTTGGTCGTGCCGCCGCGCTCAAAGGCGTACACCATCACCGCCAGCCAGACGCCATACTCGCCCAGTGCGAACAGCACGAAGCCGAACTCCATCCTTCGCAGCCTCGGGTTCTCCAGAACCCGGGCCACGACCGAGCGGCCTGGTCCCATGTGCGGCCATCCTACCCGCGGCTCGACACTCGGAATGGGATAGCGTCACCGCGTGCATGAGCTGACGATTCGCGGTGACACGATCCGGCTCGGACAGCTGCTCAAGCTGTCCGGCCTGGCCGGCAGCGGAGCCGAGGCCAAGGCGCTGCTCGCCGACCAGCAGGTGCAGGTCAACGGCGAGCCCGAGGTCCGGCGCGGTCGCCAGCTCCACGACGGCGACGTGGTGGCGCTCGACGGGGTGCAGCTGCGCGTGAGCGCAGCGCCTGGACCGGGTAGCTAGGCCCGGGATGTTGGGGCTACCTGAGAGCGTCACGGCCTGCCTGTTCGATCTGGACGGGGTGCTCACCCAGACGGCCAAGGTGCACGCGGCCGCCTGGAAGCAGACGTTCGACGAATACCTGCGCCAGCGGGCGGAGAAGACCGGCGAGGAGTTCCGCGAGTTCGACACGGTGAAGGACTACGACGAGTACGTGGACGGACTGCCCCGGTACGACGGGGTGCGCACGTTCCTGAAGTCACGCGGCATCGAGCTGCCCGAAGGCGATCCAGGCGACCCGCCTGACGCGGAGACGATCGACGGCATCGGCAATCGCAAGAACGAGCTCGTTCTCGGGCTCATCCACGAGCAGGGCGTCCAGTCCTACGAGGGCTCGGTCCGCTACGTGAGGGCGGCCAAAGAGGCCGGGCTGCGGCGCGCCGTCGTGTCCTCCAGCGCCAACGCCCGGGACGTCCTGCGCTCGGCGCACATGCTCGAGCTGTTCGAGGAGATCATCGACGGCAACGTCGGCGCAGCACGGCACCTCAAGGGCAAGCCGGCGCCGGACACGTTTCTGGCCGGAGCGCACGCCCTGGGCGTCGAACCGGATGCCGCGGCGGTGTTCGAAGATGCCCTGGCCGGAGTGCAGGCCGGCCGGGCCGGAGACTTCGGCTTCGTGGTCGGCGTCGATCGCGTCGGACAGGCGGACGGGCTGCGAGCGCACGGAGCCGACATCGTGGTCAAGGATCTGGCCGAGCTCCTGGACGGCGGCGAGTGACCACTCACGCGAACAAGGACGACGATCTCACCACCGAGCGCGAGCAGCGCAGCGATCCCAAGGCCCGCGACGCCAGCGTCGTACAGAACCCGGGCTTCGAGGTTGATCCGTGGAAGGTCATCGAGACTGAGCTGAATCTGGATCGCCTGGCCCAGACCGAGTCGGTGTTCGCGCTGGGCAACGGCCACATCGGGCTGCGCGCCAACCTGGACGAAGGGGAGCCCTTCGGGCTGCCCGGAAGCTATCTGAACGGCTTCCACGAGCTGCATGTGATGCCGTATGCGGAGGCCGGCTACGGCAACCCGGAGTCCGGTCAGACCGTCGTCAATGTGACCAACGGCAAGATCATCCGCCTGCTGGTCGACGACGAGACGTTCGATGTGCGCTACGGCCAGCTGCGCACCCATGAGCGGGTGCTGGATATGCGCCGCGGGGTGCTGCGCCGCTGCGCGGAGTGGGCGGCGCCCAGCGGCCGCCAGGTCCGGGTGACGACCACCCGCCTGGTCTCGTTCGTCCAGCGGGCTGTGGTGGCGATCAGCTACGAGGTCGAGCCGCTGGAAACCGACGCCCGGCTGGTCATTCAGTCCGAGCTCGTCGCCAACGAGCCGATGGACGGACGGGAGGGAGATCCGCGGGCTGCCGCGGCCCTGGAGCACCCGCTCCAGTTCGAGTGGGGCGCCCACCGGGAGGCCATCGCCTGGCTTGTGCACAACACAGCCAACAGCCGGCTGCGGATGGCGGCCGGGATGGACCACGTGATCGAGGGTCCGGAGGACACCGACGTGTTCGCCGAAAGTGGCGAGGACATCGGCCGCGTGATCATTGCCGCCGATGTCCCGGTCGGCCAGAAGCTGCGGGTCGTCAAGTTCGTGGCCTACGGCTGGTCCTCGCGTCGCTCCCGCTCGGCCCTGGGCGATCAGTGCCGCGCCGCGCTGGCCGAGGCGCGACACACCGGATGGGATGGCCTGGTGGAGGAGCAGCGCAAATATCTGGAGGACTTCTGGCACCGGGCCGACGTGGAGATCGACGGAGACCCCGAACTCCAGCAGGCCGCTCGCTTCGCGCTGTTCCACACCCTCCAGGCGGGCGCTCGGGCCGAGGTGCGGGCGATCCCGGCCAAGGGCCTGACAGGCTCGGGCTACGACGGGCACACGTTCTGGGACACCGAGATGTTCGTCCTGCCCGTCCTCTCATACACCACCCCCGAGGCCGCCCGCGACGCCCTGCGCTGGCGTTACCACACGCTGGAGAAGGCTCGCGAGCGGGCGCGAACGTTGGGCCTCAGAGGCGCGGCATTCCCGTGGCGGACGATCAACGGTGACGAGTGCTCGGGGTACTGGCCGGCCGGCACCGCTGCATTTCACATCGGCGCCGATGTGGCGGACGCGGTGGTCCGCTACCAGAACCTCTCCGGCGACGAGGAGTTCGCTCGCACGACTGGCCTGGAGCTGTTGGCGGAGACGGCCAGGCTGTGGTTCTCGCTGGGTCACTTCAACGGCGCGGGCAGCTTCCGGATCGACGGCGTGACCGGCCCGGACGAGTACAGCGCGGTGGCCGACAACAACGTCTACACAAACCTGATGGCCGAGCAGAACCTGCGCCAGGCCGCCATCGCGGTCGGGCGGTTTCCCGAGGAGGCCGCCGACCTGCAGGTGGAGGACGGGGAGGCGGAGGACTGGCTGGCGGCCGCCGACGCGATGCTGATCCCCTACGACGAGGAGCTCGGAGTGCATCCCCAGGCCGAGCTGTTCACGCGCCACCAGGACTGGGACTTCGAGAACACCTCGCCCAACCAGTATCCGCTGCTCCTGAATTTCCCCTACTTCGACCTGTACCGCAAGCGGGTGGTCAAGCAGGCCGATCTGGTCCTGGCGCTGCACCAGCGAGGCGACGCCTTCAGCCGGGAGGAGAAGGCGCGCAACTTCGCCTACTACGAGGAGATCACGGTCCGAGACTCGTCTCTGTCGGCCCTGACCCAGGCGGTGGTGGCGGCCGAGCTGGGCCACATGCAGCTCGCCTATGACTACTGGTGCGAGGCGGCGCTCGTCGACCTGGATGACCTGCAGCACAACAGCCGGGACGGGCTGCACATGGCCTCGCTGGCCGGCGCCTGGATCGGGGCCGTGTGCGGGTTCGGCGGCCTGCGCGACCACGGTGGCGTGATCAGCTTCGCTCCCCGACTGCCTGAGCAGCTGGACCGCCTGTGCTTCCGGCTGTACGTGCGAGGCCGGCGCCTGAAGGTGGAGATCACCCAGGACGGCGTGCTCTACTCGGTCCAGGGAGATGAGGGGCTGGCCATCGTCCACGACGGCGAGGAGCTGACCGTCTCCCCCGACGAGCCGGTGAAGCGCGGTCTGGCGCAGACGCCGGAGCTCCCGCCGCCGGGTCAGGTGCCCGGGCGGGAGCCCAGTCGCCACCGCGCCCGCGCCTAGTGAACCGTTAGGACAGCCGCTCGGCCAGCCGGCAGTGCCGCCGGCTCGTGTCCGGCGAGCGCGCCGCCCGCGCCACCACCCCGCGCAGCCCGACGATCACGGTGGCCAGCTTGGCGCGCGTGATCGCCGTGTAGAGCATCTCGCGCCGCAGGAAGTAGGCGCCCGCGGCGGGATGCGCGACGATCACCGCCACCGGCAGCTCGATCCCCTGACCGCGGTGCACCGAGCAGGCGTAGGCCAGGCGCAGGCGCTCGGACTCCTCGGGTGGGAGCCGGAAGACGCTCTCCTCGCCGGCCAGCAACAGGGCCGGGTCATCGCCCTCGGCGCCGTCCACCTCGTCCACCAGCCGCAGCAGCGTCCCGTTCATCAACCGCAACTCGTGCATGTTGCGGCCGGTCATCATCAGCTTGTCACCGATTCGCAGCCGGCCACCGCGGATCTTGCGCCCATCCGGGTTCAGCGCGTCCCGCAGCGCCTCGTTCAGGGCGTCGATGCCCAGCTCGCCTTTATACACGGGCGCGAACACCTGGATGTCGGACACCGGGTCGACGCCGTAGTGGGCAGGCAGCCGTTCGGTGACCAGAGCGACGATCTCCTCCCGGGCGGCGATCGGATCGGCGCGCTCGATCAGGAACAGATCACGGCGCATCTCATCGCCGGGCCGGAACTCCGGCGTCTCGCCGCGCCGGACCGCGTGAGCGCCCTGGACGATCATGCTCCCGGCGGCCTGGCGGAAGATGTGGGTGAGCCGGGCGGAGGGCACGAGGCCCGCCGCGATCAGCTCGGCGAAGGGTTTGCCCGCGCCCACCGGAGCCAGCTGGTCCGCGTCGCCCACCAGCACCAGGTGAGCGGTGGAAGGGACCGCGCGCAGGAGCGTGACCATCAGCTCGAGGTTGGCCATCGAGGACTCGTCGAGGATCAGCAGGTCGCACCTGACCGGGTCGTCCTCGTCGTGGGTGGGGCCCTCGCCGGGGATCCACCCGAGTGCCGAATGGACGGTGGTGGCGGTCAGGCCGCTGGCCTCGCTCATCCGGCTGGCCGCCCGCCCGGTCGGCGCCACCAGCTTGACCCGGGCGTTCTGCTGGGCCGCCTCGGCGGCGATCGTCTTGATCGTGGCGGTCTTGCCCGTCCCCGGGCCGCCGGTGATCACCGACAGCCGGTGGGCGAAAGCGGCCTGCACGGCGGTCAGCTGCTCGTCGGTGAGCGACCAATCAGCGGCGGTGCCGTGCCCCAAGCCGGCACCGCCGTCAACCCCGTTCGCAACGTCCGGCGCCCATTCCAGCTCCCGGAGCCGGGCGCTGCGCCCCGAGCTGAGCATCGTCCGCACCCGCTCGGCCAGCTCCTCCTCGAGCTCGGCCGTGGCCGTCCGGTAGATCCAATCCCCGTCCCGGGTGAGGTCGCCGGCCGTCACCAGCTCGTCGACATCGACCTCATCGATGTCGCAGGGCTCGCCGAGCAGCTGGCGCGCGGCGGGCAGCAGGGCCTCGAGCGGAAGGCAGGTGCTGCCGCTCCGCTCGGCCTCGCTGAGCAGGTGGATGAGCGCCGCGCGGGCCCGGCCCGGGTTGTCACGCGAGCACCCGGTGCCCAGCGCAATCCGGTCGGCAATCGCGAACCCCACTCCGAACACCCTTGTCAGCTCGTAGGGGTTGGTGGACAGGACGCGGTGGGCGGTCGCGCCGTACTCCTCGTGGATGCGGGTCACCAGGTAGCTGAGCCCGTGCGGGGCCAGGAGGAGGTGCAGCTGCCGGGTGACGCGCAGGGCGTGCCAGGATCCTGCCGCCTCTGCGGCCCGGGTCCAGCTCAGGCCGACGGCGCGAAACGCCGCCGCGGGATCTCGATCGATGGCGTCGAGCACGTTCTCGGCCCGGTGACGGTCGATCAGTGCCTGGGCGCGTTTGCGGCCCACGTGCTTCACCCGCCTCAGGTAGGCCTCCAGCGCGTTGCTGTCGGCCGGCGGGAGCGGGTGGGCTTCGGCGACCTTGACCTGCGGGCCGTACCGGCGGTCCTCAACCCAGCTGCCCAGGATCCGGGCCCGCTCGCGCTCCTCCAGATGGATCAGCGGCCCGACCAGGACGAGGTGCTCGCCGTCGTCCCCGTCGGCATCGACCACGGCGAACCCGTTCTCCGCGTTGGAGAACCGGGTGCGGCGGATCGTCACCTCAGCGTCGAACGCTGTCATCGTGCTGCCGACAGTAGAACGCGGGGAGGCGGCAGGGTGGCGTTTGGCACAGAGTCGGCACAATCGGGCGGCGCCATGGGGCATCGATGGATAGAAATCGGGCTATAGCGCGACTTCTATCCACAGGTCCCCCGTGATCCGATACGTATTAGCCCCGGTCAACGCCCGCGCCGCGGCGGCGCTTCAGCTGCCGCATCGCGTCGACCGTCCCGGCGTCGCCCTCACCTTCGACGACGGCCCACATCCCGAGGGCACCCCGCAGGTCCTCGCGATCCTCGCCGCCCACAACGCCAAGGCCACGTTCTTCGTCGTCGGTGAGCAGGTGCAGCGCAGACCCGAGCTGCTCCGACGCATTCAGGCCGAGGGCCACATCATCGCCCTCCACGCCTACCGCCACCGCTTACAGCTCAGGCTCACGCGCGAGCAGCTCGCCGACGACTACACGCGTGGGATCCACGCCATCCAGGACGCCACAAACCAGACCCCGACCCTTCACCGCCCGCCGTACGGCATCTACAGCCCATCCGGCCTGCAAATCGCCCACAACAAGGGCCTGAACCCCCTCCTGTGGTCCGCTTGGGGCAAGGACTGGCGCAAGTTCACCACGCCCCAGCGCGTGGCCGACCGGGTCATCGCCGACCTCACCCCCGGCGGCGTCGTCCTCCTCCACGACGCCGACTTCTACAGCGCCAGGGGCTCTCATGAACGCACAGCCGTGGCCCTCGAGCGGATCCTCATGCACCTGGAATCCTCAAAAACCGCTACCGTCCTTCCCGTCTGACACGCTTGCCGCCGGGTCCACCCGCGGCACAGCCCGGGTCCAGCGGAACAGCAGGGGTTCGTCCGCCGGCACCCACCTCACTCCGGTCGCCCCCAAATCCCGCGGCCGCCAAT
Source organism: Solirubrobacteraceae bacterium (assembly GCA_035551795.1). Classification (GTDB taxonomy): domain Bacteria; phylum Actinomycetota; class Thermoleophilia; order Solirubrobacterales; family Solirubrobacteraceae; genus Palsa-465. The sequence continues at coordinate 3,857 of DASZMP010000091.1, read as the reverse complement.
TCTCAGGACAACCATGACCACTGCTTCCACTGACGCACAGACCACGCCCGACTACGCGCGGTTCGCGATCGGCTTCGATCCTCGCGACCGCGCTCGCCTGCACCAGCTGATCGATGAGGTGATCGACTCCAACCGCTGGTCGGAGGCGACGATGACCGAACGCTTCGAGCAGGCCTGGCAGGCCTGGAACGGACTGCCCGCCGTCGCTACCTCCAGCTGGACCGGCGGCGCGATGGCGGCGCTGCACTTCGCCGGGATCGGCCACGGGGACACCGTTCTGTGCCCGTCCAACACATTCATGGCCACGCCCCTGGCCGCCATCCGCGCCGGCGCGAGCGTCCAGTTCGTCGACTGCAACCGCGAGGACCTGTGCATGTCGTTCGCGGACTTCGAACGTAAGGCCGATCAGCACAAGCCCAAGGCCGCGTTCCTGGTCCACATCGGCGGGCACATCGCGTTTGACTCCGAGCAGATCGCCGATTACTGCGCCGCCCATGACATCTTCCTGATCGAGGACTGCGCTCACTCCCACGGGGCCTCATGGAACGGCCGCAAGCCGGGTACCTATGGAGACGCCGGGGTGTACTCGTTGTATGCGACCAAGACGATCTCCACCGGAGAGGGCGGGATCCTCGTTTCCAGGCGGCCAGAGTTACTCGCGCACGCGAGAGACTTCCGCAACTACGGCAAGCCCACCCACGCCGTGCACGGCCTCAACTTCCGGATGAGCGAGTTCACCGCCGCCCTCGGGCTGATCCAGACCGAGCGGATGCCGGAGATCGTTGCCTGGAAGAACGAGGTGGCACGCGATCGGCTTGACCCCCAGTACTCGGGCTCCAAGCTGGAGCTTCCGGAAGGAATGACCAGCGGCCTGTACAAGTACGTAGTGTTCGACTGGCTGGAGCGCTCGACCGGGAGGGTGTATGACCAGCCGTGCCATCGGATCATGGCCCATGGCGTGGATCTGCCCAACTCAGACTGGGTGGCTGCCAATCACTCGTGTCCGCCCCTGTACTACCGTCCCGAATTGAGCGCGGAAGGCGGCGCATGAGGGTTCTCGTCACCGGCGGCTCGGGCTTCATCGGCTCTCACGTGGTCGACAAGCTGCGCGCCCGCGGCCACGAACCGGTCATCTACGACCTGCGACCAAGTCGCTGGCATCCGGCCAGCGGGCCGGATGCGGTGGAGACGGTGCTCGGCTCGATCACCGACCGCGAGGCGCTGGAGCGCGTGCTGGTGACCTGCGACGCGGTGGCCCACCTGGCTGCCGTGGCCGACGTCAACGACGTACATGCCGAGCCCGAGGACGCGGAGAGGATCAACGCACGCGGCACGGTGGCGGTCCTGGAGGCCTGCCGGCGGGCTGATGTCAAGCGCGTCCTCTACGCCTCGACGATCTGGGTCTACAGCGACACGGAGTCCGATCAGGTCAACGAGGACACCCTGCTGCCGCCGCCCAGCCACCTTTACACGTCGACCAAGCTGGCCGGCGAGCTGTACTGCAAGAGCTACCAGGAGCTGTACGGGATCGACTTCACGATCCTCCGGTTCGGGATCCCCTACGGCCCTCGCGCTCGCGAGGCGGCGGTCATTCCAGCGTTCGTCAACAAGGCGTTCGCGGGGCAGCCGCTGACGCTGTCGGGCGACGGGATGCAGTCCCGGCGCTTCGTCTACGTTGAGGATCTGGCCGACGGGGTCGCGCTCGGCCTCGACGAGGTGGCCCGCAACCGCGTGTACAACCTCGTCTCCGACGAGAACGTGACGATCAAGCAGATCGCCGAGCTCGTCCAGGAGATCGTCGGCAATACCGAGATCGTCTACATGCCGGCCCGCCCGGGAGACCTCGGCACCAAGATCGTCTCCGGCGACCGGGCTCGCGGCGAGCTTGGCTGGACGGCCGCGACTCCGTTCCGGGACGGGGTGCGCAAGTACGTCGACTGGCGCCGAGAACAGGCCACCAAGCACGCCGACGAGGAGGACAAGGCGGTGATCCCGGCTGGGGAGCCCGACGAGGAGGCGCCGCCGCGCAAGGTCCTGATCATCTCCGCCGACATCGGTGAGGGGCACGACCTCCCGGCTCGCGCCGTGGCGCGTGAGTTCAGGGACGAGGATCCGGACGTCCAGGTGTCGATCGTCAACGGCCTGCCCGCCATGGGTCCGTTCATGACCCGCCTGCTGCGAGAGAACTCGGCCTTCATGTTCCGGTGGATCCCCTGGTGGTTCGACTTCCAGTACCGGCTGTTCATGAACTTTGCCCCGACCCGCTGGCTCTCGCTGTTCCTGCTGACGATGATGGGCCGCCGCGGCCTGACGCGGCTGATCAAGGCCCACAACCCGGACATGATCGTCTCCACCTACCCCGGGGTGACGGCTGTGCTGGGCGAGCTGCGCCGCAAGGGGCGGCTGACGGTGCCCTGCTACTCGTCGATCACCGACCTGTCCGGCCTGCACTTCTGGGCGCACCCGGGGATCGATCTGCACTTCATCACCCATCCTGAGTCCCAGGAGGAGGTGGAGCAGATCGCCGGGCCCGGAAGCGTGCGCTGGGCCAAGCCGCCGACCTGGCCGGCCTTCCTGGCTGCCCGCTCCCGTCAGGAGGCCCGCAAGGCGCTGGCCCTGCCGGCCGAGGGCAGGGTGATAGCGGTGTCCGGTGGCGGCTGGGGGGTGGGGGATCTGTTCGGCGCCACGCGGGCTGCGCTGGCCGCGGAGCCTGACGCCACGGTCCTCACCCTGTGCGGACGCAATGACACGCTGCGCGCCCGGCTGGCCGAGCAGCTGGGGGGCGACCCGCGCCTCAAGCTGATGGGCTTCACCGATCGGATGGGCGACGTGCTCGCCGCATCCGACCTCCTGATTCACTCCAGCGCCGGCCTGACGGTGCTGGAGGCGATCATCCGCGGCTGCCCGGTGATCTCCTACGGCTTCGGCGTCGGGCACGTCCGCGCATCGAACCGGGCGCTCCAGCGCTTCGGGCTGGCCCAGGTCGCCCGGCACGAGTCGGACATCGCGCCGGCTCTGGCGCGCGCGCTCGAGCACCGTCCCGAGCCCGACGCGAGCTTCGCCCGCCGCCCATCGACGGCGTCGTTGATCATGGGCAACGAGCGCCACGTCCGGCCGTTGTCGGCGCTGCGCGTCTGGAGCCCGCGCGTGGCGTATAGCGCGGCCGCCACGGTCCTGCTCGCGACGCTCGTGCTGACGAGCGGGATCTCGTACCGGTTCCTGTCGAACTTCGTTCACATGAAGCCGGTCACCGCGATCGACACCACCCGTCCCGAGGTCGGCGTCCTCGTCGACGCCGCCGACACGCAGGTGCCGGCCTTGGCGAGCGTGCTCGCGCTGAATGGGATGCGGGTGTCGTTCGCCGTCACGAAGGTGCCCTCCGCGGCGGAGCTCGACGCCTTCACCGACGATGGCAACCAGGCGGTCCCGCGGCTCCCCAGCGGCGGCCTCCTGCGCTGGATGCGGGCGCGCTCGGAGTTGCACTCGCTGATGCACGCGCTGGGCCTCGACCACCACTTCTTCTATACGTCGAACGGACCGAGCCTGGGTCAGTGGCTCGTCGCGCACGGCCTTGGCGGCAAGCTCGTGGCGGGCGCGGTGAAGATCAACAGCGTCAATGGCGCGATCGGCGCGTTGCGCCCGGGCGAGGTCATCGAGGTCAGCGCCCGCGACCTGAACGAGATGCTGCCGCTGCTCGAAAAGCTCCACGCCGAGCTCGAGGCCCAGCACCTCGCCGCCGTCCCCGTCGGTCGCCTGATGCGCGACGCCCAGGAAGCCGCCTAGCAGGCAGCCGCCTAGCAGGCAGCCGCCTAGCAGGCAGCCGCCTAGCAGGCAGCCGCCTAACCTCCGGCGCCGCG
>DASZMP010000090.1:0-3771 GCA_035551795.1 Solirubrobacteraceae bacterium | reverse complement strand
AGCTCAGATTCGATACCCGACACCGGCCACCGTTTCGATCAGGGGCGGATCGCCCAGTTTGCGCCGCAGCCGGCTGACGGTCACCTTGACCACGTTGCTGAACGGGTCGGTGGCGTCGTCCCACACCCGCTCCAGCATCTCCTCGGCCGACACCACAGCGCCTTCGGCCGACATCAGCAGCTCCAGCACGCTGAACTCCTTGACGCTCAGGTCCAGCGCCCGTTCCTCCCGGGTCGCCACCCGCCGAGCCGAGTCCAGTCGCAGGTCGGCGTACTCCAGCACCGGAGGCAGCGCTGGCTGGCTGCGCCGGGCCAGGGCGCGGATTCGCGCCACCAGCTCGGCGAATGCGAACGGCTTGGGCAGGTAGTCATCCGCTCCGAGGCTGAGCCCAGTCACCCGGTCCTCAATCCCGCCCGAGGCGGTCAGCATCAGCACCCGCGCCCGGCCTCTCTCCTGGACCAGCGTCCGGCACACCCGATCTCCATGCAGCTTGGGTAGGTCCCGATCGAGCACGATCACGTCGTAGTCGTAGATGTGCGCCGCCGCCAGCGCGGCCTCCCCGTCGCCGGCCAGATCGACCGCCATGCCCTGGCGACGCAGCCCGAGCGCCACCGTCTCGGCCAGCTCCTGCTGATCCTCTGCAATCAGGACGCGCATTGCGACTCTGGCCTAAGTGTGGCGCGCACGCAGGCAGGATGGGCGGAACTCGGTTACCACGCCGTTACAGGAGGTGCATCCTGTTGCCCGTGACTGACACGATTCGTTTGCACGGGCACGCAACCTTTTCTCGGTGTTCAGGGCTTTAGCACGTGAGATGAACGACCGCGACTTTGACCATTTCGTGTTTCCCTCTCCTGAAGGCCGGCAGCTCTCCGCATCCGCCGAGCCAGGCCGAGCTCGCCGCCGCGCTCCGATACGCGCGGTGCATGCGCGCCCACGGCGTTCCGACTTTCCCCGACCCGGTCACGTCGCTGGCCAACCGGACCATTACAGCGGTTGTTCCCTTGCCGTAACCCGCCAGGCGTTACCAATCCGCCCATGGCTCGCTCGACGATCATCGGCGTCTCGATCATGGCAGCGCTCACGCTCTCTGCGTGTGGCGGGCGTGGCTCGCCCCGCTCCGGCGCATCCTCCAGCCACAAGAACGCCCAGCTGGCACTCGCGGAGTGCATGCGCGCCCACGGGGTGACCAACTTCCCGGACCCCACCCAGGGTCCCGGCGGCACCGGTATCTCGATCAGTGCCGCGCCGGGCAGCTCGACGCTCACCGTCGATGGGGTGACAATGGCCGGGCCCACCTTCACCAGCGCCGAGAGGGCGTGCAAGCTGTTCGGCGGCGCCACCCGCCCACCGCCGATCAGCGAGAAGATGAAGGAGCAGTTGTTCGGCCTCGCCCGCTGCATGCGCGCCCATGGAGTCCCGAGCTGGGCCGATCCGACCTTCCCCGCGAACGGCGGAGTCATGATGGGCGGCCCGTCCAACCCGTCCCAGCGCAACTCACCCGCATTGCTGAAGGCACTGAGGACATGCAACCGGCTGGTGGGGCTGTGACCTTGGCGGCACTCGTTGTCGGCCTCAGCGTGCCGGCACTCGTGGCCGGCCTGACCATCGCGGCATGCGGCGGTAACGGACCGTCGCATGCTGCGTCCATCGAAGGAGGCGGCGCGTGAAGTTCTTCTCCCCCTCGGCCATCCGCGCCGAGAAGCGGCTGCTGGCCGGTCTTGCCCTGATCGTCGTGATCGCCGTCGTGGTGGCGATCGTCCTGCTCACCCGCTCGCCGGGTTCGAGCAATGCCGCCGATCAGACTTCCAACGGGAGCAGCACGGCGACGGTCCAGCGGCGCGATCTGGTGGAGACCGACACCGAATCCGGGACGCTCAGCTACGCCAACGCCCAGACCATCTACAACCGCGTCAGCGGCACGATCACATGGCTGCCGGCCGTCGGCCAGGTGATCCACCCCGGGCAAGCGCTGTTCCGCATCAACGCGCAGCCGATCACCCTGATGAACGGCTCGACCCCCGCCTACCGGGATCTCAGCGCCTCCGACGTCCAGGGACCGGACGTCCTGGAACTCAACCGTAACCTGATCGCGCTGGGCTTCAACCCCTACGGCATCGTGGCCGACGACGTGTGGCAGGCGGCCACCACGGCCGGCGTCGAGCAGTACCAGGCCTCGCTGGGTGAGACGGAGACCGGGATCCTGACTCTCGGTCAGGTGGTGTTCCTGCCTGGCCCGCAGCTGATCTCCACCGTCGACGGCACGGTCGGCTCCACAGGAGGGGGCAGTGGTGGGACCGCCGGGACCTCCTACGACCTCGCCGGATCTCACACCGAGTTCGTCACTCTGACGACCACCACTCAGACGTCGACCACCCCCACCACGACCCCCACCCCGCCCCCCCATCAGGGTGGTCACTCGCACAAGCCACACCATGGCGGCCACGAGGGACACAAGGGGTCGCAGTCGCTGAGCGCCCTGGTCGCCCTGCTCAAGGCGGAGATCCAGGAGCTGAAGGCCCAGCAGCACGGTAGCCCGTCGTCCCCGAGCTCCCCCAGCTCCCACCACTCCCACCACCACAGCTCGCCCCATAGCAGCTCTCCGTCGAACAACTCGAGTTCGCACAGCCCCTCCTCCTCGAGTAGCGGCAGCTCGGCCACTGAGATCCTGCAGAGCTCCTCCACGCGTCTCGTGGTCACCGTCGATCTGGCCGCCAGCTCCCAGAGCGAGGCTGTGCGCGGCGAGCACGTGACGGTTGAGATGCCCAACAACACCACGGTCAACGGGGTGATCACCCAGGTGAGCAAGGTCGCTCAGACCTCCTCCTCGGACAACAGCGGCGCGGGCGCAGGGGCGGGCGGAAGTGGAGCGGGAGGCACCGGAAGCGGCGGCTCTTCGGCGACCATCCCCGTGACGATCAAGCTCCTCGGCCACATCACCGGCGTCGGCCTGGACCAGGCTCCCGTCAGCGTCAACTTCGCCCAGGCCAAGGCCAAGAACGTGCTGTCCGTCCCGGTCACGGCCCTCGTGGCCACGGCCGGGGGCAGCTACGCCGTGCAGGAGGCGGCGGCGCCCCACAAGCTGGTCCCCGTGAAAACGGGCCTGTTTGCGGCCGGCTACGTGGCCATCTCCGGCAGCGGCATCTACCAGGGCCTTCAGGTCACAGATTCCCAGGGATGAGCGCGCTCCGCCTGACCGACGTGGTCAAGCAGTACCCGGGCGACGTGACCGCCCTGGACCACGTCAGCGTCGAGATCCCGGAGGGTGACCAGGTGGCCGTGGTCGGCCCCTCCGGGTCGGGAAAGACGACCATGCTGACCATCCTCGGCACCCTGGAGCGGCCGACCGGCGGTTCCGTCGAGGTGCTGGGACAGGCCGTCGGCCCGGCCTCGGACCGGGAGCTGGCCGGTCTGCGGGCCCAAGGCATCGGGTTCGTGTTCCAGGCCTTCCATCTCCAGGAGTCGATGAGCGCCACCGACAACGTCGCCCTGGGCATGCTCTACAGCGGCCAGCCCCTGCGCCGCCGGCGCGAGGCCGCCCGGGCCGCTCTGGTCCGGGTCGGCCTCGAGCACCGCCTGAACTTCCGCCCCAAGCAGCTGTCGGGCGGCGAGCGCCAGCGCGTGGCCATTGCCCGGGCGGTCGCCAAACGTCCACTGATCCTGCTGGCCGACGAGCCCACCGGCAACCTCGACTCCAAAGCCGGCGGTGAGGTGATCGACCTTCTGCACGGCCTGGCCGACGACGGAGCCACGCTCGTGCTCATCACCCAC
>DASZMP010000089.1:0-6996 GCA_035551795.1 Solirubrobacteraceae bacterium | reverse complement strand
CCGCTCGAACCCGAGAGCTGTTCTTCACCGCCAGGCGCATCGACGCCCGCACGGCCCGAGCCTGGGGACTCGTCAACGCACTCGCGCAGGACGGAAGGCTGGCCGACGATGCGCTGGAGCTGGCAGTGGAGATCGCCGGCCACGCGCCCCTGGCCCAGATGGGCAACAAGCGGGCGATCAATGCCGTGCTGGAGGCGCAGGGGCGCATGGATCATGAGCTGGAGCGCCAACTCGGGGAGCTGCGGCGCGCCTGCTTTGAGTCCGAGGACTTCCGGGAGGCCGTGCGCGCGTTCGCCGAGAAGCGATCGCCGGAATGGACGGGCCGATGAAGACTCGGCGGGGGCAGGCCGGCAAGCCCGCCCCCGCCGCAGTAATCGCTCAGCTCCCGAACGACAGCTCGGTGGCGCTGTAGCCCGGAGCCACGACCGAGTAGGCGCCGCCGTTGGGGCTCACCGTGCTGGCGCCCGATTTGCCGCTCAGATTGCCGTCGGAGGCGATCTTCTGCGCGCCCAGCGTCGCCGACTTGGCATAAAGCCCGGTCGAGCGCAGACGGATGATCGTCCCCGGCGCGTCCTTGGAGCCGTCGACGCCCAGCTTGACCGTGTGCCTGTTGCGGGTCCTGTTGACCACGATCACGTTGATCTTGCCGCTGGGGGTCCGAGCCGCCCACACGTCGACGCCCGAAGCCGGCGTACCGGCGATGTGGAGCAGGTGCGAGCCGGCCGGCGCGGCCTGGGCGAACATCATCAGCCCGTAGTACTCGGGCTCGACGGACACCTTCCACCCGGAGCTCGTGTGCTTGGCGTTGATCAGGCCCTGCCACTCGCCGGGCACGTCGTGGAAATTGACGCCCTGTGCACCCGTGCGGACCACCCGGGGCAGGAAGTCGACCGCCCACAGGGCTGGAGCGTAGGCCGGGCTGAGGTTCCCCTGCCCACCGCAGGAGATGGCGTTCATCTCATCCACCCGCAGCGCCTTGCCCCGGGACCTGGCCTGGCGCACATGACCGTGGATCGAGTTGGCCAGGCCCTGCAGCGAGGAGCTCTGGAAGAACTGCGTCGCCTTGACCAGAGTCTTGCCGCACTTCTTGGTCGGATAGGCGTGAATCGTCACCAGCTTCACCCGCGGCTCACTGCGCACGAAGCTGCCCAGCGCATTCAGCCACTCCGTCCCGCCGGAGCTCGGCCCGGCGATCGGGAAGTCCGGCATCCCCTTGGCGATGTTGGCGAAGTCCCGGTTGTAGGCGGCGGGCGTGTAGTTGGATCCGCGTCCGAACACCCGCTGGCCCGAAGCCGTCCTGTACCACGAGAAGGAGGGGTACAGCTCGGGCTCGTTGCCCAGCTCCAGCGCCTTGACGTTGCTGCGCCCGACATGGCTGAGGATCGCGTTGGATTCCGCGGCGGCGATCCGGCGGCTGTCGGCCTCGAACTGGATGCCGAAGATGTAGTGGCCGTGGAGCGCTTCGATCAGCGACTTGGCCGAGGCCAGCATCCGCGTGGTCAGCTTGATCCTGACCCCGCCGGGCTTCTTGACCCCGGCGATCGGCCACCAGGCCCAGTCGGTGCTGTCGCCGCCGATGCGGAGCACGGGGCTTCCACCCGGGTTCAGGTTCTCGATCAGCTGGACGAACGGCTGATCGACGGTCGTGCTGTTGCCGTCGAGCTTCTCCAGGCCCGTGTACTCGGTCGACAGACCGAGGAAGCCGCTCGGCACCTTGCCGACGCTGGAGGTGGTCACGTGCAGGGTGGACCCCGACGAGGCGCTGGCCTGCGAGGCACTGCTGCCACACGCGGCGCTGAAGGCGGCGACCACGAGGGCCAGGAGGACTGTGAGTCCGCCCTGGTGGAGGCGAGGGAGCTTGAAGATTGATTTCACGGGGCCAGTGTGTCGCATGGGTCGGCGAGAAGCTTTCGAGGAGAGGTCAGTGAGATGACCTCTGATAACCCGGCCAGAGGCCGAAAGTCTCACTCCTCGTACGGGCTGAAGTCGACCTTCCGAGCCCCGCACACCGGGCAGAACCACCCCTCAGGGATGTCCTCGAAAGCCGTACCGGGCGGGATGCCCCCGTCCGGATCGCCCTCGTCGGGGTCGTAGATGTACCCACAGGATTCGCACATGTACTTCACGGTGGGCAAGGGTAGTGGGCGTGCCCCGGCGGTAGGGTCAGCCGATGAGCTTCTCCCGGGAGCCCGGCGCCGAGCTGAACGCCGGCCGACCAACCGTGCCGCGCCGCGCTGCCACCGTCGTCCTGCTTCGCGGAGGCAGCGAACGGCTGGAGGTTCTGATGGTCCAGCGAAATCCGGCCGCCCGGTTCATGGGTGGAGCGTGGGTGTTCCCGGGAGGCGCCGTGAGCGCGCAGGACGGCGAGGGCCAGGCCGGGCTGCGCTCGGCGGCGGTGCGAGAGCTGGAGGAGGAGGCCGGCATTGCGCTGGTGCCCGGAACCGAGCTGGTCGCCTACGCGCGCTGGATCACGCCCGCCGAGCTGCACATCCGGTTTGACACATGGTTCTACCTGGCGCGAGCGCCCGCGGAGGCCGAGCCGGCGGTGGACGAGTCCGAGGTGGTCGACTTCTGCTGGATTTCGCCCGCCGACGCCCTCCTCGCCGGGGAGGCGGGACAGCTGGACGTGGTGTTTCCCACCGTCAAGCAATTGGAGCAGCTGGCCGGCTTCGCCTCCGCCGAGGAGCTGATCGACTACGCCCGCGGCCGGGAGGTGCTGCCGGTGGAGCCGCGGGTGACCGGATCGGGCGAGATGGCCAGGATCGTGCTGCCGGGCGAGCCGGGGTACGACGGCTGAGGATCTGGGGCCGGGCGGCTTGTGGCCGTGCCTGCGGGGCTCAGCCCGCCGCCGCCTCCTCGTCGGCGATCACGTGCATGACCGCGTTGATCAGCGCCAGATGGGTGAACGCCTGGGGGTAGTTGCCCAGGTGCCGGCCGCTAGTCGCCTCGAGCTCCTCGGCGTACAGCCCAAGCGGTGACGCATGCCCGAGCAGGCGCTCGCACAGGCGGGCCGCGCGCTCGGCCTCACCGATCTCCGACAGCGCGGAGACCAGCCAGAACGAGCAGATCAGGAAGGTGCCCTCGGCGCCATGGAGCCCGTCATCGGTCTCGTCCACCTTGTAGCGCAGGACGAACCCGTGATCCGTGAGCTCGTCGGCGATGGCCAGGACCGTGGCCTTGATCCGGGCGTCGTCGGGAGGCAGGAAGCGGACGATCGGAATCAGCAGGGTGGAGGCGTCCAGCGCGTCGGTGTCGTAGTGCTGGCGGAACACGCCGCGGTCCGAGACGCCCTTTTCGAGGATGTCAGCCTGGATCTGGTCGGCGGCCTTCTGCCACAGCTCCGCCTTGTCCTTATCCCCCTCCTGCTCGGCCAGCCGCGCGCCGCGATCGGCGGCCACCCAGCACATCAGCTTGGATGAGACGTAGTGCTTGGGCTCGCCGCGGGCCTCCCAGATGCCCTGGTCCGGGTTTTCCCAGACCTCCAGCGCGCACTTGACCTGGTCCTCGATCACCGGCCACAGGCGTTGCGGGATGTGCCCGCGCATCTTGGTGTGCAGGTAGATCGAGTCGAGCACGGCGCCGAACACGTCATTCTGCTTCTGGTTGAAGGCCCCGTTTCCGGTGCGGACGGGCCGGGCGCCGTCGTAGCCGGTGAGGTGATCCAGCGTCCGCTCGGTCAGGTCGCGCTCGCCGGCCAGGCCGTACATGATCTGCAAACCGCCGTCCTCGTCGCGCTCGAGGTCGGCCACGAACTGCATGAAGTCGTCGGCTTCCCAGTCGAAGCCAAGGGCATGCAATCCCCACAGGGTGAACGTGGCATCACGCATCCAGCAGTAGCGGTAGTCCCAGTTGCGCTCGCCCCCGGGCGTTTCGGGCAGCGAGGTCGTCGCGGCCGCCACGGTGGCCCCGGTGGGGATGTAGGTCAGGCCCTTGAGGGTGAGCGCCGAGCGCTGGAGGTGGCTGCGCCAGCGGTGGTCGGGGAATCGCCCGCCGGCCAGCCAGTCGCGCCAGTAGTGGGCCGTGCGCTCGATGCGATCGACGGCATCCTCCAGGCCGCTGGGACCGTCGATCCCGTGATCCCAGCCCAGGCCGGCGAAACGGGTCTCTCCCTCGACCAGGGTGTGGCGCGCCCGGGCCCGGCTGCCCTCGAGCCCCAGGCGCATATCGGAATGCACGCGGATGTGGGTCCCGTCCGCCTGGCACTCCGCCGTCGACCAGTCCGACTCGGTCAACTCCCACGCGGCCGGTCTGGTGCCGTATTCGAAGATCGGCTCGCACACCACTTCGATCTGCACGCTGCCCTGGAGACAGGAGATCGTGCGCACCAGCATGTGGTCGCCGTCGCTGTCGGTGGGAGGCCGCGTGTGCGAGCTGTCCTGGGTCTGGGTGTCGTGCCACGGGCCGATCGTCAGGGCGTCGCGGACGACCAGCCAGCCGGACGGGCACAGCCAGGTCGTCTCCAGGATCATCGTCCCGGGCATGTAGCGGACCGACAGGGGCACGCTGAGGCCGTAAGGACCGACCCGGAAGGAGCCAGCGCGGCGATCCAGGAGCGCCCCGAACATGCTGGGCGAGTCGAACCGCGGGACGCCCATCCACTCGACGCTCCCGTCCGGGGCGATCAATGCTCCCGTGTGGGAGTCGGAGATGAAGGCGTAATCGGCGATCGCCGGGAACGGCGAGCCTCCGCGCAGCGGCCGGTCATGCGGCGGGAGCGGAATCGTGGGGGACATAGGCTCGGCGGGAGCCTATTCGGTGGCACGCCCCTGGCGGAGGCCGAGATACCGCCCGAGCACGGCGAAGCCGGCCAGGCAGGCCAGGCCGTCGGCGATGCCCCTCGCCGCTCCGTCGTACGGGTCGCTCTGCACGATCCCGGCGACCGTGAGCACCATGGCGATGCCCACGGCCAGGAGCACCGCGAACTGCCAGGGCGAGCCCGGGAGGCGCAGCGGGACGATCGCGTCGAGATCGTCGATCAGGTCACCTGCCCGGCCCTCGACGTTCGGCTTCAGCCGCAGAGCGGCGCTCACCGACGGAACGGCCCAGGCGATCGAGACCAGACCGACGCCCGCAACGACATACGCCAGCACCTTCCAGCCGCCCGACAGCTGTGGCAGCGTCGCCGCCACCAGCGGCAGGGCCAGGAGGCCCACCGCTCCGGACCCCAGGGCCACGGCGGCGCGCCGGACGAGCATCACGGCCTCCTCGGTGGCCACCACCGGCTGACCACGCAACCGGATCGCCCGGAGCAGTCCGGCCAGACCAGCGGCGACCGAGACCTGAACCGCCGCCAGACACGCGCCCAGGGCGATCACGGTCAGCAGTGACGGATGGTTGTGAGCCACCGCCGAAGCCAGACCGCCGAGGGCCGAGGTCGCGCCCCTGGCCGCGAATGAGTGGACGCGGCCACCGGTCACGAACGCGATGGCGAACAGGCTCCCGGCGAACGCCAGCGCACCGAACGCGCGCAGCGCAGCGCGCCGGGCCAGGTCGGTCCCCAGCTCGTCGGCGAACTGGGTGGCGATCTGAGCAGGGTCGCCCAGGTCCGCGTCGGCGTTGCTGGCCAGGTGATCCTCGAACTCCGACACGATGCGCGCCCGGGGCTCCCCGCGGATCCCGGCTTCGGCCAGGGCCTGCGAGAGCCGCGCGATGTAGTCCGAGCCGCTCATGTCAGCACCGCTTCGATGGTGGTGGTGAACTCACGCCACCGGGAGCGACTCAGGCCGAGCTCCCGCTGGCCCCGGTCGGTCACCCGGTAGACGCGGCGCCGGCGGCCATCGTGGGCCCATTGGCTGGCCAGCAGACCGGAGCGCTCGAGCCTGTGCAGAGCCGGGTAAACGGTGCCCTCAGGAAGGGCGAGCTTGCCGCCGCTGCGGGCCTTGAGCGCCTCGATCACCGCGTAGCCGTGCAGCGGCTCGCGGGAGAGGACAGCCAGGATCAGCGCGTCCAGATGGCCCTTGAGTTCATCAGCCGTCATGCCTAGGCAGGCTATACCTAGAACAGCTAGGTGTCAAGGGCGCCAGACCGCACAGCAAAAACGCAGCAGGTGTGCCGGACGTGAGTACGCTGATCGCAGTAGGTTTTTGTGCGTGGCGTGAGTGTTCCGCGCCACTGTTGCCGCCATACGAGAGAGAGGTTTTGATGGCCGTTTACGCAGTGGTTGACCCGGCGACCGGGGAGACGGTCAAGGAGTACCCGACGATCAGCGACGACGACCTGCGCGGCGCGATCGGGCGGGCTGACGAGGCGCACCGCACGTGGTCTACGTCCTCGAGCGTGGCCGAGCGCGCGGCTCTGGTGCGCCGGGTGGGCGAACTGCACGAGGCCAAGCGCCAGGAGCTGGCCAACATCATCGTGCGCGAGATGGGCAAGCCGGTCGAGCAGGCGCTCGGCGAGGTGGACTTCTGCAAGGCGATCTACGACTTCTACGCCGACAACGCCGAGGAGCTGATGGCCGACGAGCCGATCAAGCTGCTCGACGGCGACGGCTCGGCGATGATCCGCCGCGGCTCGCTGGGCGTGCTGTTGGGGATCATGCCGTGGAACTACCCCTATTACCAGGTGGCCCGGTTCGCCGGCCCCAACCTGGTGATCGGGAACACGATCCTGCTCAAGCACGCGCCGCAGTGCCCGGAGTCGGCGGCGGCGATCGAGGCGATCTACCGGGAGGCCGGGTTCCCCGACGGCGCCTACATCAACATCTACGCCACCAACGAGCAGATCGAATGGGTGATCGCCGATCCTCGCGTGCGGGGCGTGTCGCTGACCGGATCCGAGCGGGCCGGCGCCGCGGTGGCCGAGATCGCCGGGCGCAACCTCAAGAAGGTGGTCCTGGAGCTCGGCGGCTCTGACCCCTTCATCCTGCTCGGCACCGACGACCTGGACTCGGCGGTCGAGTCGGCGGTGGCCGCGCGGCTGGACAACACCGGTCAGTCCTGCAACGCCGCCAAGCGGTTCATCGTCATCGACGACCTGTATGAGCCGTTCATGAAGAAG
>DASZMP010000088.1:0-70755 GCA_035551795.1 Solirubrobacteraceae bacterium | reverse complement strand
GGCCAGAAGATGTGGATCACCAACGGATCGATCGCCGACGTCGCCGTGGTCTGGGCGCGGACCGACAGCGGTGTCCGCGGCTTCCTTGTCCCCCGGGGCACCGACGGCTTCACCACCCAGGACATCCACAAGAAGCTCTCGCTCCGCGCCAGTGTGACCTCGGAGCTGCTCCTGGACGACGTCCGCCTGCCCGGGGACGCGGTTCTCCCCGAGGTGACCGGCCTCAAGGGGCCGCTGTCCTGCCTCAACGAGGCTCGCTACGGGATCGTGTGGGGGGCGGCCGGCGCTGCGCGGGCGTGTCTGGAGGCGGCGCTCGACTACAGCCGGGAGCGGGTCCAGTTCGGCCAGCCGATCGCCTCCTTCCAGATCCAGCAGCAGAAGCTCGCCCACATGTGCCTGGAGGTCAACCGCGCCACCCTGCTGGCGCTGCACCTGGGGCGTCTGAAGGACTCCGGCCGCCTGCACCCCGCCCAGCTGAGCATGGGCAAGCTGGGTAACGTCAACTCCGCGCTGGAGGTGGCGCGTGCCGCGCGCCAGGTGCTGGGCGCCAACGGGATCACGCTCGAGTATCCGGTGATCCGCCACATGAACAACCTGGAGTCGGTGGTCACCTACGAGGGGACGGCCGACGTCCATGCGCTGGTGATCGGCGGCGAGCTGACCGGCATCCAGGCGTTCCGGTGAGCGCCTCCCCGCCTCCGCCCGGAACCACGGCGCAGCATGCGCTGGACGGCCTGCGTCGCGCGATCGTCAGCGGTGACCTCGTGCCCGGGCAGCGGGTCAACCAGGAGGACGTGGCCGAGATGCTCGGCGTCAGCATCGCGCCGGTGCGCGAAGCGCTGCGGGTGCTCGAGCAGGAGGGGCAGGTGACCTACCGGCCTCGCCGGGGATACCTGGTCACCGAACTGCGGACCGAGGACCTGCAGGAGATCTACGCGCTGCGACAGGTCCTGGAGGAGCGAGCGGCGCGCCAGGCGCTGCCGGCGCTCGACGCCGACGAGTTGCAGCGGATCGCGGCCGCCGCGGACGACTGCGCTGCGGCCGCCGCGCGAGGCGATGTGGCCGCGGAGCTGGAGGCCAACCGGCGGTTTCATTTCGGGTTGCTCGAGTCCCCCGGCCAGCCGCACACGATGCGCGTGATCCGCCTGCTCTGGGACTCCACCGAGGCCTACCGGGCGCTCTACTACAACTCGCCCGAGGAGCGCCGGCGAGCCGGGCAGTCGCATGTGCGCATCCTGGAGGCCCTCAGAAGAGGCGATGCCGACCGCCTGGTGGCCGAGCTGGATGCCCATCGATCGCGCGCGCTGGACGTCCTGGAGGCAATCCTCGGGCCGGCCGGGGCCCCGGCTTAGCGGCTCAGCCCCGCGGGCTTGGGCACGCTCGCTCCGGACTCGCCTATGGTTCCCAGCGTGGAGCTGACGCTGATGATCGAAGGGCAGAACGGTGTGACCTGGGACGAGTGGATCGCCCTGGCCCGGGCCTGCGAGGCGCACGGAATCCCGGCGCTGTTTCGCTCCGACCACTACCTCGACCTGAGCGGCCAGCACCCCGAGCGCGGATCGCTGGACGCCTGGGCAACGATCTGCGGCCTGGCCGCGGCGACCACCGATCTGCGCCTGGGCACGATGGTCTCACCCGCCACTTTCCGGCATCCATCGGAGCTGGCCAAGGTGGCCACGTCGGCTGACCACATTTCGGGTGGGCGCATCGAGCTGGGCCTGGGCGCGGGCTGGCACGAGCGCGAGCACGCGGCCTACGGATTTCCGTTCCCGGACACCCGGACCCGGTTCGACATCCTCGAGGGGCAGCTCCAGGTCATGCTCGGCCACTGGTCGGACGAGCCGTTCTCGTTCCGCGACGGCCACTACCGCCTCGAGGAGCTCGAGGCTCGGCCCAAGCCGGTGCAGAAGCCACACCCCCCGCTGATCATGGGAGGCGATGCCGGCCCCCGCAGCGCCCGCCTGGCCGCCGCCTACGCAGATGAGTACAACACCGCATTCCCCGCGGCTGCGGACGTGCGCCAGCGACGGTCGCGGATCGCCGAGGCGTGCGAGCGGGCGGGACGCGAGATGATCGGCTTCTCGGTCATGACTACGGTGGTCGTCGGCGAGGACCAGGCCGATCTCCGTCACCGTGTGAACGGGGTGGCCGACCAGCTCGACATGGACGCCGATCAGCTGTTCAGCGGCGCTCCCGATTCGTGGATCGTCGGCGACATCGACCGGGCCGCCGAGCGACTACACGAACTCGCCGGGGCGGGCGTGGATCGAGTCATGTGTCAGCACCTGGCCCACCGCGACACCGACTTCGTGGCGCTCCTGGGTGAGCGCCTGGCTCCACTCCTGGCGGGCTGACGGGCGTCAAGTGGGTCTGTTCGGACGCTTCGGCGAGCCTGTAAGAATGGCTGGATGACCGAGCACTATCAGCGCCCTGGATGGTTCACGACAAACGTCTTCAACCGGATCGTCGCCGTGCTGACCCGCATGGGTGTCAGCGTCTACGGCTCCCGCGTCCTCGAGGTGAGGGGGCGCAGATCTGGCGAGTGGCGGCAGACCCCGGTAAATCTCATGCGCTTCCAGAGTGTCGACTATCTCGTCGCGCCTCGTGGACAGACGCAGTGGGTGAAGAATCTCCGCGCCGGTGGTGAAGGAAGGCTCCGTCTCGGTGGGCGCACGCAGTCGTTCCGCGCGGTCGAGTTGACCGATGACGAGAAGCCACCGCTGCTCCGCGCCTACCTGAAGAAGTGGAAGTTCGAGGTGGGAGTCTTCTTCGGCGGCGTGGGACCCGAGTCCTCAGATGAGGAGCTGCGTCGCATCGCGCCTGATCATCCGGTCTTCCGTCTGACCACGGTCTGATCGCGCGGACGCGACTCGGTCCGACCGCTCAGGCCGCGGGGATCGCGGGGGCTGGGGCCGAGCCTCGGACGGCACCGCCGCCCCCGGTCAGCCGCGCCGCGATCCCCACCGGGATGATGGTGAGCAGGAGCACGAACCCCACCACGACGTTGACCTCGGGCAGCTGCTGACCCAGGCGAATTGCCCCGAAGATCCACAGTGGCAGGGTGTTCTGGGCACCGGCGGTGAACGTCGTGACGATCACCTCGTCGAACGACAGGGCGAATGCGAGCAGCGCGCCGGAGATCAGCGCCGTGGACAGCATCGGAAGGGTGATCGTGCGGAAGGTGAACAGACCGTGCGCGCCCAGATCAGCTGAAGCCTCGTAGAGGGAACCAGACACCCGGCGCAGGCGCGCGACCACGTTGTTGTAGACGACCACGATGCAGAACGTGGCATGCCCGATCACGATCGTCAGCAGCGACAGGTTGATGCCGACGAACTGGAAAGCGGAGTTCAGCGCGATGCCGGTGATGATCCCGGGAAGGGCCAGGGGGAGCACCAGCAGCAGCGACACGGCCTCGCGGCCGAAGAAGCGGAAGCGGTGCACGCCGAACGCAGCCGCCGACCCGAGCACCAAGGCGATCGCGGTGGAGAGGGCGCCCGCCTTCAGCGACAGGTACAGAGCGGAGCGGACCTGCGGGTCATGCCAGGCGACCGACAGCCATTTGGTGCTCAGCCCCTTGATCGGCCAGGCCTGCACGTTGGACTTGTTGAACGCGTACAGGATGATGATCGCGATCGGCACGAACAGGAACAGCAGCACCAGCACCACCCACAGGCGCAGGAGGACCCGGGTCCACACTCCCTCAGCCACGGCTCCTCCTGAGAGAGGGCATCACAGCGCCTCGAACGCCCCGAGGAACCGGGCGCCCGTCAGGTAGACGATCATGATCACGATCGGCACCAGGGCCAGGGTGGCCGCGAATGGCAGATTGTTTGCCGTGCCCAGGTTCGAGTAGATCACGTTGCCGATGAACTGAGAGTTGGCGCCGCCCACGAGCAGGGGCGTGATGAAGTCGCCCAGGGTCAGAGAGAAGGTGAAGATCGAGCCGGCCACGATCCCGGGCAGGATCAGAGGCATGACCACGCTGCGCAGCGTCCGCCAGTTGCGGGCGCCCAGGTCGCCCGAAGCCTCGAGCAGGGAGTCGGGGATGCGCTCGAACGCGCCGTACACCGGAACGATCATGAACGGCAGCCAGATGTAGGAGAAAACGATCCACATCGCCGTGTTCGTGTAGCCGAGGTTCACCGCGCCGAGGCCCAGCTTCTGGGTGGCCCAGCTGAGCGTGCCTCCCTGCTGGAGGATCACGATCCACGCGTAGACGCGGGCCAGGTAGCTCGCCCAGAGGGGGAGGAGCACGGCCGTGAACAGGGCTCGGCGGGTGCGAGGGGAGGCCACACGCGCCATGTAGTAGGCGAACGGAATGGCGACGACCGCGTCGGCCAGCGTGACCAGCACGGCCATGATCAGCGTGCGGCCGATGATCGACATGTAGGTGCTGGTGAACAGCTGGCTGAAGTTCGTCGTCGACCACGTGTGCTGGAGGACGTTGGTCAGCGGGTTGACCGTCCAGAACGCAGTGATCAGCATCAACACCAGCGAGGCCAGGTAGATGACCAGGAACCACGCGAGTGGTGGTGACAGCGTCAACAGGCCGCGCAGCCAGGTGCGCCGCCATAGCACGGCCGAGACGCCGTGCGTCGGCCCGCCCCCCGGGCGGGCCGACCCTCCGGACCCCGAGCCGGGTCCGGATCCAGAGCCGGATCCGGACCCGCCGGGGCGTTCAGCGATCGCGGACACTCAGCTCGTGATCTGGGTCCAGGCGTTCACCCAGTTCTGAAACGGCACGCAGTCGTTCTTGCCGTTGCCGCACTGGGCCAGCGGGGTCTTCCAGAACTTGATCGTCTGGAAGTACGCCTCCGGGGCGTTGGCGTGATAGGCCGCGCACGAGCCCTTCTGGATCTTGTCCATGATCGGGCAGGCCAGCTTGTTGGCCGGCGTCTCGCCGAAGTAGTCGGCCTCCTCGGCCTGGACCTTCGGCGTGGTTACCCACTGCATCCATTTGTAGGCGCAGTTGGGATCCGGCGCCTTGCTGGCCAGCATCCACGTATCCGCCCAGCCGGTGGCGCCCTGGCTGGGAATCGTGTCAGACACGGCTGCACCCGCCGCCTTCAGAGTGTTGGTCTGGTAGGGCCAGGCGGCTCCAACCACCGTGGTTCCGCTCTGGAACAGCGAGATCTCCTGGGAGGCCAGCGCCCAGTACTTCTTGATCAGTGGATGCTCGCGCTTGAGCAGGTTGACCGTCGCGTTGAACTGCGCCTGGGTCAGCTCGTAGGGATCGGTGATCCCCAGGCTCGGCTGCGTCTTTGACAGGTACAGCGCGGCGTCGGCGATCTGGATCGGGTTATCCGGGACGGTGATCTTGCCCGAGTACTGCGGGCTGTAGAGCACCGACCAGGAGCTCGGCGTCGACTTGAATGTCTTGGTGGAGTACAGCAGCACATTCGGCCCGAACTCGTAGGAGGCTCCGTAGTGCTTGCCGCCGATCGTGTTGAACGTCGGGTTCTGCAGGAACGGGTGGAAGTTCTTCCACTGCGGGACCAGGTTGATGTTGATCGGCCGCACATCGCCGCCGTAGATCAGCCGCAGGTCAGCGTCACCCGAGGCCGACACCATGTCGTACTGGCCGCCGCCGCCGTTGGCCATCAGCGAGACCATCTCGCTGGACGAGCCGGCGTACTTGGCGCTCACCTGGCAGCCGGTCTGCTGCTCGAACGGCTTGACCCATTGCGGCTGGGCGTATCCCTCCCAGGCGATCAGGTTCAGGTGACCCTCGCCCTTGCCGACCGAGGTCGGGATGGCCGCGTTGGCCTCCGGTGCCTTGAGTCCGGCGGTGGCGCTCGAGCCTCCTCCCGACCCGCCCGACGAGTTGTTGCTGCTTCCGCAGCCCACCACCGCCACCGACAGGCCGGTGGCGACAGCCAGCATCGCGGTCTCTCTGTTCCAGAACTTTCTCACCCCAGGACTCCTCGCATAAATGGACGGTGATTACTCCGTCGCTGTGGTCTGTGCCTCACTCCGCGCCTCCGCGCCCATCGCAAAAGTCTGCTCCCGGCGCCAGCTCACCTGGACGGTGCGCCCGCGGGACTGCAACACCTCCGCGGCGGCGGTCTCGCTGTTCTGGCTGATCGCGATCAGCGTCCCCCCGCCGTCCAGCGTCACCACGTAGCGGGTGACGCTGCCCAGATAAATCACATCGTCGATGCGGCCGCCCTCGGCATGCTGTCCGGCCGGCACCGGATCTCCGGGATTCAGGAGCCGAATCTTCTCGGGGCGGATCGTGAACCGGTGGCCATCGCGCTCGAGCAGATTCGAGGTGCCGATGAACCCGGCCACGAACTCGTTGGCCGGATGCTCGTAGACCTCGACCGGAGTCCCCAGCTGCTCGATGCGGCCGTCATTGAGAACCGCCAGGCGGTCGCTCATCGTGAGTGCCTCCTCCTGGTCATGGGTCACGAACACGAACGTGATCCCGACCTCGCGCTGGATCCGCTTGAGCTCCAGCTGCATCCCCTGGCGGAGCTTGAGGTCAAGCGCGCCGAGCGGTTCGTCGAGCAGGAGCACCTCGGGCTCGTTGACGATCGCCCGGGCCAGAGCGACCCGCTGGCGCTGGCCGCCGGACAGCTGGACCGGCTTGCGTTCGCCATGCTCGGCCAGCCGCACCATCTCCAGCGCCGCCTGCGCTCGCTCGCGCCGCCGCCCGCGGGCGACCTTCTTGACCCGCAGCCCGTACTCGACGTTCTGGAGCACGCTCATGTGGGGGAACAGCGCGTAATCCTGAAACACCGTGTTCACCTGGCGCGCATAGGGGGGCTCACGCGTCACGTCGACGCCGCCGAGCGAGACCGTCCCAGCGTCCACCTTGACAAAGCCCGCGATGATCCGGAGCAGCGTGGTCTTGCCCGATCCCGACGGCCCGAGCATCGTGAAGAACTCGCCCTTGGCGATGTCCAGGTCCACGCCGGCCGCCGCCTCGACCGAGCCGTATGCCTTGCGCACGTCGCGCAGGCTCACCGCGGGCTGCGCGCCCTCGGATCGCGGCTGGACACCCCGGTCAGACTCCGGCGCCGGGGTGGTCGACGTGATGGCGGCGGCGCTCGGGTCAGTCACCGGACTGGCTCCGTTCAGCGCGTTTGGTTGGACGGTCGGGCATTCGAGTGGACAGGCCGCTGGTTAAAGCTGGCCGAAAGGTACAGAGACCGGTCCGTAGCAATCAAGCCCGGCTGGCCACGCCGGACAGGCGCCGGCAGGAGACTAGTCCGGAGCGGCTAGCCGGCGTGCAGCTGGAGAAGGCAGTCGACCACGGCGGGATCGAACTGGGTGCCCCGGCCCGCCCCCAGCTCGCCGAGGGCGGTGGGCAGCGGGAGCGCGTCGCGGTACGGGCGATCCGTGGTCATCGCGTTAAAGGCATCGCAGCAGGCGACGATCCTGGCCTCCACGGCGATCGTCTCCCCGGCGAGACCGTCCGGGTAGCCCCGGCCGTCGTATCGCTCATGGCAGGAGCGGACGATCGTTCCCACCTCGCCCAGCAGGCCGCCCACGTTGCGGAGCATCTTCTCGCCCTCGACCGTGTGGGTTTCGATGATCGCGCGTTCCTCCGCAGTCAACTTGCCGGGCTTGTTGATGATTGATTTGGGGATGGCGATCTTGCCCACGTCGTGCAGCAGCGCGGCCAGCTCGAGCCGGCGCAGCTGGTCCTCGTCCAGGCGCATCATCGGGCCGACCACCTTCGCCAGGTCGACCACGTCGCGGCTGTGGCTCCCGGTGTAGGCATCGTCCGCCTCCACCACATCACCCAGCAGGAACGCCGTGCCCCGGTAGGCGGCCGAGAGCTCCACCATCGCCGCCATCCGGGCGCGACGATCACGGGCCAGGAACATCAGCAGCCCGCTCAGAGGCAGAGTGATGAGCGCCGCCTCGGGACGGCCACGGGCGGCGAACGCCACCGCCAACCCGATCGGGCTCAGGCAGATGTCCATCAGGTAGACGCTGCCTAGCAGCCTCATCGGTAGGCGCGGAACGTGTCCCAGACGCAGCCCCTCGCGCGCCGAGCTGGCCAGGAAGTCGCAGACCACCTGAGAGCTCAGCGCCAGCAGGAGAACCGGCCAATCCGACCAGTGTGGCCCCCGGACCTCGGCCAGCGAGAGCACCAGAGCGGGGGCGATGGTGTGCCAGCCGTTCGCCACCGCGACCACCACTCGGTCGGGGGCCCGTGAGCGGTCGATGAACGAGTGTGACTTCCCCAGGACCCAGGCGCCGGCGACAATCAGGGGGACCCGGCCCGGCGGCAGGGCGAACAGCATCGGGATCAGGACGAGTTGGGTTGGCGGCGTATAGCCCGATCCGACGTCGAATTCGATCCTCGATGTCAGTGCGTAGAGGGCCACAAACAGCAGCGTGACCGCCGCGGAATGTGAGCCCTGTCCGGGCAGCCAGACAGCCATTGGCACTGCGGCAGCCAGGAAGGCGGTGGCCACGGTGAGTTCGGCTCGCAGCTCTCGCCCCGGCATGCGCTGGGGGAGGCCCGGCCGTCCCTGGGCCAGCAGGCGCTCGAGCCCCGCCGAATAGTTCACGGGCGCGCCGGCCACTGCCGCTTGATCCACGTTCGTTCCCGCGCTCATCGTCCTGGCTGGCGTATCGGCGGGTTTCACCGCCGACTCCATAGGAACCGCCCGGTGACCGGGCAGCCCTAGAACACCCGTCCAGATTTCTAGTTTGTGGTCAATTGGTGCTCCAGCGCGACCGACGGGAGATCACACATACATAGGGGCTGCCCACGGCAAACTCGCTGCGAAGCGGGGACGCAAAGCCAGAGGTCTCGCCGAGGCGAGATAGCTCGGTTGCCAGCCCCTCGTCACGGCTCCCACGCAGGGTGGAGGCCACAACGATGAGGGGGAACTACAAATGGCACTCAGGATCAGGCTCGCGGCGTTGAGCGCCGTGTCCGCCCTGGCGGTCGGCGGACTCCTGGCCGGCGGGACACAGGCCAGCATCTTCTCGCTGCTGCCGGGCGCATGCGGCAATCAGCCGGAGTCACAGCTGTTCGCCCAGTGGGGCGATACCAGCAACTACACCCCTGTGCCCGGAGGCAGCTTCGAGTCCGGCGCGGTCCCGTGGCTGCTGACCGGCGGCGCGACGACCACCTCGGGGAACGAGACCTTCTACGTGGGCTCGCGCACCAACTCCCGCTCACTGTCCCTTCCCTCAGGCAGCTCGGCGACCAGCCTCGCGTCCTGCACCGACATCTACCACCCGACCCTTCGTCTGTTCGTCAGGAACGCGGGCTCGGGCTCCTCACACCTGACCGTGCAGGCGCTCTACCCCGGGCTTCTGGGGGGCGTGAGCACCGCCAAGATCGGGTCGCTCACCGGCACGAGCAGCTGGGAGCCGTCTCCCAAGATGACGCTGCTGCTCAGCAACCTGCTGGCCACGCTGTCCCTGAATCAGACGGCGATCGCGTTCCGGTTCGCGCCCGCCGACAGCCTCGGCAAGTGGCAGGTGGACGACGTCTACCTGGATCCCTTCGCCCGAGGCTGAGCGCTCGTTGGTCCGGCCCGTGGGGCGACACGGGCCGGACCGGCCGCCCGCTGGTCAGGTGGTGAGCCGCGCCATGATCTCCGGCCACGACCGGTCGGCCAGGGCGTGCAGATCTTTCACGCTCAGCAGCTGCACCGGGTGGGGGATGTAGACCATCCGGTAGTCAGGCATGGCCAGCACGCGGGCCTGCTCGAGTGCCTCATCCACGAATGGCTCCGTGGCGATCGCGGCGGTCGCCACTCCCAGCCGCTCCAGACGAACCATGTCGTGCACACTGCACGACGTACAGGAGCCTCAGTCGGCCAGTCCCTCCACCGCCAGATCCCCCCGGTTGGCGATCCTTCGGATGATCTCCGGCTCCGCCGGCTTGGAGAAGATCTCCTTGGTAAGCCGGAACGTCTGCGCGCCAGCCTTGTGGAGATGGGCCTCGATCCGGTCAAGGAACTGCGCTCCCTGGCGCTTGTTGATATCGAGCAAGGCCACCAGGCGCCCAGCCAGTGCCTCGGGACGAGGTGCCAGGGGCTCGGGGAGCCGCCGCCGGTCGTCAAACGGACTTACGAGGTCCATCGCACCTCCTCAGAGACGATCTGCTCACCCATACCGGTACATGGTCCCAGGACGGCGGAGTATCTGCCCGCCTCACCGCCGGCGACGAGCAGAAGGATGTCCTGGGGCGCCGACCACTTGGGGATCATCTCCTCGTCGCGGGCGCCCAGGACCTGGGGTGTCGTCTCTCCCCAGCGCAGTTCTCCAGCCGGCCGGCGCACGGCGGTGAACATCTCCTGGCGCACGCGGTCCTTGTCCCACCCCGCGCCACGGAACATCTCGGCGTGCTCGGGGCAGATGACGAACAGCGACGGCGCTCCGAGCGGCCACCAGTTCGGGCTCCAGGTCGCCGCGGCGGCCCAGCCCAGCACCCGGGTCAGCTCCTCGGGCGTCGTGCTGCGGTGATCGGAGATCGACAGCGGCGCATCGCAGGCGATCACGGTCACCACGGACTGGCCGGCGTCGTAGCCGCGCTCCACGTGAAACGGCTCCCACGGGCTGACCTCCTCGTCCTCGGCGACGCAGAACCCCAGCTTTCCGGGATGACCGAGGGTGGAGCGGTCCAGCCGGCCGGGATAGCCCTCCCCGGTGAGACTGATGAGCAGCCGCAGCGCGCGGCCGATCGTCAGGTTCGCCCGCCGGCCTGGACCGAGCGCGCCGATGCCGCCGTTCAGCTCCAGGAGCTCGCGGGCCGGTCCGTTGACGATCACCAGCTGGCCGGCAGGCTGGGTGGTGACCGCCTGTCCGTTGAGATTGAACTCGGGTCTCAGGGCGGCACGGGCGGCCGCCAGGACGACCGGAAAGTATTCGGGGCGGCAACCGGCCAGCACCGCGCAGGCGGCGACGCGGGCGAGCGTGGCCTCGCCCTGTCCAGGTGGAACGGGACCGAGAGATTCCGTGCCGTCCCGGCCGCCCAGCATCGCCTCCACGCGCTCTGCGGTCGGCGGCACCACGGGCAGGCCATCCGTCCAGCCCCGCTCGAACATCTCCTCCAGGTCATCGGACGCGGAGGCCGCATCGACGCGGGCCATGAGCTCGGGATCAAGCGTGCATTTGGCGGCGCAGCCGGGCTTGCGCAGCGGGGGCTCCCGGGTGAGCGGCGGGACCACGGGGTGTGACCCCGCCAGGTCGAGCAGCGCCTGGAGCCCGTCAGCATCCCATCCCGCCACGCGTCCGCGGATCTTCCGGCCCGGATCGACGAGAACGATGGTGGGCACGGTCTGCACATCAAACGCGCCAGAGACGTCGTAGGGGGAGGGCTCGGAGAGCACGGTGGCCGTGAACCCGACCCTCCGGGCCGTCCGTGCCGCCACCTCCAGCGGGTCGGCGAACACGGCCGCCACGGACACGCCCGCGTCGTGCAACGCCGGCAGGGCCGGCGCCAGGCGCCGCATGGTCAACATCGAGGTCGGGCACTCCTGGCTGACGAACACGAGCAGCGCCGGGTGCTCGGCGATCAGCTCGTCCAGCGAGACCGGCCCGGCGGCGATTGACGGCAGAGCGAAGTGCGGCGCGGCGCTCACCGCTCGGCTACGCGAGGGCCGGCGCTTCGGGAAGGCCGGCCAGCGCGGACTGCAGATCCTCCTCGGAGAACTCCGGGTCCTCGAGCCGGCCCGCCAGGTAGGCGTCGTACGCGCTCAGGTCGAAGTTGCCGTGGCCGCACAGTCCGAACAGGATGACGCGCGGCTCGCCGGCCTCCCGCGCCGCCTCCGCCTCCTCCATCACCGCCTTGATCGCATGCGCGGGCTCGGGCGCCGGGATGATCCCCTCGGTCCGGGCGAAGCCCACCGCGGCCTCGAACGTCTCGTTCTGCCGGTAGGCCCGTGGCTCCACCAGGCCCGCCTTGACCAGTCCGCACACCAGAGGCGAGTCCCCGTGGTAGCGCAGTCCGCCGGCGTGCACCGGGGGCGGGACGAAATCGTGGCCGAGCGTGTACATCGGCATCAGCGGGGTCAGGCCGACCGTGTCGCCGAAGTCGTAGGCGTACACGCCGCGCGTCAGGGTCGGGCAGGCGGCCGGTTCGGCGGCGACGAACCGCGTGCGCGCGCCATCGCGCAGGACGCGGCGCAGGAACGGGATGGTGAGCCCGCCGAAGTTCGATCCGCCCCCGACGCAGCCGACCACCACGTCGGGCTCCTCGCCCGCCATGCCCATCTGTGCGATCGCCTCCTGGCCAATCACCGTCTGGTGCAAAAGCACGTGGTTGAGCACCGAGCCCAGCGAGTAGTTGGTGTCCGGGTTCTGAGCGGCCACCTCCACGGCCTCGGAGATGGCGATGCCCAGCGAGCCGGTGGGATGCGAGGCCTGGGACCGGCCCGCCTCGGTCACGTCAGAGGGCGAGCGGTGCACGCTGGCGCCCCAGGTCTCCATCATCGATCGCCGGTACGGTTTCTGGTCGTAGCTCGAGCCAACCATCCACACCTCGCACTCCAGCCCGAACAGCCGGCAGGCAAAGGCCAGCGAGGAACCCCACTGACCGGCTCCCGTCTCCGTCGTGAGCTTGCGGATCCCCGCCTCGGCGTTCTCGTAGGCCTGGGCGACCGCGGTGTTGGGCTTGTGCGATCCGGCAGGGGAGACGCCCTCGTACTTGTAGTAGATGTGCGCCGGCGTATCGAGCGCCTTCTCCAGACGGCGAGCCCGGTGAAGCGGCGTCGGGCGCCAGAGCTTGTAGACGTCCCGCACCCGGTCGGGAATCTCGATGTTCGCCTCGGCCGAGACCTCCTGGAGGATCAGGGCCATCGGGAAGATCGCCCCCAGATCCTCGGGTCCGGCGGGCTGCTTGGTGCCCGGATGCAGCGGCGGGGGCGGCGGCGGCCCGGGGAGATCCGCCATGAGGTTGATCCAGTGGGTGGGGATCTCCTGCTCGCTCAGGACGTATTTCACCGTTTCATCGCTCATGCTGATCTCCCTCGCTCGGTCCCCAGCGATCCTATGCGACCGTCAAGTGCGGACGCGGGCCGGCGCCACCGGCTCGAAGACCCGCTCGATCTCGGGTGGCAGCCGGTCGCGCCCGGCCGGGGGCTTGCGCGATCCGGCCTGATACTGGACCGGCCATTCCAGCTCAACTCCCTGCTCGGCAGCGGCGTGCAGCGTCCAGTGCGGGTCGTACAGGTGGGGGCGGGCGAGGGCGCACAGGTCGGCCCGCCCGGCCAGCACGATCGTGTTCACGTCGTCGTAGCTCGAGATCGCGCCCACCGCGATCGTCGGGAGGCCGACCTCGTTGCGGATGCGATCGGCAAAGGGCGTCTGGTAGGTGCGTCCGAACGCGGGACGCTCGAGCGGCGTCACCTGACCGGAGGAGACATCGACGATGTCGCAGCCGTGCTCGCGCAGCATCCGCGCGAAGGCCACCGCATCATCGGCGTCGAAGCCCCCGGGCACCCAGTCGGTGGCGGAGATCCGCGCGCTCATCGGCCGGTCCGCCGGCCAGGCGGAGCGGCAGGCATCGAACACCTCGAGCGGGAAACGGGTCCGGCCGGCCAGCGAGCCGCCGTACTCATCGCCGCGCACGTTGCTCAGCGGCGAGAGGAAGCTGGACAGCAGATACCCGTGGGCCATGTGGATCTCCAGCAGGTCGAACCCGCAGCCCGCGGCGGCCTCGGTGGCGGCCACGAACTGGGCGAGCACCGTCTCCATGTCGCGCCGGGTCATCTCCCGGGGCGCCTGGTTGGATTCGCCGTAGGGCAGCGGCGAGGGCGCGATCACCGGCCAGTTGCCGTCCGGTAGCGGCTCGTCGATCCCCTCCCACATCAGCTTCGTGGATCCCTTGCGTCCCGAATGCCCCAGCTGGGCACCGATCGCGCAGTTGCCGTGGCCGTGGGCGAAGCGGACAATCCGCGCCCACGCGTCGGCGTGCTCGGCCCGGTACATCCCCGCGCAACCAGGGGTGATGCGCCCGATGTCCGACACACAGATCATCTCGGTCATCACGAGCCCGGCGCCGCTCAGCGAGCGGGCGCCCAGATGCACGAGGTGGAAGTCGCTCGGCGTGCCGTCCACCGCCGAGTACATGTCCATCGGCGAGACGACCACGCGGTTGGGAAGCTCCAGCGAGCGCAGGCGCAGCGGGTGGAACATGGGCGGCCGGGGCGCGCACCCGAACTCCTCGTCCGCCTCGGCCACGAACCCCGGATCACGCAGGCGCAGGTTGTCGTAGGTCACGCGCCGGCTGCGCGTCAGCAGGTTGAACGCGAACTGCAGCTGGGGCTGGTCGACGTAGCGTCCCACGTCCTCGAACCATTCGAGCGAGCCCTGGGCGGCGCGTTGCGTGCTCTCGACGACCGGCCGGCGCTCGGCCTCGTAGGAGTGCAGTGCGTGGATGAGATCCTCGCCGTGCCCTCGCAGCGCCCACGCCAGCGCGGCGGCGTCCTCCATGGCCAGCTTGGTGCCCGAGCCGATGGAGAAGTGGGCCGTGTGGGCGGCATCTCCGACCAGCACCACGTTGCCCACCGACCAGCGGTGGTTGCGCACGGTGGTGAAGTTGATCCAGCGCGACTGGTTCGAGGCCAGGCGGTGTCCCTCGAGCGCGTCGGCGAACAGGCGCTGGAGGTCGTCGATGCGCTCGCCGGTGTCGAACCCGGACGCCCGCCACACCTCCTCCGGGCACTCGACGATGAATGTGCTCATCCGTTCGTTGTAGGGATAGGCGTGTGCCTGCAGGACCCCGTGCTCGCTCTCGACGATGAAGAACTTGAACGCGTCCCATACCCGGTCCGTGCCCAGCCAGATGTAGCGGCACCGGCGGGGGTCGAGGGTCGGCTCGAAATGGTCAGCCAGCGCGGTCCGAACCGCGCTCCCGACCCCGTCCGCGCCGACGATCAGATCCGCCCAGTCGAGGTCATCCCGTGCAGGTGCCTCCGTGTGGAAGTGCACGTCGGCGCCCAACTCCAGCGCTCGCTCCTGGAGGATCCCCAGCAGCTCGCGGCGGCCGAGCGCCGAGAAGCCGTGGCCGCCAGAGCGGATGACCCGGCCACGATGGTGGATGTCGATGCCGGTCCAGTGCACGAACTGGCGGACGATCGCGGCGTGACTCTCCGGATCGGCGTGCTCGAACACGGCGAGCGTCTCGTCGGAGAACACGACGCCGAACCCGAACGCGTCCGCCGGCCCGCGGCGGTCCAGCACGGTCACCTCCCAGTCTGGGTGCACCCGGCGCAGCAGAATCGAGAAGTAGAGACCGGCGGGCCCGCCACCGACGACGGCAATGCGCATGAGGTGAGCCAAACTACACGTCGCACGGGCGGGTTGAATAGGCTGAAGCGCCGATGAGCGACTCGCTGCGCCACGACCTGCGCGACGGCGTGGCGACGATCACGTTCAATCGTCCGGAGCGGCTGAACGCCCTGACGTTCGAGATCTACGCCGAGCTGCGTGACCGGCTTACGGAGCTCGCCCACACGCCGGCGGCGAACGTGATCGTGATCACCGGCGAGGGCCGGGGGTTCTGCTCGGGCGGCGACGTGGAGGAGATCATCGGCCAGCTGGTGGGGCGCGAGGCGGGCGAGCTCCTGGAGTTCACGCGGATGACGGGCGCGGTCACCCGGGCGCTGCGGGAGTGCCCGCAGCCGGTGGTGGCGGCCGTCAACGGAGTGGCCGCGGGCGCCGGTTCGGTGATCGCCCTGGCCTCCGACTTCCGCCTCCTCGCCCGCTCGGCCTCGTTCGCGTTCCTGTTCACGCGCGTCGGCCTGGCGGGGGCCGACATGGGCTCGGCCTACCTCCTGCCCAGGCTTGTCGGCCTGGGCAGGGCCACCGAGTTGCTGATGCTCGGGGACCGGGTCTCAGCGGAGCGGGCGCTGGAGATCGGCCTGGCCACGCAGGTGGTGGAGGACGCGGAGCTGCCCGGCAGAGCGCAAAAGCTGGCACGTCGCCTGGCCGACGGGCCGGCGCTGGCGTTGAAGGCCACCAAGACGGCCCTGACGCGGGAGCTCGACAGCGACCTGGGCGGGGCGATCGAGCTCGAGGCGGTCGTTCAGGCCCACCTGATGAAGAGCGAGGACTTTGCCGAGTTCTACCGGGCCTGGCGGGAGAAGCGCCAGCCGGCCTGGAGCGGCCGGTGAACGAGATCATCAACCCGCCAGAGCTCGGCGCGCCGACCGGTTTTTCCCATGCCGTGCGGGCGGGCACCACCGTCTACCTGGCCGGGCAGACGGGGAAGGGCCAGGACCTGGCCGAGCAGTTCGCCGACGCGCTCAGCCGGCTGCTCACCGCCCTGCGGGCCGCCGGCGGGGACCCGGATGACCTGGTTTCGCTGCAGGTCTTCGTCACCGATGTTCCGGCCTACCGGGGGGCGGTCAAGGAGCTGGGGCAGATCTGGCGGCGTCACTGCGGGCGCCACTATCCGGCGATGGGTCTGTTCGGCGTCACCGAGCTGTTCGAGCCCGAGGCGCTGGTCGAGCTGATGGGCGTCGCGGTCATCGACCGGTGAGCGACGTACTCGACCTCCACCTATCCGCCGAGCAGCGAGAGTTGTACGAGACCTCGCGCACCGTGGCGGCTGGGCCGCTCAGAGAGCTGGCCGACGCAGGGACGCCCGGGGTCGTCAATCGTCGGCTCATCCGGGGCCTGGCGGACAGCGGCCTACTGTCCCGGCTGTTCGCCGATGACCAACTGCAGGCCATGGATCTGTGCCTGATTCGCGAGGCCTTGGCCCGTGGCTGCACCGAGGCCGAGACGGCCTTCGCCCTCCAGGGCCTGGGCGCCTATCCGATCCTGCAGGCCGGTTCCTCGGCCGTGATCGAGCGGTGGATTCCGGCTGTGGCCAGCGGCGACGCGGTCGCCGCCTTCGCGCTCACCGAGCCCGAGGCGGGATCGGATGTGGCCGCGCTCTCACTGCGGGCCGACCCCGATCCCGAGCGCGGCGGTCACCGGTTGACCGGCCGCAAGCTGTGGATCTCCAACGCCCCCGAGGCCGACATCTACACCGTCTTCGCGCGCGCTCCGGAAGGAATCACCGCGTTTGCCGTGCCGGGCGATGCGTCCGGCCTGACCGGTGAGGCCAGGCAGATGCTGGCTCCCCACGCGATCGGCAGCCTGGAATTCGACGAGGTCCTCGTGCCGGACGACCACCGGTTGGGCGCGCCCGGCGAGGGCTTCAAGGTGGCCATGCGCACTCTCGATCTGTTCCGCCCGAGCGTGGGCGCCTTCGCCGTCGGCATGGCCCGGGCGGCACTCGACCTGGCGGTGGAGCACGCCGGGCGGCGCCAGGCCTTCGGGCGGCCGCTGTCGGCCAATCAGGCCGTCAGTCACCGGCTGGCCGAGTTGACCGCGCGCACCCACGCGGCCCGGCTGCTCGTCCACCAGGCCGCCGCGGCTCATGACGCCGGCCGGCCGGACCGGGCGCTGGCTGCCATGGCCAAGCTGCTGGCCACCGAGACCGCGCAGGCGGCGGTGGACGCCGCCGTGCAGGTGCACGGGGCCAGCGGGTTGGAAGTTGGTCATGCTCTGGAGCATCTGTACCGCGACGTACGCGCGCCTCGCATCTACGAGGGCGCATCCGAGATCCAGCGCGAGATCATCGCCCGGTCCCTGTTCGGCCGATGAGGCGCGTTGTGGTCACGGGGGCGGGGCGGGGGATCGGATGGGCGACGTCGCTTGCCTTCGAACGGCTGGGCGACGACGTGGTGGCGCTGTCCCATGCCGATCTCGAAGTCACCGACGAGGCGGCGGTGAACGACGTGTTCGCGGGGCTGGGAGTCGTGGACGTGCTGGTGAACAACGCCGGGGTCGCGGTTAGTGCGCCGCTGGATCGGACCACGCTGGTTGCCTGGCAACACCATTTGGCAGTCAATGCGACTGGGGTGTTTCTGTGCGCTCGGGCGGTGCTGCCGGGGATGGTGGACCGCGATGAGGGGGTGATCGTTACGGTCGCCTCGACGGCGGGATTGTCCGGAGCGCCGTACACCGCCGCCTACACCGCTTCCAAGCACGCCGCCGTCGGGCTGACCCGCGCGATCGCCGCCGAGGTCGCCGGCACCGGCGTGCGGGCCAACGCCGTGTGCCCTTCGTTTGTGGACACCGAGCTGACCGAGCGCTCCGTCGAGCGCATCGTCGACGCCACCGGGCGGACCGCCGATGAGGCGAGGAGGTCGCTGGAGCGGCTCTCGCCCCTGAATCGGCTGCTCCGTCCAGACGAGGTGGCGGCCGCGGTGGTTTACCTGGCCTCGGATGCGGCGGCGGCCGTCAACGGGCAGACCCTGATCATGGACGGCGGGGGCATCCAGGCCTGATCCCGCCCGGGAGGGCCCTGGGCGCGCAATTCGCCACGTGCGCGTCCGGTTTGCGCGCTCGGGGACCAAGCTGACCGCCCTCCGGACCAAGCATCGCCCCTCCGGACCCCGATCGCGGCCGTTCAGTCCGCCCGCTCCCGCAGCGCCCGCCGGTCCACCTTGCCCGACCCCGTGCGCGGCAGCTCGTCCACGAACCGCACATCGCGCGGGTACTTGTGGGGGGAGAGCGCACCCTTCACGAAGCTCTGCAACGCAGCCGGATCCGCCACGGCCCCGGAACGCAGCATCACAAACGCCCGGGGCAGCTCCAGACCGTCCTCCAGGTATCCCACCACGGCACAGTCGGCCACGTCTGGGTGGCCGGTCAGGCAGCGCTCGATCTCCTGCGGCGCCACCCAGATCCCGCCCACCTTGAGCATGTCGTCGGCCCGGCCCCGGTACTCGAAGAAGCCGTCTGCATGACGCGCGAACAGGTCGCCGCTCATCACCGTGTCTCCGGCGTAGGTCTCGACTGACTTTTCGCGCGCGTCCCAGTACATCAGCGCGGTCGTCTCACCGCTCACCCACAGGCGACCTGTCTCACCGTCCGCTACCTCCAAGCCGGACTCGTCGACCACCCGGGCGCGGTACCCCGGGACGACCTCGCCGAGCCGTCCCGGCTGCACGCGGCCCGGACGGGATGAGATGTAGATGTGGTAGGCCTCCGAGGAGCCGATCCCGTCCAGCAGCTCGACGCCGAATCTCGAAGTCCACCGCTCGTGCAAAGCCACCGGGAGCGCCTCCCCGGCCGAAGTGCACAGGCGCAGAGACGAGAGATCGCTCGGCGCCTCCAGCATCGCCCGGATCATCGTAGGCACGTTGACGAGGATCGTCGGTTTGAACCTGCCGGCGAGCTCGAACAGCAGCTCCGGAGTCGGCCGCTCCGGGAACACGATCCCGGCACCGCCCGCTCCGAACGGATACAGCGCGGCCAGGTCCCGGGCGTAGCCGAAGAACAGCTTCGGGACCGGCAGGACGATGTCGTCCTCGCGGATGTCAAGTACGCCGCGCGCGTAAGCGTGGAAGCTCAGGTACGGCGTCACCGTCCGGTGCACGCACGCCTTGGGCATACCGGTGGAGCCGGTGGTGAACTTCCACAGCGCGATGTCGTCCGGTCGGGTCGGGGCTGGATCAAGCTCACCCGAAGCCTGCGCCACCAGCTCGTCATACGAGCCCTCGCCTCCAAGCAGCTCCTCGGGGCGGGCACCGGCGACCAGCAGCGCCCGCGGCCACGGGCTGTCGGGGCCCAGCATCTCGCGGGCCTCGCGAACGGCCGCCAGCGTCGAGGTGTCGACGATCACCACGCCGGCCCGGGTGTAGTTCAAAAAGTAGGCGAGATCCTTGGCAGGCAGGAAGGTGTAGACCTCGGCGGTCACCGCGCCGAGCTTCTGGGCGGCGTACCAGCTGGCCACGAACTCGACGCCATCCCGCAAAGCCAGCAGCACCCGCTCCTCCTGGCGCACCCCGAGCTCGCGCAGCACGTTGCCGACCCGGGCCACCTCGACCGACAGCTCTGCGTAGGTCACGCGCCGCTCGCCGCAGTACAGGGCGACCCGGTCACCGCGACCCTCCGCGACGTGGCGATCGACGAACCAGCTGGCCAGGTTGAAGCGCTCGCCCGTCATGCCTGCTGGAGGATCAACTCCACGAGCATGTCCGTGAGCGTCTCGAAGGTCACCACTCCCTCCTGCGCGGTGGCCTCGGCCGGGGCGCCGCAGTACGCCTCCGTCATTCCCATCGACGGGAAATCGTTGAGGCCAGAGGCCATCGCGGCCGGCATATCCACGGGCACCGCGGGCAGCTCGCGCATGCGCGCCCGGTCGACGAGCTCCGGGGCATCGGCCAGCACCAGCGACGTCTCGTAGCGCCCGGCATGGCAGGACCCGCGGCGGAACTCCTCGGTGAGCCGCTCAGCCGCGCGGCGACGCACCAGGTCCAGGTAGAGCACTCCGGCCTCAGCGCACACCGCCCGCAGCGTCTGCACCTGCTCGGGCTCGAAGTGGCAGTTGACCACCACAATCTTCCGGAAACCCTGCGCGTCTGCCGCGGCGGCCACGTCGCGCACCACGCCGGCCAGGGTGGCCTCGGTGACGCCCAGCGCGCCGGCGAAGCTCGCCGCATACCGGGTCACGCCGAACGGCAGCGCCGGGAGCACCACGCAGGGCGGATCCCCGAGCCGGGCGGCAGCTCGCTCGCAGACCCCGGCCGCGATCAGCGTGTCGGTGCCGAGCGGGGCGTGCGGACCGTGCGGCTCCACGGCGCCCACCGGCCAGAGCCCGACGGGGCGCCACGCCAGAACCTCAGCCAGCCTCGGCGAGGTCAGCTCGTTTAGGCGCAGCACCTCGGCCATGCGCGCACTCTATGCCTGGGCCAGGAGCCAGTCGAACACATCGGGCATGCGGTTCGCCAGCAATGACAGATGCGCCTCGTCCTCCAGGATCCACGACTCGGCGTTCGGCATCTCCCTGGCCAGCCATTCGCCGTGCGCCACCGGAACAAACGAGTCTTGGCGGCCGTGGACGATCAGCGTAGGCACGCGGATGTCGCTCAGCTCGAAGCCGAACGGCTCCGCGAACGCGAGATCGTCGTCCACCCATCCCTGCACGCCGTGCTTGAACGCCTGAGGCATGGCGGAGGCCCAGTACTCGCCGACCGGTCCCTGCATGACCGCGCTGTCGGGACCGACGACCAGAGTCGAGACCATTTCGCGCAGCTGCTCGGGGCTAGCGGCCAGCAGCTGGTCCAGTGGCTCGCCGGAGGCCGGGGTGCCATGGTGATACACGATCGCCGGTCCGTCGCTGCGTCCGTGGTCGTAGACGGTGAACTCGCGGTCTTGGATCGTGATCTGGGTCCTGGTCATGGCCACATCATGACCGCGGGATCGCCAGCCGGGCGCGCTTAGGGGTCCCGTCAGTAATTCTGACGGGACCCCTTATGCTGGCCCCGTGTCGCAGCGCGCGCTCACGTACTCGTCCTACCTGGCGCTGGACGAGCTGCTGGCCGCCCAGCGCCCGGCCTCGGGAGAGCACGACGAGATGCTGTTCATCGTCATCCACCAGGTCTACGAGCTGTGGTTCAAGCAGCTCCTGCACGAGGGGAGGTGGCTCCAGGGACGGTTCGAGGATGGGGACACCTCGCACGTCCTGCACACGGCCAAGCGGATCCTCACGATCCTCAAGACGGTGGTCGCGCAGGTGGACGTGCTGGAGACGATGACACCCAGCCAGTTCCTTTCCTTCCGGGACCGGCTGGAGGCGGCGAGCGGGTTCCAGTCCGCGCAGTTCCGGGAGCTGGAGGCGCTGATGGGGCGGCGCGACCCGGTGATGCTCAAGCCCTACGCCGAGGGCTCGGCCGAGCGGGAGCGCATCGGAAGCACGATGGGGCAGCCGTCGCTGTTCGACTCACTGCTCAGGTACCTGGCCACCCAGGGTTACGCGTCCGGTGAGGCCGGTGCGCAGTCCGCGATCCTCGCCGCCTACCGCGACGACGGCGAGCCGGCGCAGGTGTGCGAGCGGATGATCGACCTCGACGAGGGCGTGATGGAGTGGCGCTACCGCCACGTGCAGATGGTCCGCCGCACGATCGG
Organism: Solirubrobacteraceae bacterium; assembly: GCA_035551795.1. Classification (GTDB taxonomy): domain Bacteria; phylum Actinomycetota; class Thermoleophilia; order Solirubrobacterales; family Solirubrobacteraceae; genus Palsa-465. Next base: position 48,864 of record DASZMP010000088.1, on the reverse strand, counting down.
CGATCGGATGGGCACCGGCGGGTCCTCGGGCGCCCAATACCTCGCCGCCACGCTCCTGCGACCCGCCTTCCCGGACCTGTGGGCGGTGCGCACGCAGCTGTGATCGACGGGCTGGCCGCGCACTACACCCGGTTTCGCGTGAGCGAGCGGCTCCTGCTCACCGGCCACTCGCACCAGGCCTGGCCGGACGTGGCGTTCGATGGGGTCAGCGAGAGCTTCGAGGACTCGGCGGAGCTCGTGGACACCAAGTGGGGGCGAGCGTTCGCCAAGGCCGACCGTGTGCGGCGGGGGTACCGCTCGCTGATCGGCGATCCGGAGGCGGAGATCGCGCTGGGCTCCAGCACCCACGAGCTGGTACTGCGCTTCCTATCGGCGCTCGACCTGCGGGGCCGGCTGATCACCACCGATGGCGAGTTTCACACGCTGCGCCGCCAGCTGGGCCGCCTGGCCGAGGCCGGCGTGGAGGTGGTCGGGGTGGCCGCGCGGCCGGTGGACACGCTGGCTGAGCGACTGGCCACGGCGATCGACTCCGAGACCGCCGCCGTGCTGGTGTCCGCGGTGCTGTTCGAGGACGCGCGCATCGTTCCCGGACTCGCGGAGCTGGCGGGCACGTGTGCGGAGCGCTCGGTCGAGCTGCTGCTCGACGCCTACCACGCGCTCGGCACGGTCCCCTTCGCCGCTCCCCGCTCCGCCTGGGTTGTGGGCGGTGGCTACAAGTACCTGCAACTGGGGGAGGGCAACTGCTTCCTGCGGATCCCGGAGCACGCCTGGGACTGGCGTCCCGTGATCACCGGCTGGTACGCCGAGTTCTCCCGACTGGAAAGGGATGCGGGCCGGCCAGCCCGCATCCCGTATGGCCCGCGCGCCGAGGCGTTTGCCGGTTCCACCTATGACCCAGCGAGCCACTACCGGGCCGCCCGGGTGCTCGACTTCTTCATCGAGCAGGGGCTCAGTCCCCAAGTGCTGCGGGAGTGCTATCAGAGTCAGCTGGCCGTCCTGGCCGAAGCGTTCGACCGGATCGACAGCTCGTCGATCACCCGTGACCGGGACACGCCGCTCGAACACTTCGGCGGCTTCCTGGCCCTCCGCACCCCGCGGGCGGCCGAGCTGCAGGCTGCCCTGTTCGAGCGCGGCGTGTTCACCGACCACCGCGGGGAGTTCCTGCGCTTCGGGCCGGCGCCGTATCTGAGCGACGAGCAGCTGGAGCGCGCGATGGGCGAGCTTCAGGCTGTGCTCGCAGCGTGAGAATCGGGTAGCCCCGGGATATGGCTACCACCAAGCAGCGCGAGACAGCGCGCAAGAACGTGAAGAAGGCGCAGGCCGGGGCGCGCCAGAAACGCACCATCTCGAACCTGTCACCGCAGACCCGCTCGGCCCTCGGGCGTGAGGGGGCCAAGGCGGCCGCGCGCAAGCGTGGCGCGACGAGTGGCACCGGGAGCGGTGCCGGTGCGATGACCGTCACCGAGCTTCGCCGTGAGGCTGCCCGCCTCGGCATCGACGGCCGCTCGAAGATGGGCAAGGCGCAGTTGATCCGGGCCGTCTCCCAGAAGCGCCGTTCACGGTCGGGCTGACATTGGCCGCAGAGCAGCGTTCCTTCGCGGGACGCGTGGCACTGGTCACCGGCGCCAGCGGTGGGATCGGCGGTGCCATATCCCGCCGCTTGGCCGCCGATGGCGCGAGCGTGGCCGTGCACTACCGATCTGGAACCGAGGCCGCCGAGCGATTGGTCGAGGAGATCCGGGCGCAGGGCGCGGAGACCGCCGCCTTCCAGGCTGACCTGGCCCAGGCGGACCGGGCCGAGGCGCTGATCGGCGAGGTGGAGGATCGCCTGGGACCGGTGGACATCCTGATTGCCAACGCAGGCCTGAGCTCACCGGCGCCGCTCGAGGAGATCGACGCGGAGAGCTTGGAGCAGGCGCTGGCCGTCAACCTGCGCGCGCCGTTTCTCCAGGCCCGGCGCGTGCTCCCCCACATGCGGGAGCAGAGGTGGGGCCGGATCCTGTTCAGCTCCTCGGTGGCCGCCTTCACAGGCGGCCTCGTAGGACCCCATTACGCGGCCTCCAAGGCGGGGCTGCACGGACTGCTGCACTTCATCGCCTCGCGCGTGGCGGGCGAGGGCGTGACCGTCAACGCGATCGCTCCGGCGCTGATTGAGAACACGACGATGCTGCCCGGTGACCCGGGCGACCTGGCGCAGCGGATCCCGGTCGGCCGGCTGGGCCGGCCCGGTGAGGTGGCCGACCTGGCCCTGGCGATCCTGGGCAACGGTTACGTGACCAGCCAGGTGGTGGGGATCGATGGAGGCATGTATCCCCGCTGAAGGGCGATCCCCGGGCCGGTCAACCCGCACCCGGTGGGGATGTCCATCGGCCGGAGCTGACCAGCAGCGCGAGCAGCGCCGTACGCTCCACCAGCGAGTCGACGAGGATGTGCTCGTCGAGAGCATGAGCTCCGCCGCCCTCCGGGCCCAGGCCATCAAGCACGGGAACTCCCAGGTGGGCGATCAGGTTGGCGTCACTGGTCCCGCCGGCGGCGCCCTCCCGGAGGGCTATGCCGAGCTCCGCCGCGGCGAGTTCCTGCGCGTGCTCGAAGGCGTCCGCGACTGCGGCCGAGCGCTCCATGGCCGGGCGCAGGTGCAGCCGGCTCACCTCAACTGACGCGCCAGGGCGGCGGACCTTCAGCGCACACAGCGCCGCGTCGACGCGCTCCTGCTCCTCGACCGAGGTTCCGCGGACGTCGATCAGAGCCTCCGCGTGTTCCGGCACCACGTTGGGGGCGCCGCCACCCTCAATCCGACCGGCGTTGAGCGTGGTTCCGCGCTCAACGCCGGCCAGCTCGCGGACGTCGATGAGCCGGTCACAGAGCTCATCGATCGCGTTCACTCCCCGCTCAGGCTCAAGGCCGGCATGGGCGGCTCGCCCGGTGACCATCAGGCGGTAGACGGCCCAGCCGCGACGCGAGGTCTTGAGGGCTCCTCCCGGAAGCGGCGGCTCGAGGACCAACACCACCTCGGCCTGGCGGGCGAGCGTCACGATCCTCTCCTCGGAGGTGGCGCTGCCGGTCTCCTCGTCGGGGGTGAGCAGGACCGTCACTGGACGCACCGGATCGGCGTCGGCCAGCAGGCGCAGCGCGACCAGGGTGGCGGCAATTCCTCCCCGCATGTCGAACACGCCGGGTCCGCGGATGACCCGCCCGTCGTCTGAGAGCCCGGGAGGTCGGCTGGCCGCCGTGCCGGCGGGCCAGACCGTGTCGTAGTGCCCCAGGATCAGAACCCCGACGCCCTGGCCGCAGCCCAGGCGGACCTCAAGCACGTCGCCCTGCTCACCTGCGGTCCGCTGCAGCCTGGCCGTCGGCAGGCCGGACAGCCGAGCGGCGAGCTGGTCGGCCGCCGCCGTCATCGCCGGGGCTCCGGCGCCGCTCGGGGCATCCAGCTGCGCCATCGCCAACACGAGCTTGACCAGCTCGTCTCGCCGCTTGCCCGCGCGAACCAGAAGCTCAGGCGACACGCGCCACGGGGTGGCGGCACGCGCCACGGGGGTCAGGCCGCACACGCCCCGGCGAGGGCCACGGCGTCGGCCACCGCCCGGCCGACCAGCACCCGGACGAGCTGGCGCTTGTACTCGATCGACCCGTTGGAATCCTCGACCGGCTGGGCCTGGCGGGCCGCCTCCTCGCCGCAATCGCGAGGGTCAAGGTCCTCGAGGACGGCGCCGGACAGGGCGTGCTCGGCCTCGGTCAGCCGCTGGGCGGCCACGCCCACGGATCCCACGGCCAGACGGACGGCGCTGACCGCGCCGTCCGCCACCTCCACCCGAAGCGCCACAGTGATGGCCGGCCGCTCGTGGAAGGACATCTTGCGGTGCACGAGCGCGCTTGCGACCGGCAGCCGAGGAACGTGAACGCCGACCAGCAGCTCGCCCTCCTCGAGCGCGGTCTCATACGGGCCGCGGGTGAAGTCCTCGATCGGGATCTCCCGGGTCAGCCCGCCGGCGCCGCGAGCGCTCACCGTGCCGCCGGCGGCGATCAGAAAGGTCGCCGGGTCCGAGTGCGGGTCGGCAAAGCACAGGTTGCCGCCGATCGTCCCCACGCTGCGCACCCGGATGTTGCCCACCCGGCGCTCCATCTCCGCCAGCGACGGCCAGCCCTGGCGGACCACGGGGGCGTGCTCGATCTCACGATGGGTGACGGCCGCCCCGATCCGCAGCCCGCCATTGGCCTCGATCCCGTGCAGCTCCTCGATGCCCTTGAGGTCGACCAGGTCGGTGAACTCGGTGAGGCCGAGCTTGGCCACCAGCAGCAGCTCCGTGCCGCCGCAGTAGGGCAGAGCGTCTGGGCCGAGGTCGGTCAGGAGCTGGCTGGCCTCGTTGATCGAGCTCGGCCGGTGGAGGCGAAACGGGGTCAGCCTCATGCCGCGGATCCCTGCTCGACCACCAAGCGGTCGCCAAGAACCGACATGACCGCCTGGGCGCCGGCGCCGACATCGACTGCAGCGCCGAGATCGCTCATCCCCTGGCCCAGGGCGGTGACCGCCACCAGAGGGTAGAGCGAGCGGCTGGCCGGCCCCATGTGACCGAGGCGGATCAGCTTGGGCTTGAGCTCGCCGTAGCCGGCCGACAGCATCACGCCATAGTTACGACGCACGTGGGCGAGCAGGCGATCCGGCTCGAGGTGCGGCGGCAGCCGGACCGCGGTGACGCAGTTGGCGGCATAGGACTCGTTGCGTGGCCACAGCTCAAGCCCCAGCCCGAGGACGCCGGCCCGGCAGGCCCGGGCGGCTCGAGCATGGGTGGCGATCACCTGGTCGAGGCCCGCGTCTAGGGTTTCCTCGAGTGCGGCCAGGACGCCGGTGACGTCGCTGACGCTGGGGGTGTATGGGAATGCCTCCCGCCCGCCATCGATCCAGCGGTGCTTCCAGTCCAGCAGAGAGAGAAACGAACCCCGCGGGGCGCCCGGATTGGCCTCCATCGCCTCCCAGGCGCGCGGGCTCACGGTCACGAGCGACATACCCGGGGGCCCGGCCAGACATTTCTGCGGCCCGGCGACGGCCAGGTCGACGTGCCACTCATCGACCGCCAGCTCGGTTCCACCGAGGGCGGATACGACATCGGCCAGCAGCAGCGCCCCGTGCTCGTGAGTCAGCGCACCGATCGCGGCCAGGGGATTCTCGATGCCCGACGGCGTCTCGGAGTGGACCACGCTGACCAGTTCGAATGGGCCCTGCTCACCGAGCGCCACCGCCACGGCGTCCGGGTTGAGCGCCTCGTCGTAGGGCACCCGGATCTCGGTCACCTCAGCGCCGTAGGCACGCAGCCAATCCCCGAACCACGCGGCGTACACGCCGGAGACGAGGTTCAGGCACCGCATGCCCCGCCGGACCAGGCCGCGCGCGGCCGCCTCGAGGCCGAGAACCGCCTCGCCCTGCATGAGCACCACGTCATGGCGGGTGCGAAACACCTCGGCCAGGCAGGATTCCGTGTGCCGGAACCGCTCCAGAAACACGGGGTCGTAGTCGAAGACGATCGGGGATCCCAGGGCGGCCAACACCCTGGGGGAGGCCATCGTCGGACCGGCGGTGAGCGTGAAATCCGGTGCGTCGATGGACACTAGTCCTCGGGGACCGCTTTGGAGATCGGCGGGCGTCCGCGCCCGTGGCGCAGGCGATGCCAGAGCGCCCGGATCAGCAGGCGAAGGCCGCCGATCGGCTTGGCGGCGGGGGCGGGCGCTCGGGTGGCGGGGCCCCCGGTTGTCGATCGGCTGCCCGCGGGGGCCTCAGTTGTCAATCGGCCGCCCTGATCCCGGCCGGCGGAGCCGCCGGACGCCGGGGGCGGGCCGTCCGCGCCGCCGTCCACGTCGCTCTGCAACAGCCGCTCCAGGTTGCCGGTCATGTCGGCGACCAGCCGAGCGGCCACGTCCTCGACGATCCCCGCCCCCATCTGGGCGGCTCGGCCGCTCAGCACGACGTTGGTCTTGGCCACCACCTGCGAGCCGCCGTCCGCGCCCGACACGTCCATCTCCATCTGGGCGCGGGCGCTCCCCTGCCCGCGCACCTCGCGAACGTCTGCGGTCATGATCGCGTGCCGGGCCGCGGCGTCTGACTCGCTGAGGCGCACCGTGCCGCGGTAGTTCAGCCGCATCGGGCCGAGCCGGACGGCGATCTGGGCCGGGTAGGAACCGTCCTCGGACGGCGGGCCGACGCTGGCCCCGGGCACGCACCGACCGACCCGCTCGAAATCGAGCAGGGTGCGAAACACCGTGTCCGGCTCGGCCCCGACCGTGAATTCGTTGACGATCTCCATCAGCTCAGTTGTAGGTGACGACCGGCGTGTACATCCCGGAGTTGTCGTGTGCGCACGGGATCGCCCGGTCCTCCTGGCTGGTGAGCAGCTGTCCGTTGCGGAGCACCGAGCAGTAGGCCTCGATGTGCGGCTCCCCGAAGTCCACGTTGCAGCGGACCACGCGGACCCCTCCGAAGGCGCGACCGCTCGGAACGCAGGCCACCCAGCGGTAGTTGAGCCCGAGGCGGGTCAGGCGGGCGCGCAGCATCGTCTGGAACCGGGCGGGGGTCCCCGTGCTGAGGCGGGGACCGGAGGCACCGCTTGCGTCGATGGTCAGGGAGACGACCGCGGCAACAGCCACCACGAGGGCCGCCGCGGCAACGCCCAGACGGTACCGCGAGGCGGCCATCTTTAGGTGACGGAAAGCCATCAGAGTGTGATACTACCGTCTGCTGCCGATTGTTGACAGTTCACAGTCGGTGCCAGCGTGTGGCCGAATCGCGACGAGGTCGAGGAGAGGGAGAAAGAGATGCACCAGAGCGTTAGATGGGCTTTATCGCGGCTCGCGCTTGCCGCCGCGAGCGCAATTGTGATCGCCGCGTGCGGGAATTCTGGCCCAGGCGGCCCCCCCGGCTCGTCCGGCGGTGGTGGCTCCGCCGGTGGCGGCTCGTCCAGCGGTGGCTCGTCCAGCAACGGTGTCCTGACATTCGCCATCTTCCACTCCTATTCCGGCCCGAACGCTGCCTACGGGCCCGAGGCGGCAGCCGGCTGCTATCCGGCCGAGCGCCAGATCAACGCCGCGGGCGGAATCCTTGGCCACCAGCTGCACTGCCTACCGGTCGACTCCAAGGGTGACCCGGCGGATGCGGTTCCTGCGGCCAACCGGATGATCGCCTCCACCAGCAACCTGGTGGGGGTTCTGGGCGGCGGCTCCGACGAGGCCAGCGCCGTGGTCCCGATCTTCCAGCAGGCGAAGATCCCAATCTTCTCCACAACCGGACAGTCCGCGTTCGATCACACCACCGACACCTACTTCTGGCGGATCCTGTCGCCTGACGCCGCCCAGGGCAGTGCGATGGCGGCAGCCGCCAAGAAGCTCGGATACACCCGCGTGGCGACCCTGTTCGGCAATGACATCGCGGCTCAGGGCTCGGCGCCGACGGCCATCTCCGGCGTCAAGAAGCTCGGCCTGAGCCTGAGCGCCAACCAGACACTGGCTGTGGGGCAGCCCTCCTACCGCTCCGAGGCGCAGGCGATGGTGACGTCCAAGCCTCAGGCGATCATTTCGGAGGCCGATCCGCAGACCAGTGCCACCTACTTCTCCGAGCTATCGCAGCTCGGGCAGGTCCCGGCTCTGATCACGGATCCCGTCTCGCAGGAGCCAAGCTGGCGCAAGGCGGTCGGCGGCGCGATCGGCACCTCCCTGGTGAATAAGCAGGACCACGCCGTCGTCGCGTACTCGCCACCCACGGCGCCCGCCTACCAGGTCTACAGCTCCGCGCTCAAAGCATCGGCCAAACAGGTTCCCCAGCCCGCGCAATGGGACGCGGACCTGTACTCGGTGGCCGATTACGACTCGGTCGTGCTCGCCGCGTTGGCGATGGACGCCGCACACTCGACCAAGCCGAGCGTCTACGACAGCTACATCACAAAGGTGACGGCGCCCGCCTCGGGCGCAACCATCGTGCACACCTACGCGCAGGGCAAGACAGCTCTGGCGGCCGGTAAGCACATCCAATACGTGGGCGCGACCGGGCCGGTGATCTTCAACCAGTGGCACAACGCAGGAAACCAGTTCGCCATCGAGCGCTACGCAAACGGGACATGGAAGGTGACATCGGTGCTGAGCGCGGCCGAGACCAACGCCGCAGCGCCGTGATGGTGGCTGTGCTCCGCGGGTGCGCTACCCACGAAGACGATGTCTGAGTTCGTTTCCGCCCTCGGGTTCGGGGTCGTCACGGCCGCCATCCTGGCCATCAGTGCGGTTGGCTTCACGCTGCAGTTCAGCGTGACCAACGTGTTCAACCTGGCCTTCGGGAGCGTCATGACCATCTCCGGATTCGTCGCCTACTGGCTGAACCAGCTGGGCCTCGACATCTGGCTGGCGATGGGCGTGGCGGCGCTGTGTGGCGGACTCCTGTCGCTGGCCATAAACGAGCTGATCTACGGCCCGTTCATTCGCCATGGACTGAACCTCTTCGGGATGGTGATCGTGACGATCTCGGTGGGACTGATCGCCGACCACTCCCTGCAGGCGGTGGTGGGGCCGAGCTTCTTCTCCTACAACGCGCCGGCAGGTAAGGCGGTCAACCTGGCCGGTTTCGTCCTCACGCGCCAGGAATTGATCATCATCGGAATCGCCATCGTGTTGACGGGTCTCGTCCAGGTGGCACTGCAGCGCACGCGGACCGGGCGGGCCATGCGTGGTCTGTCGGTCAACCCTGCACTGGCGCGCGGCTGCGGTGTCCCGGTACGGCGGGTAATCGCGATCGCCTGGTTTGTGTCGGGCGTACTCGCCGCGGTCGGAGGGGTGGCGCTGTTCCTGGACATCAGCACGTTCACGGCGACGACCGGCTCGGAGTTCCTCATCGTCATCATCGCGGCGGCGGTCCTGGGTGGAGTCGGCTCACCACGTGGAGCGATCCTGGGCGCCCTGGTGGTCGGCATCGTCACCGAGGTGGGAGCGGCCTACTGGAATCCGGAGCTCAAGGACGTGCTGGCGTTTGGCGTTCTTATCGTTGTGCTGCTCGTGCGCCCGCAGGGGCTTTTCTCGCAACTGGCCACCGAACGGGCGCTGGCGCGGTGAGTGCGGCCACGCAGTACTACATCGCGACGATCCTCGTCTTCATATGCGTGGATGTGATCGCCAGCTGGGGGCTCGATATTCAGTTCGGTGTGACCGGCGTCCTGAACTTCGCCTACATCCTCTTTCAGGCGTTCGGTGCGTATGTCGCGGCCGTGCTGAGCCTCGGTTCGTCGAGCGCCAACGGGGGCTTCCAGCATTACCTCGTGGGGTTGACGCTCCCGTTCCCGCTTCCAATCCTCGGGGCCATGTTGGCCGGCGCGGGCCTGGCTGCGCTGGTGGGGCTGATCACGCTGAGACGGTTGCGCTCGGACTACCAGGCCATGGTCATGCTCGTGATCTCGGTCGTCGCGACGATCGTAGTCACCTCCTCGATTGGCCTCTTCAACGGATCCGCTGGACTGTCGCTCATTCCGAACCCCGCATTCACCTGGGGGAGCTTCAGCCGCCAGACGCAGACCTGGTTCTTCGTGGGGTTCTGTGTCGCCTGCATGCTCGTCGTCGGGCTCTTCATGTACGCGCTCGTGTACTCCCCCTTTGGCCGTCTGCTGCGCGGGGTGCGGGAGAACGAGGCGGGCATCGAGGCGATGGGACGAAGCGCCACCCGCGCGCGCCTGCAGGTATTCGTCATCGGCGGAGCGCTGGCAGCACTGAGCGGCGCCCTGCTCGCGGAGTTCATCGGCGCCTGGGCTCCCAGCGAATGGCTGTATCCCGAGACGTTCGTGTTTTTCACCGCGGTGATCGTGGGGGGGCGCGGGTCCGTTTCCGGAGTGGCGCTGGGTGCGGCCCTGGTCGGCGTGGGCGTACAGCAGGCCGTCCAGTACCTGCCGATCGGAAGCGATCCCACCGTGCTGGCGGCGATGGAGTGGATCATCACGGGGCTCCTCACGCTCGCATTCCTGTGGGTGCGCCCACAGGGACTCCTGCCCGAGCGCCGCCGCCGGCTGTCCCGCCGTACCCGCCCCGAGATGAACGCCACGGCGCTTGAGAAGGCGATCGGTACGTGACCTCACACCCGGATCCCCTCCTGGTTGTCGAGGATCTGGCGAAGAGCTACGGCGGCGTGCACGCCGTGCAGAATGTGTCGCTGAGTATCCCTCGAGGCTCGCTCACCGGCTTGATCGGACCGAACGGGGCCGGAAAGTCAACCGTGCTCGGAATGATCGCCGGCTATATCAGGCCAGACCGGGGGACGATCGAGCTGGACGGCGAGGACATCGCCGGGCTGCCCGCCCATCGCGTGGCTCGGAGCGGCGTCACTCGAACCTTCCAGGCCGCCAGCGTGTTCAACCGGATGACCGTCCTGGAGAACCTGCTGCTGGGTGTGCCTCCCTGGAAGGGCGAGAGCATTGCGTCGGCACTGGCCGGTCGCCGGCGCTGGCGCAACCAGGAGCGGGCGCAGCTCGATCACGCCGAAAGCCTCCTGGAGCGGCTACGTCTCAGAGCGCTGGCCGACACCTACGCGGGTGAACTGAGCGGCGGACAGAAGCGGCTGGTGGAGATCGGCCGAGCAATGATGTCCCGCCCTCATCTGATGCTGTTGGACGAGCCCATGGCGGGGGTCAGCCGCACGCTCGCACCGGTGATCGAGGGCCTGATCGCCGAACTCCGTGAGGAGGGCATGACCGTCGTGCTGATCGAGCACGAGCTGGGCCTGGTCGAGCGCCTGTGCAGCCCTGTGATCGTGCTTGCTCAGGGTCGGGTGCTCATGCAGGGCGAGATGGATGAGGCGCGAGCAGATCCAGAGGTGAGGAGGGCTTACCTTGTCGGCTAGCGCACATCCGCCCCCGGAGGTCCTCGACCACACCGCCGGCGCTCTTGTCGTCGATCGCGTATCGGCAGGATATGGGGGCCACGAGGTCGTCCATGGTGTCTCTCTGGCGGTCGATCGGGGGCAGATCGCTTGCATCGTCGGCCCCAACGGCGCCGGCAAGAGCACTCTGCTGAAGGCCATCACCGGCGACGCGCAATTTCTCGGCGGGCACGTCTGGCTGGGCGGGGAGGACGTCTCGCGCACTCCGACCAACCGTCTCGTGAGCCGTGGCATGGCCTGGGTTCCCCAGGTGGACGATGTATTCCCGACGCTCACGGTGCGGGAGAACCTCGAGCTCGGCGGCTACCTGCTTCCGCGCCGGCAGATAGCTGGCCGGACGGACGAGCTGCTGGAGCTGTTCCCGCTGCTGGCGAACCTGCTGGACCGGGTGGCCGGCCGTCTGAGTGGCGGTGAGCGCAAGCTCCTGGCGATTGCCCGGGCCCTGATGACCTCACCGACGGCGGTCCTGCTCGATGAGCCGACGGCTGGACTCTCGCCCGAGATGACCGGCCTGGTCCTGGACGAGCAGATCCCGCGCCTGCGCGACAGCGGCGTGGCGATCCTGCTTGTGGAGCAGCGAGCGGTCGAGGCGATCGGAATCTCCACGACAGCTCACGTGATGGTCAGTGGTGAGATCCGAGCTGCCGGGCCGGCGGAGGAGCTCCATGATTGGGACGAGCTGGCCGGCATCTTCCTGGGCGAGGCTTAGGAAGCCGGCGTCCGGGCTCGAGCAGGTTGCCTCCGGCTGGCGGCAGAGGTTATGCTGCTGATTGTTGACAGTTCACAGCCTTCAGCCAACGCTGTCGTAGGGGCGACCGCGGGGACTCAACCACCCGAGGAGGGGAAACTAGATGCAGAACAAGTACAAGCGCTGGGCCTTGGTCCTGACCGGGCTCGTGATCGCCGTTGTCGTGGCGGCCTGCGGCTCGAGCAAGAACAGCTCCGGCAGCTCAAGCGGCGGCAGTTCGTCGACCACCTCGAGCGGCAGCTCAAGCGGCGGCACGGTCGCCATCGCGACGCCGGCCAAGATCAACGACTACGGCTGGAATGCGCAGGGCTACGACGCAGCCAAGACAGCGGCCTCGTCCGTTGGGGGGAAGGTCGACCTCGTTCAGGACATCGGCTACGACAAGACCGACACGGTCCTGCGCCAGCTCGCGCTGCAGCATCCGACACTGCTGATCGCCCACGCCAGCGGCTACGACACCAACGCCCAGCGGATCGCGCAGCAATACAAGGTCCCCACGATCACCTACGACATCCCGACGATGAAGTCACCCGGGACGCTGTCGAACATCACCACCTCCAGCCAGCAGGGGGCCTACCTGGCCGGGATCCTGGCCGCGAAGATGACCAAGACGAACAAGATCGGCGTGATCATCTCCGCTGCCGACACCAACTGGTACGAGATGACGGGCGGGTTCGCGGCCGGCGCGCACAGCGTCAAGCCTCACCTGCCGATCGTGTTCGGTCAGATCGGCTCGGCCTCCTATGACGACGCCGCCGGTGGCAAGCGTGTCGCCAACAGCGTTATCGCCTCGGGTGCCGACGTGATCTTCGCCATGGGTGACGACGCCTCGTTCGGCTATCTGGACGCCATCGGAAACGCCAAGCCGGGCCACAAGGTCTGGTACATCGGGGACATCGGCGACATGACGCCGATTGACACCAATCACGTCCTGCTGTCCTCGGTGCTGTGGAATTTCGCCGGGGCCTACAAGCAGGCACTGGCCGACATCAAGAACCACACGTTCGGTACCCACGGCTACAACCTGACACTGGCCAACGGTGGTATCTCGCTGCTGAAGTCGAAGTACATTCCGGCCAGCGTCTGGACGAAGATCGAGGCGGCCCAGCAGGGCATCATCAGTGGCTCGATCAAGGTGCCGGACACGACGACTGCCGGCAAGGCCAAGCAGGTTCTGCAGGGCTGAGGCAGCAGGGTCGCGGAACCGAGCTCGGTGCCTTCCCGCACGCCATCGTCCGGTCAGGCTCCACCGCCAGCGTCACCGACGACGCCGGCGGTGGAGCTGCTCGGCATCACCAAGACCTTCCCCGGAGTGGTCGCCAACGACGAGGTGTCGCTGGCCCTGCGCCGCGGTGAGGTGCACTGCCTGCTGGGTGAGAACGGGGCGGGAAAGTCGACCCTGATGGCGATCCTGGCCGGCATGCAGCAGCCGGACGAAGGTCACATCCGAGTGGATGGCCGGGAGACCGCGATCGGATCACCCCGGGCGGCGCTGGACCACGGGATCGGGACGGTCTACCAGCACTCGACCCTGGTCGGACCGCTGACGGTCGTCGAGAACCTCCTTCTGGGCGACAGCCGGGCGATCCGGCTGAACGTCGCGGGTGCCCGGCGCCGCCTCCAGGAGTTTGCCGAGATGCTGGGCGTGGAGATCGATGCCGAGGCCCGGGCCGACGAGCTCGCCCTGGGCCGCCAGCAACAGGTGGAGATCATCAAGGCGCTGTGGCGCGGCTCCAGAGTTCTGGTTCTGGACGAACCGACATCGATGCTCACTCCGCAGGCCGTGGACGAGCTGCAGAAGGTGCTGGAGCGCCTCAAGGAGACCGGCCTGGCCATCGTGTTCATCACCCACAAGCTCCACGAGGCGGTGGCCCTGGCCGACCGCATCTCGGTGCTGCGCGAGGGCCGCGTCACCGGGACGCTCGACCCGGTTCGCCTCCAGTCCATCACGCCCTCCGAGCTGGAGAAGGAGATCGTCAGGCTGATGTTCGGGGACTCCGACGCCGCAGGTGAGGCCAGCGAGCTGAAGGTGAGTGTCGAGGCCGCCGAGGCCAGCGAGGGCGAGGCCCAGTCCGGCAGGGGCGGGGAAGCCGCGCTGGAGCTCCAGAACGCGAGCGCTCCGGGCGACGGGTCGCAGCCCGGCATCGAGGACATCTCCCTGACGGTGCATCTGGGCGAGGTGCTGGGGATCGCCGGGGTGGATGGAAACGGCCAGCGGGCTCTGGCGGAGGTGATCAGCGGCCAGCGCCGGCTCAAGCGTGGAGAGCTCCATTTCCTGGGTGCCCCGATCGCGTCGATGGGCGTGGCTCAGCGAGAGCGGCTGGGGCTCCGCTACGTGACCGACGACCGGTTGGGCGAGGGGATCGTGGGTGGGCTGCCGGTATCGGTCAACCTGGTGCTGAAACGGATCGGACAGGCGCCCTACTGGCGGCGCGGACGGATCCGGCGCGAGGCGATTGAGAGAGACGCCGAGCAGCTGGTCAGCCAATTCGACATCCGAACGCCGAGCATCCACCAGCGCGCGGGAACGCTGTCGGGCGGGAACATCCAGAAGCTCCTCCTGGCGCGTGAGCTGTCGTCCGACGCCAAGGTGGTGGTGTTCCACAAGCCGACCTACGGGCTCGATCTGAAGACGACGCGAACCGTGCGGCGGATGATCGGCGACCTGCGCGACGGACGCGCGGCGCTCCTGATCTCCACGGACCTGGATGAGCTGCTGGAGGTGGCCGACCGGATTGCCGTTCTGTCCCGGGGACGGATCGTGGGAACCGTCGAGAACGGACCTGGCGCGGCCGAGCAGGTGGGACGGCTGATGATCAGCGATGTCAGCCTCGGGATGGAGGTGGCGGCGTGAGCGAGTCGCTGCAGTTCCCCGCCCACCCGACCGACGTCGTCGAGGTCAGCCCGCCTCCCACCGACGAGGCGAACCAGCCGCTGCGGCCCCGGTCCCGGCGCGCCGCCGCGGCCCGGGACACGCTGATCCGGTCGGTTGCACCGGTCATCCTGGCCCTGATCACCGGCGGGATCCTTCTGCTGATCCTCGGCCGCGATCCGCTGACCTTCTATGGGGACATCTGGCAGGGCGGGGTCCAGCAGGGCTCCTGGGAGGACAGCGCGATGCGGGCTGCGCCGCTGCTGCTGATCGCCGTGGGATTGATCGTCGTCTTCCGCGCCAACATCTGGAACCTCGGCTATAACGGGCAGTTCCTGATCGGCGCCGCGCTGATCACCGGGGTGGCCCCGCACCTGGCGGGCACGCCGATCGCGGTCAGCCTGATCCTCCTGTTCCTGATCGCCATGCTGGCCGGAGCCGCGTGGACGATCGTCCCCGCGCTGCTCAAGGCCTACTACGGGACCAACGAGATCATCACGACGCTGATGATGTCGTTCATCGGGATCGGGGTGGCGAACATCCTGGTCAAGGGCCCGTTCCAGGACCCCACCGTGAACATCCCGCAGACGCGGGTCATCCCGCTGGATCGCATGCTGCCCTCCATCCCCGGGACGCGGATCCATATCGGCGTGCTGGTCGCGTTGGCGGCCGCGGTGATCGCGCACTTCGTGGCCACCCGTACCTCGTTCGGGCTGCGCCTGCACGTGCTCGGCGCCAATCCGCGCGCGGCGGCCCATGTCGGGCTGAGCGTGCGCCGGCTGATCCTCTACGCCTTCGTGGTCAGCGGGGCGCTCGTCGGAGCCGCGGCGGCCGCGGACATCCTGGGCGTCTGGGGCTACATGCGGGCCAACTGGAATCCGGGCTACGGGGACACGGTGATCCCGTTCGTGTTCCTGGCCCGGCTGAACGCGCTGGCGGTGATCCCGTTCATCGCCTTCTTCGCCGTGCTGTCCAACGGCGGGGATCTGGCCGCCTCCAACGCGAACCTCCCCACCGACTTCCTGCTCGTCCTGGTCGCCCTGATCCTGCTGTTCATGACGGTGATCGAGTACTTCGGCCGCCAGCGCGACCTCGGGCGCAGCTACCTGACGCCGGGGCTCCGGCGCGCTCTGCGCACTCCGCTCCGGCGCCGGCCGCGCGAGAGCCAGGAGGTGGCGCCATGACCGCGCTGCATGTCGCCGCGGCCACCAACATCTTCAGCCGGGCGGTGCTCACCTCGCTGCTCGCCGGCGGCGTGCTGGCCGGCGTGCCGCTGCTGTTGACGGCACTCGGTGAGTCGATCTCCGAGCGCGCCGGGGTACTGAACCTCGGTCTGGAGGGGATGATGCTGCTGGGCGCCTACATCGGCTTCGTGGGCGCCTACTACGGCCACTCGGAGGTTCTGGGCTTCGTGCTCGGCGCGTCCGGAGGAGCTCTCGGCGCGTCCCTGATGGTGGTGCTGTGCGTGTGGCTCGGCCTTGATCAGATCGTCGTCGGCATCGCGATCACGCTGGCCGGCGAGGGCATTACCAGCGTCCTGCAGGGGGCGCAGTTCGGCTCCAGCTACCCTCGTTTGGGAGCTCCGGCCAACCTGGCGATCCCCGTCGTCGACCACATCCCGGTCGTTGGCTCGAGCCTGTTCAACGAGTCTCCGATTGTGTACATCGGGGTGCTGTTTGCCGGGTTCCTGGTCTGGCTGTTCCGCTCCACGAACATCGGACTGAACCTGCGTGCCGCGGGCGAGAAGCCGGAGGCATTGGATGCCGCCGGTGTGAGCGTGATCGCGACCCGCAGCTGGGCGGTCCTCAGCACCGGCGCCCTGGCCGGCCTCGGCGGGGCCTACCTGTCGATCGTCGCGGCCGGGGTGTTCACTCCGTTCATGACCCAGGGACAGGGCTACATGGCCATCGTCATCTGCATGCTCGCCCGCGGACGTCCGCTCTGGGTGGTGTTCGGAGCCTTCCTGTTCGGGATCTCACTGTCGATCGCCACCGCGCTGCAGCTCGCCGGCGTGAACATCTCCACCGACGTCATCAACATGCTCCCGTTTGTGGCGATCATGCTTGCGCTGGTCATCTTCTCCCGGTCGTCGTATCTGCCGCCCGCCCTGGCGCTTCCCTACGTCCGAGGAGCGAGATGAGCTTTCCTGCTCAGCCGCTCGAGAACCGGACTCTGCGTGAGCAGGTGGCAGACCACCTGAGGGAGGAGATTCTCCGTGAGCGACTGATTCCCGGTGCCGAGCTTGGCGAGGTGGCGCTGGCCCGCTCCCTGGGCATCAGCCGCGGTCCGCTGCGCGAAGCGCTCGGTCAGTTGGCCGCGGAAGGGCTCGTAACGATCGTGCCGCGACGGGGGGCAGTCGTCCGCCGCCTCACTCGCCAGGAGTTCATCGATGCCTACCAGGTGCGCGAGGCGCTCGAGTCGCTGGCGATTCGACTTGCCGTGCCGCGCCTCAGCTTTGCTGACCGCGAGGAACTGCACCGGATGTGCGAGGAGATGGAGGATGCCGCGGTGTCCGGCGACACGGACGGCTTCTTCGAAATCAACCGTCAGTTTCACGCGAAGCTGGTTCACGCCTCTGGAAATCAAAAGCTCCAGGAGGTGCACACGCAACTGGTGGCCCAGATGGCTCGGCTGATGAAGAAGTCGGTGGAGCTGCGCGGCGGCACCCAGCAGTCAGCGGCCGAGCATCGGGGGATCCTCGCCGCCGTGGACGCTGGCGATCCCGACCTGGCGGCGCGCCTGCTCGAGGACCACATCGAGGTTCCGCAGCGAGTTCTGCGCTCGTTCGCCGCCCGCGAGATTTTCCAAGACGACAACGACCAATCTCAAAAAGAGGAGCCCACCACTCTTGGCTGACAAGAAACCGGTTGAGTTCGGCGTCAACCTGAATAACCGGGAACCGCTGATCGCCCCCGACTATGACCTTCAGGCCCTGCTCTCGCTCTCCGAGCTCGTGGAGGAGCTCGGGTTCGACTCCATCTGGGTGGGCGACAGCCTGTTCTCAAAGCCTCGCTATGAGGCGATGACCCTGCTGGCCGCCCTTACGCAGCGCACCAAGCGGGTGAGGCTCGGGACGGCGTGCATCGTCAGCTCGATGCGCAATCCGCTGTACCTGGCTCTGGAGTGGGCGACGCTCGACCAGATCTCCGGTGGGCGGACGATCTTCGGACCTTGCATGGGCAATCCGGAGCAGGGCGTGCGGCGAGAGTTCGCCGCGCTCGGGCTGCCGTTCGAGGACCGAGCCACCGTATTCGAAGAGGGACTCGAGGTCCTCAATGAGGTATTCCGCACCGGCGCCACCAACTTCAAGGGCAAGTACTTCAGCTACGACGACGTCGCGTTCCACTCCGGAACCGAGCTGGACGCGCTGAAGCCCCTGCAGACTCCGCCGCCGATCTGGATTGTCTCCAACCCGCGCCTGCTCGGTGACAAGCCCTCGGAGAAGATGCGGCGGATCATGGAGCGGGCCTGTGACCGGATCATCCGGCTGGGCGACGGCTGGATGACCTGCTGCCGGGCCGAGCATCCGGAGGAGCTGACCGAGCAAATCGGCTATCTGCGTGATGCCGCGGCGCGGCACGGCCGTGACTTCGAGGACTACACAGTCTCCTACCAGGTCACGATGAACATCGGGGACTCCAAGGAGGACGCCCGGACCGCGTTCGGCGACTACATCTCCAAGTACTACCCCGAGCTTTCGCGGGGGATGGATCTCTCCAACTGGGGCCCCGTCGGCACGCCCGACGAGATCATCGCCTGGCTGCGCGAGTTCCACGATCGCGGCGTCGACCACTTCATATGCCGGTTCGGCGCGATCGACCAGTTCGACCAGGTGCAGCGCTTCGCCAGCGAGGTGCTGCCCGCATTTCAGACCCAAGAGGTGAGGTGACCCATGACGGTGACTGAACAGACGGCCGCACCGACATTCGAGGACGTGCGCTCAGATGCCGAGCTGGTGGTCGACGTGTGCATGTCGGTCGAGGCCGAGGACGTGGTGACGATCATCACCGACGACGCCCACGAGGATCAGGCGCGCGTGGTGGCCGACATCTGCGTGGACCGCGGCGCGTGGCCGGTGATCATGAACAACGAGACGCAGGTGCGCCGGGGCCTGGCCGACACCCACTTCCCGATGGCGCCGCCGCGCAACCTGCACCAGGCGATGGTGAACTCGGACGAGATCATCATCATCACCAACCTGGAGTGGGCCAACCGCTTCGCCCACGTCTCCGCGGTCAAGGAGTCGTGCGCCCACAACGCCAAGATCGCCTCGGTCGAGCCCGGAATGGGCGCGTGGGGTCTCACCGAGGAGGCGCTCCACCGGGCCCAGCAGCGGGCCTGGGATGGCATGGCCGCGCTCGAGGGCGTGGAGAAGGTGAGGGTGACCTCGGCCCGGGGCACGGACTTCACCGTGACGATCAAGGACCGGCCGGCGCTCGAGGTCACGTCGATCAAAAAGCGGGGCCAGATGATGGGACCGCTGCCGCTGTGGGCGGAGGTGGCCTTCGCGGCGGTCGAGGACGGCACCGACGGGACCATGGTCGTGGATGGTGTGATGCTGGGGATCGGCCTGCCCGGTCAGGTCAAGGAGCCGATCACGTGGACGCTCGAGAACGGCCATGCGGTCAAGATCGAGGGCGGGGAGGAGGCCCGACGGCTGCGCGAGGTGATCCAGGGTGTGGAGAACGCCGACATCATTGGCGAGTTCGCCTTCGGTGTCAGCGAGGTCGCGCCGTTCGGGACGCCGTCGGAGAAGGGTCGGGTGGGCACCGTGCACTGCGCGCTGGGTGACAACCACAACGCCTACCCGGGCGGCCAGAACGTTTCGGTGCTCCACCTCGACGGCGTCGTCCTCGAGGCATCGATGCAGATCGTGGATAACGGCCGCTGGATCCTGAAGGACGGCCAGTGGGTGCTGTAGACGGTGGCGCCGTCGCGACCGTCAGCCTGGAGGACGTGGAGCCGATCCCGCTTCCGGGCGGGAGCTGGAGCCGAATGGTCCTCAACGACACGTCGCTGTCGGGCAACTCGGCCTCGCTGGGCTATTCGGTGTTCACGCCCGGTTGCGTGACCGCCATGGTCGCCCACGAGACCGAGGAGGTTGCCTATGTGCTGTCGGGGTCAGGCGAGCTGCGCCTCGACGAGAAAGCGGTTCCCTTTCGCGCCGGCCAGGGGCTGCATGTGCCCGCCGGCGTGTGGCATGCCGTGGCCAACACCGGTGATGAGGACGTCGTGATGGTGTTTGGGTTCCCGCATCCGGACTACCCACCCACGCAACGCAGGGACACATGAAAAGGGAGGCAGAGTTGAGTGTGAAGCTGGCTCGCCCGGAGGCAGACCATAGTGAGGAGGATCGGCGGCTCATCATCGATGTGGCCTGGGCCTCCCGAATCCTGGCCATGCTCGGCTACGAGGACCTGACCCTCGGGCACGTGAGCGCGCTCGGCCCCGACCGGCGCACCGTGTTCATCAAGCGTAAAGGGGTGGCACTCGGGGAGGTCACACCAGACGACGTGATGGCCGTCGACCTGCACAGCGGCGAGGCGCTGCGCGGCAACGACACGATGCATCTAGAGACCGTGCTGCACACAGAGGTCTATAAGCGCCGTACCGATGTGCGCAGCGTGGTTCATGGCCATCCAACCTTCGCCACGGCGTTCGGTGCTACCGACGCCGAGTTCGCCTACCTTACGCACGACGGGGTGATGTTCCTGGATGGAATCTCAACCTACGACGGTGTCCCGGACCTGATCATCGACGCCGAGCAGGGCGCCGCGGTCGCAGATGCGCTCGGAGGTGGAACCGCGCTGCTGCTGCGTAATCACGGCGTGCTGGTGGCCGAACGTGACGTCCGGTGGGCGGTGCTGGCGGCGGTACTGCTTGAGCGCGCGACTCAGATCCAAACGATAGCCACGACCTTGGGTCCTCTGCACCCGATCCCCCAACATCTGCTCCCGCACATCCATGCGGTCAAATATCAGTCCGACTTCGCAGGCGAGTACTGGGATGCGTGGATCCGGAAGCTGCGCCGGGGCGGGCGCGCGTTCGACATGCCGGACGAGGAGACCTGAGATGGACCTGACGCTGACGGTCAACGGCAGCGAGGTCCGGGCCTCGGTCGAACCCCAGGAGCTGCTGCTCGACTTCCTGCGCGAGCGCCTCCGGCTGACCGGAGCGAAGCGCTCCTGCGACGTGCAGGTGTGCGGCACCTGCACGGTCCTGGTCGACGGTCTTCCGGTCAGTGCCTGCACGTTCCTGGCGGCTGACGCCGCCGGACGGGACGTCCTGACCGTGGAGGGGTTCGCGGAGATGCCGGAGTTCGAGCGCTACGAGACAGCGTTCATGCGTCACGCCGCGCTGCAGTGTGGCTATTGCACACCCGGCCTGCTGCTCACCCTCAAGAGCCTGGCCGACCACGGTGAGCTGGATGGGGAGGAGGCGATCCGGCACGGGCTGGACGGCAACCTCTGCCGGTGCACGGGTTACCGCTCAATCCTCGAGGCCGCGCGTGAGGTGGCGGGCGTGACGAGCGTCGACACCAGCGACGTCGGCGAGGTACGCGCGTGACGATCCTCGAGCGCCCGGCGCTGACCGAGGTGGGCGTGGCCCGCCCCCGTAAGGACGGCCGCGAGAAGCTGCGCGGCCAGGCCCAGTACGTCGGCGACATGGAGATGGCCGGGATGCTGCACGGGAAGGTCCTGCGCAGCCCATTCGCGCACGCCACGATCCGTTCGATCGACGTCGAGCGGGCGCTGGAGATCCCCGGGGTGAGCGCGATCCTCACCGGAGCCGATCTGCACGACATCGAGCCCTACTACGGCCACGCCATCAAGGATCGCCCGATCATCGCGCTCGACCGGGTCCGGTTCGCGGGCGAGCCGGTGGCGGCCGTGGCCGCGGTCGACGAGGCCACGGCGGAGGCGGCCGTGGCCACCATCGGGGTGGAGTACGACGAGCTGCCCGTTCTGGACACCCTTGAGGCAGCTCTGGCGCCGGATGCTCCGCGCCTGCATGAGCGCCAGCCCAAGGTGGGGCTGTTCCACGGTCTGGGGAATCTCGGCGAGCAGCAGGGAAACGTCTGCTACGAGCACACGATCGCGGCCGGCGACGTCGAGAAGGTCACGAACGGCGCCGCGATCGTGGTTGAGGGCACCTATGCGTTCCCCGCGGTCTACCAGTACGCGATGGAGACGCACGCCACGATCGCCCATTACCACGGTGACGGCGTGACCCTGTGGGCCAACTGTCAGCATCCGTTCCTCGTCCAGGCGGAGATCGCCGACCTGTTCGGGCTGGACATCGGCTCGGTGCGCATCGTGGTCCCCTACCTCGGGGGTGGGTTCGGCTCGAAGTCCTATACGAAGATGGAGCCGCTCACGGTGGCGTTGGCCCGCAAGGCCGGCCGCCCGGTGCGGATCGTCAACCGGGTGGACGAGTCGATGGTCACCTCCCGCCGGCATGGCATGCGCTGCTGGATGCGGACTACGGCGGCGGCGGACGGCCGTCTGCTCGGCCGCGAGGTCCACTTCTGGATGGATACCGGGGCCTATGCGGACAACGGCCCCCGGGTTACCGCCACGGCGGCCGACGCGGCCCCCGGCCCCTACCACTGGGAGGCCGTGGACGTGCAGGCTTTCTGCGTGTACTGCAACACGGCACCGTCGGGCTCCTACCGGGCCTTCGGGGCCACCCACCTGCAGTGGATCGGCGAGTCGCAGATCGACGAGGTGGCGCGGCGGGGCGGCGTGGATCCGGTGGATATCCGGCGGCGCAACCTGGTCCTGCCCGGGGAGCCCGTCCGCCCTGACGGCAGCGGCAAGCCACTGGACGCCGATCTCGTCGGGGATGTGGAGCGCGCCGCGGAGGCCGTCGGGTGGGAGGAGCCGAAGCGGCCCTGGCTCGGGCGCGGGGTCAGCGTCGGGCTGCTGGCCGCGGGCGCCCATCCTGTGTCGCGAGCTTCGGTGCGGCTGTGCTCCGATGGCTCAGCCGACGTTTACGTTGGCACCACCGAACTCGGACAGGGCCCGCGTACGGTGATGGCGCAGATCGCCGCGCAGGAGCTTGGCCTGTCCAGCGATGTCGTCCGGGTCCACGGCGCGGACACCCGCTTCACGCCGTATGACCGCTCGACCGGGGCCAGCCGGTCCACCACGATCGCCGGGCTGGCCGTGAAGCGAGCGGCGGAGAACGTGGCCGCCCGCCTGCGGGAGACCGCGGGCGAGGTGTGGGATGTGGAGCCGGAGGCGGTGGAGCTCAGCGGTGGTCAGGCCCGCCTGAACGGCGAGGCGCTGCCCTTCCCCGATGTCATCGCCAAGCGCTTTGGGTTCCGAGGCGGGGAGATCATCGAGGGTGGCGAGGTCCGTCCGACCGGCGGTGCCACCGGGTCCTACGCCGAGGGCCCCCACTTCTGGGAGGTGTGCGTGGCCGCGGTGGAGGTGGAGGTCGACCCGGACACGGGCGTCATCACCGTCCTGCGCTCCGCCACGGTGGCCGACGTCGGCAAAGCGATCAATCCGCAGCTCGTCGAGCGTCAGGACGAGGGGGCAACCCTTCAGGGCATCGGCAACGCGCTGTTCGAGGAGATGCGCTTTGTCGACGGGGTGATCGCCAACGACAATCTGCTCGAGTACCGGGTTCCCCGGGTGGCCGATCTGCCGCGAGCGATGCGGTCGATCATCGTCGAGAACGCCGATGGTCCCGGTCCCTACGGGGCCAAGGGCTGCGGGGAGGGCGCGTTTGCCGCGGTTCCCGCCGCCATCGTCTGCGCGCTGGCCGACGCCGGCGTGCCCATGAACGAGCTGCCGCTCACGCCTGAGCGGGTGTGGCGGCGCCTACAGGAACTCTCCCAACCAACCAAAGGAAGCGACCGATGAGCGAAGTCAACCGAGCGACGATCCTTGGCACCGGCACGATGGGCCCGGGGATGGGCGCCGTGCTGGCCCGAGCCGGGATGCAGGTGAAGCTGTTCGACGTCAGGCCGGAGGCGCTGGAGCGCGCCCAGGGGATGGTCGGGATGGTGGAGGGAGTGCTCGAGCGCCTGGAGGTGCCCATGCACGACGGGGGCGGCGTCTCCTATGAGAGCGACCGAGCTGCCGCGCTCGCCGGAGCCGAGGTCGTGCTCGAGGCCGTCCCCGAGCAGCTCGAGCTCAAACAGCAGCTCTTCCGGGACATCGAGGCAGAGATCGGCGCCGAGGCGATCATCGCCTCCAACACGTCCGGCATCCCGGTGACCAAGCTCCAGGAGGGGCTGCAGCACCCCGACCGGGTGATCGGCTGGCATTGGTCAAACCCACCGCACCTGATCCCGATGAACGAGGTGATCCCGGGCGAGCAGACCTCCGCGGAGGTGACTGCGGCCACCGAGAACCTCACCCGCCGGATCGGCTATCACCCCGTGACGCTCAAGAAGGAGGTGCCCGGCTTCGTCGAGAACCGGGTGCTCTACGCGATCATGCGCGAGTGCCTGGCGCTCGTCGATGAGGGCGTGATCGACGAGGAGGGTCTCGACCTGTGCGTGAAGTGGGGCATCGGCTACAAGCTGGCCGTCGTCCCGCCCATCCATCTGCTGGACATGGCGGGGCTCGACATCTATACGAGCGTGGCCAGCTACCTGAACCAGTCGCTGTCCGACGAGAAGGGGGTGTCCAAGACCGCCACCGACCTCAAGGAGCAGGGGCGGCTGGGCATCAAGACCGGCGGTGGCTTCTTCGACTACTCGCCCGAGGGCGCGAAGGAGCTCCAGCAACAACGGGCCGCCCAGCTGGTGGCCGTACGAAAGGCACTGGACTGAGATGGCGAAGGCAACCAAGGTGCGGCTGCTGGACAGCGGCACGCTGGTCATCGACCAGTCGCACATCACCTGGAACGTGGGCTGCGGCACCCCGGTGCGCTTTCCCGTCTACAGCGCGCTGATCGAGCATCCCGACGGGCTGTTCATGTTCGACTCGGGCTACGACCTGGATGTCGTCAACGAGGTGCTGCCCTTCGAGCAGCCCGAGCAGACACCGGAGCAGACGATCCCGGGGCAGCTGAAGAAATGCGGGTTCAAGCCGGAGGACGTCACCGGGATCATCAACTCGCATCTGCACTTCGACCACTGTGGCGGCAACCAGTACCTGACCAACGCCACCACCTACCTGCACCACGACGAGATCGCCGAGGCGCGCTCGCCCGAGCCGTTCGAGCGCCTCGGCTACGCCGACCGGGGCTGGGACCGGGCAGGAGCGAAGTTTGAGCTCTTGGAAGGAGATGTGGAGTTCGCCGATGGGATCCACCTGTTCTACACACCCGGCCACACCGTGGGTCACTACTCCCTGCTGGTGGAGGTGGAGGGGGCGGCCCGGCCGCTGATGTTCATGGCCGACGTCTCCTACACGGTGCCGGCCTACGAGAACGATCAGCAGGCGGGCTTCCACTACGACCCGGTGGCCGGAGTGCGGTCGATCCGCCGGATCAGGCGCCTGGTTCGTGAGTGGGGTGCCGAGCTGCTCTTCTCGCACGACATGAATGTCTTCAAGAACTACGCGCTGGCTCCGGAGCCGTTCACCGGCGGCCGTACGCTGGCCGCCGCCGGAGGTGGGGCATGAAGCTCGAGGGACGTGTGGCGATCGTGACCGGTGCCGCTCAGGGCATCGGCCGGGCGATCGCTGAGAAGCTGCACGAGGAGGGCGCGCAGATTGCGGCCGCCGACCTCAACGGAGCCGGCGCGCAGGAGGTGGCCGGCCAGCTGGACGGCCTGGGCATCCAGGTCGACGTCTCCTCCGAGCAGGACGCCGACCGGATGGTCTCGGAGACACTGGAGCGCTTCGGGAAGGTCGACGTGCTCGTCAACGCCGCGGCGATCGTGCCGTTCATCCCCTGGGATGAGCTCGACTTCGCCTACTGGCGCAAGATCCAGTCGGTCAACCTGGACGGTGCCTACCTGGTGTCCCGGGCGGTCGAGCGGCCGATGCGGGAGGCCGGCTACGGGCGGATCGTCCAGATCGCCTCCAATGCGTTCTACGCCGGCACCCCGAACATGGGGCCTTATCTGGCGGCAAAGGGGGGAGTCATCGGGCTGACGCGGGCCCTGGCCACTGAGCTGGGGAAGTACGGGATCACGGCCAACGCCGTGGCCCCGGGCATCACCCGAACAGAGGGCTGTCTGGCCACCCCGCACAAGGACTCGTTCGACTTTGTGCAGATGCTCCAGGCGATCCCCCGCCACGGCCTGCCCCAGGACATCGCGCCCGCGGTGTCCTTCCTGGCCTCCGAGGAATCCGGCTGGGTGACCGGGCAGGTGATGGTCGTCGACGCCGGTCACATCCGCGACTGATGGCGCTCGAGGTCACGCGCGCCGGGGCGATCCTGGCCGTCGCCGACTTTCGGCGCTCAGTCGAGTTCTACAGGGACGAGCTCGGGTTCGAGGTCGAGGCCGAGTATGAGGACCCGCCGTACGCCACGCTGGTCCGGGCGGGCACACGGCTGTCGCTGGCCGAACAGGGACACGAGGCGGACGACCGGCCGGGAGTGCTGATGAGAGCGCCGGCCGACCCGAGCCGGCTGGCCGCCATCCTGGTTCTCGAAGTCAGCGACTGCCTAGCCGCCTACCGGCAGCTCACCGCTCAGGGCGTGGAGTTCCTGGCCGAGCCGTTCTCGCCGCCCTGGGGAGGTCACCGGTGCTTCGCGCTGGACCCGGACCGCAACCTGATCGAACTGGAGGAACCGGCATGAGAGCCGTGAAACTGGTGGGAAATGAGGCCGTCGAGGTGCAGGAGGTCGACAGCCCGCAGCTCCGGGCCGATACCGACGCCGTAGTGCGGGTCACGCACACGGCGATCTGCGGCGCCGACCTGCTGCCCTATCACGGCTACACGCCGGGGTTTGAGCTGGGGACCACGCTGGGACACGAGTTCGTCGGGGTGGTGGAGACGGCCGGCGACGCACTCGGCGGACTGCGGCCCGGGCAGCGCGTGGTCAACACGAGCATGACGTCCGACGGCACATGCGCGCACTGCCGGGCCGGCCGGCCCACTCAGTGCGAGTCACGGTCCCTGTTCGGGTATTCGGGCGTCTATCCCCGCCTCGAGGGGGGACAGGCAGATCTGGTGCGGATTCCTCGCGCCGACCGCTGCCTGTGGCCCATCCCCGACTCGGTGTCCAACGAGGACGCCGTGTTCGTGGCCGACATCCTGCCCACGGGATTCGTCGCCGTGCAGCGGGCGGAGGTCGGCGTGGGCGACGTCGTGGTCGTGCTCGGCTGCGGCCCGGTCGGACTCATGGCCGTCCTGTGCGCGGTGGCGCCGGCGAGAAAGGTGATCGCGGTGGACGGGATCGCCGCGCGGCGCGCGCTTGCCGAGCGAATCGGCGCCCTGGCCGTGGATCCGGCCGGCGCCGCCGAGGCGGTGAGCGCGGCCACCGGCGCCATTGGCGCGGACGCGGTGATCGAGGCCTCGGGATCGCCCGCCGCGCTGAGTGGTGCGCTCAGCCTGGTTCGGCCCCAGGGCATCGTCTCCGTGGTGGGGGCGCACTTCGAGCCCGACTTCCCTCTCAACAACGGCCTGATGTTCGAGAAGGAGATCAGCCTCAGCTTCGCGATCGGCAACCCGGGCCGCGACCGCGAGCGCCTGCTGGCGATGATCGAGGACGGTGTGCTGAATCCCTCTCAGGTGATCAGTGACACCCTGCCGCTGGAGCAGGCGGCCGACGCCTACCGGGCGTTCGACGCTCGGGAGGCGACCAAGGTCGTCCTGACCACTTGATCGTCAGCCCGTTGGGTACGCGATTCTGATCGTCAGCTGCTGAGCACCGGCTTCCGGCACAGCTCGCAGGTGCGAGTGACCCGCTGAGCGGCGGGCACCTGCTCGCCGCGCCGGGTCGCCTCGGCCAGCCCCTCGGGACCAAGTCGCTGCTCGGCGCGTTCAAGCGGTGCGCCGCTGAGCATGTGGAACGCCCTCCCCGCACGACCGCCGATTTCGGCCGCGTGACGCTCGGCCATCGCCGCAACCTCCATGGCCTCGCTGTCCTGGCCAGATGAGGCGAGGGCCAGCGCGGTCCCGATCAGGTCGAACAGGATCTGCATGGCATGCCCGCGTCGCTCGGCCTCCTCCAGCGACTGGGCGTAGTACTCGAGGGCCTCGCCGAAGCGGCCCTGCATGGCCGCCGTGTCACCCAGCAACGTGTATCTGCGCCAGATGAAGTCTGCGTCGGAGCGCGCAGCCAAGCGGTCGGCCTCCTCCAGGAGTCGACTGGCGCCGTCGAAATCGTTGTTGGCCAGATGCGCCTGGGCGTTTAGCACCAGCGCTCCGGTCAGGTAGGGCTCGTCGGCGGGATCGGCCAGCCGGACGGCCTCGTCGGTGTCGCGCATGCCCCCCGCGAGATCGCGCCCGCGTATCACCAGGATCGTCCCCCGGATTCCCTTCGCGTAGGAGCGCGCCTGCGCCGAGGGGGCCAGCGCAGCGGCCTGGACGGCCGCCTCGATCGCCTCGTCGATCTGCGCGGCGGCGAAGCGCGCCCAGGCGAGCGCCACCAGTTCCAGCGACCGCTGGGCGGGATCGGAGCTCGGTTCGGCCGAGACCAGCTCGACCGTCGAGACAGCCTCCCGAACATGCCCCCGGTCCGATGCCACCATGGCGTGTGACGCGGCAATCTGACGGAAGATCGGATCTCCCGCGTCTCGGGCCCACCGCATCGCGGCCGTCCGCTCGACGGTGGCGTCGACGGCCGCCTGGAACTTGGCCCGGGTGGTGAATATGTACCGGGCCGGCCAGACGATCTCCAGCTGGCGCTCGGAGTGGGCGCGGCGCCACTGAGTGCCCTCGGGCTGTGCATCCAGCTGACGGGCGGCGATCTGGCGCAGTCCCTCCGGCAGCCCGAAGCGGATGCGCCCGTCGCCCGATTCCACCCGTCGGACCAGGGCCATCTCCAACAGACGAAACAGCGACTCCAGCACGTCCAGGCCGTCGCGCCCGCACACGGCTTCCAGATCCTCGACCTCGACCGGGCCGGCAAACGCTCCCAGCCGGGTGAACAGCGCGCGCGACGATTCATCAAGCAGGCTGAGGCTCCAATCCACCGTCGCCTGAAGGGAGCGATGCCGGTCAGGGCGGTCCGAACGATCATCGCGGAGCATGTCCGGCGAGCTCTTGATCCGGTCAAGCAGTTGTTGAGGACTGAGCAGAGCCAGCCGCGCGGCGGCCAGCTCCAGGGCCAGGGGCAGGCCGTCGAGAAGGTGGATCATCTCGAGCACAGCCTCGCGGTTGTGCTCATCGATTCGGATGGCCGGATTGCGCCGCCGGGTGACCCGCTCCACGAGCCCGAGGGCGGCGCCGTCCCCGAGCGAGTCGACCGGTAGACACAGCTCCTCGGCCAGCCGAAGGGGTGCCTGTGAGGTGGCCAGGATCTGCAGCTCGGGCAGTGCGTCCTGCAGGGCGGCCAGCTCAGCCGCTGCCTCCAGCACGTGCTCGAGGTTGTCCACGAACAGAAGCGTGTGTCCACGATCTCGGAGGAGATTCGTCACCGCGTCGAGGGCCGAGGCATCGGTATCCGTACGAGCGCCCACGGCCGCAGCGACGCTGGCCATCACCTCGGAGGCCTCGGTCACGGTCGTCAGGTCGACCAGCCATACCCCTCCCTCGAAGCTGTCCAGCAGCTGCCGCGATGCGGTCATGGCCAGCGCGGTCTTTCCTGAGCCGCTTCGGCCGGTGAGCGTGACCAGGCGCTCGCGCTGGACCTGCAGCGCCTCGGTGATCTGGTCAAGCTCGGCATCGCGGCCGACCAGCACCAGTGTGCCGGCGGGCAGGTTGTTGGGCCGGGCCGTCTGCACCCGCGGTGGGGGAAACGCCGAGGCGCCCCGGCCATCGATGACCGCGCAGTACAGATGCTCGGGCTGGGGGAAGTCCTTGAGCCGGTGCGACCCCAGTGATTCGGTGGGGACGGTCTCGGCCAGGTGCGATCGGGCGGGCGCGCTCAGCAGCAGCTGACCACCATGCGCGGCGGACGCGATGCGCGCCGCGCGATGCACCTCCAGCCCCACGTAACCGAGTGCGTTGCGCTCCACGTAGCCGACATGCAGGCCCATCCGCACCCTGAGCTGGCCGGCACCGGCCGGCCACTCGTGGTCCCGGAGGGCGCGCTGTGCCGTCATGGCGGCCCGCGCCGCGGCCCCGGGGTCGTCGAAGGTGGCGAAGAACGCGTCGCCCTCGGTGCCCTCCACCCAGCCGCCCTCGTCGTCGATCGCCCCGCCGACCAGCCGGTGGTGAATCACCAGCACCTGCGCCCAGTCCCCGCCCGCCCGGCGGGCCAGCTCGGTGGAACCCTCGATATCGGTGAACAGCAGTGCGATCGTCCCCACCGGTGGCGTAACAGCCCTCGTCACGTGTGCAAGCGTACGCTCGGGAGCGGGTGGTTGCGGAGGAAGAAAACGTGTGGGAGGCGTTCGCCCGCCTCGCTTCAGGACTCCCGGGCGAGCTCGTGGTTGCCGTCGCGCCCTGGCCGGATCGGGGCGCGCTGGTGCTCGGGGAGGACCGCCCGTTCCACGCCTGGAGCACGATCAAGGTGCCGATCCTGGTCGCGCTCCTGACGCTGGTGCACCGGGAGGCGTTGACGCCTGAGCACCGCGAGCTGGCCAGACTCGCCATCACCGAGTCCGATAATTCGGCGATCCTCGAGCTGTTCGTGCTCCTGGAGGGGCTGGCTGGAGGCTCGACTGGGGCAGCCGGCGTGCTGGAGCGTTTGTTCCGGTTGAGCAACGATGACCGCACGGCCGTGACCCTGGCTCCACCGCCGCCCGGAGCCATCACCCCGTTCGGTCAGGTGGGGTGGAGAGCGGCAGACTCGGTCAGGTTCTTCGCTGCCCTGGCCGGCGGCCGGCTCCTGAGCGCAGCGGACACCCGTTACGTGCTCGACCTGATGGCGCAGGTCATCCCTGAGCAGCGGTGGGGCCTCGGGAGGTTGCGCGAGCCGGTGGCCTTCAAGGGAGGCTGGGGGCCCGAGGCAGACGGAACCTGTCTGGTCCGGCAGAGCGGCGTGGTGTTTCGTGACGGCGCCACCGCGGTCAGCTTCGTGGCCGTACCGCCGCCCGGTGAGGAGTCATTCGATGTCGGGGTCGGGATGGTCAGCCAGGCGGCCGAGTGGATCGCCGGCGTGATCGGGGTCTGATGCTGCCAGCGGCCACATCGCCACCGGAGTCCTCCTTGGCCTGCGCCGCAGGCGTTATCCGGCCACCGCGGCCGGCTGGCTCGAGGGGATGCTGATCGCCGCGGCCGTCCGGGGCGCCGCGCGTCACCGCCCGTGGGCGTGATCCTCCTGCACGATGTTTCCCCCGTCCACCACCAGCGACTGACCATTGACGTAGCCGGCGTCCGGTCCGGCCAGGAAGGCGACCAGCGCGGCCACCTCGTCCGGCGTACCCGGGCGGCCCACCGGCGTGAACTCGGCGGCTCGCTGCTCGTGCGGTTCGCTTGAGCCGGTGGCAATCCAGCCTGGCGCGACCGAGTTTGCGGTGATCCCCATCGGTCCCAGCTCCACGGCCAGCGTCCGCATCAGGCCGTCCAGGCCCGCTTTGGCCGCGGCGTAGGCGCTCTGGCCGGCGAATGAGGCGACGGGCCCGGTCACCGAAGAGACGAAGAGGATCCGCCCATGGCCCTCCCCGAGCATGTCGGTGACCACCGCGTGCGTGGCGTTGAACGCTGTGGTCAGCGAGATGGCCAGTTGGCGATCCCAGACCTCGCCGGTCATCTCGGTGAACGGTATGCCGGAAGGTTCTGGTGCGCCGGACTGCGTCATCCCCGCGTTGTTGACCAGGATGCCGACCGGTCCGAATCGCTCATGGACGCCGGCCACCAGCTCCCCGACGGCGCCTCGGTCGGTCAGGTCGGCGATCCCACCCCAGGCCTCGATTCCGGCCCGGCCCAGATCAGCCGCCCGGTCGAGGATCCGTTCGGTGGTCGAGGTCACCGCCACGCGGGCACCCAACCGGCCCAGCCGCGCGGCCACGGCATGTCCGATCCCGGTTGGACTGCCGGCCCCGGTCACGAGCGCCACCTGCCCCGACAGCGCCCCCACGACGGCTAGTGACGGCGCTCGCGCCAGCCGCGCTCGAACGGCAGGCGCCAGGTATTGGGCGCCACGAGCTGATGGATGGCGTTGGGGCCCCACGATCCGGGTGCATAGGGCTTGACGGCGGGTGGATCGTCCAGCAGCGGCGCCGCCTTCTCCCACAGGCTCTCGATGCCTTCGGCCGTCGTGAACAGCGTGTGGTCGCCGTGCATGGCGTCGAGCAGGAGTCGCTCGTAGGCCTCGAGGATGTCGCCCACCTCCTCGGTGTCGCTGGTGGCGAATTGCATGCTCAGCTTCTCGAGCCGCATGCCCGGACCGGGGCGCTTCCCGTAGAACGAGAGGGACACGCGGGAGACGTCGGCCAGGTCGAAGGTGAGGTGATCCGGTCCCGCGGTGCCGAGACCCGACCCGGTCGGGAACATGCTCTTGGGCGCCTCGCGGAAGGCGATCGACACGATCCGCTGCCCCTCAGCCATCTTCTTGCCGGTACGCAGGTAGAACGGCACCCCTGCCCAGCGCCAGTTGTCGACCTCGCACTTCAGAGCGATGAACGTCTCGGTGTCCGACTGGTGGTGAACACCATGCTCCTCGCGGTAGCCCTCGTACTGGCCCCGCACCACGTTCGCCGGATCGATCGGCTGCAGCGAGCGGAACACCTTGTTCTTCTCCTCGCTGATCGCGAACGGCTCCAGCGCGGTGGGCGGCTCGATCGCGACGAACGCCAGCACCTGGAGGAGGTGGGTGATCACCATGTCCCGGAACGCCCCCGTCGACTCGTAGAAGTCGACGCGCGTCTCCAGCCCGAGGGTCTCGGGGATGTCGATCTGCACGTGGTCGATGAAGTTCCGGCTCCAGATCGGCTCGAACAACCCGTTGGCGAACCGGAAGGCAAGGATGTTCAGCGCCGGCTCCTTGCCCAGGAAATGATCAATCCGGAAGATCTGCTCCTCGGAGAAGGTCTCGTGGAGCCGGTTGTTGAGCTGGATCGCGCTCTCCAGATCCTTGCCGAACGGCTTCTCCATGATCACGCGCGACCGCTCGACCAGCCCAGCTTCATCCAGCGTATTGACCACCGCCAGCGCGGCGCGGGGGGGCACGCTCAGATAGTGCAGCCGCCAAACGTCGCCGCCCAGCGCCTGCTCGGCCTGCTGTACACAGGTGGCCAGACCCTCGGGTCCCTCGGACTGGCACACGTAAGTCAGGCGCTCGACGAACTCGTCGATCTGCTCGTCGGTCACCTTTCCCGAGGCGTACTCGTGGATGGCCTGGCGGGCGAAGTCGCGAAACGAATCGTCGTCCTTCTCGTCCAGCGATGTGCCAACCACCCGCAGCTCAGGCGCCAGGCGTGACTCCACCAGCCGGGCCAGGCCGGGCAGCAGCTTGCGCTGGGCGAGATCCCCGGTGGCCCCGAACAGCACCACCACGTGTGGCGGAATCCGCTCCTCGTGCCCGCGGCGCCGCCGCAATCCCACCGCCGGATAGGCGATGTTCTCTTCGTTGCCCAGGACCAAGGTGCTCGATGATGACATCTTCGAAGCGGTGGGGTGCCCAGGTTCGGACTGGGACGGGTAGCTTGAGCGCTACCCATGAGCGTGCTCCCCGAACTCGCCGGCGTGCGTCACGACTACCTCGATGCCGGCGGCCTGCGCATGCACGTCGCCCTGGCCGGCGCCGACGCCGCTCCGCCGGTGCTGCTGGTGCACGGCTGGCCGCAGCACTGGTGGTGCTGGCGCAAGGTTCTCGGCCCGCTGGCCGAGAACCACAGGGTCATCGCGGTCGATCTCCGGGGCCACGGCTGGACGGAGCGGACGGCCGGCGGATACGAGAAGGAGCAGCTGACCGGCGACCTCCTGGCCCTTCTCGACGCCATGGGGCTGGACAAGGTCACCTGGATCGGCCACGACTGGGGTGCCTATTCGGGCTTCCTGGCTGCGCTGCGCTCGCCGGAGCGAATCGAGCGCATGCTCGCCCTGTCGATCCCACACCCCTGGACCCCTCGGGATCCGCGTCTTCTGGCCGTCCTGTTGGCCTACCAGGGGCCGCTCAGCCTGCCCGTGATCGGGCCTCGGGTATCGGACCCTCTGCTGCGGCGTCTGCTCCAGGCGGGGCGGGGCGCCGACCGGCTGGGTGCGGAGGACGTGGAGCGGTTCGCTTCGCGCACCCCGCCTGCCACCACCGTCGCCATGTACCGGTCGTTTCTCACCCGGGACCTTCCGGCAGCCGCCCGCGGACGCTTCGCCGGGAAGCGCCTGGGGGTGCCCACGCGCCTGCTCGCGGGTGCCCGGGATCTGGTGACGACCGGTCTAAGACCCGGACCCGTCCCCCGCCAGCCCAACCTGTCCGTGGAGGTCGTGCCCGGCGTCGGCCACTGGATCCCCGAGCAGCGGCCCGACCTGATCGTGGACTGGGCGCGGCGCGTCTAGCCTGAGCGGGTGCCAGAGCTCCCGGAAGCCGAGCGTGCCCGCCAGACGCTGGAGACGGTTCTCGGCCGGACGGTCACCCGCGTGCACGACGGTGACACGTACGTGTGCCGGCCTCATCAGCCAGGCGAGCTGCACGACGCTCTCGCCGGCCATCGGCTGACCAGCGCGCACCGGCGAGGGAAGTTCCTGTGGCTGGAGACGGATGGGGGAGAGGGACCGAGCCTCGGATTGCACCTCGGTATGGCCGGGCGGATCGTGCTCGACGACGTCGACCGCCACCCACTCCACGATCGCTTCGCGATCGATCTGGACGACGGGAGCCGGTTCGCTCTGCGCGACAAGCGGCGCCTGAGCCGGGCCATGCTGAATCCCGACTTCAGCCATGTGGGTCCCGACGCGGCGGTCGTGGATCGCGACACGTTCCGGCGCGTGATCGGGGCAGGCCGGGCGCCGGCCAAGGCCCGCCTCCTCCACCAGGGCGCCATCGCCGGAGTCGGCAACCTGCTGGCCGACCAGGCTCTGTGGCAGGCCCGGATCTCGCCCGAGCGGCCAGCCGGCAGCCTGTCGATCGATGAACTCGACCGCCTACGTCGGGAAATCCGCTCCGCCGTGCGCGACGCCATCCGCCGAGGAGGCGTCCACACCGGCGCCCTCATCCCCGCTCGCGAACCGGATGGCCGCTGCCCGCGGTGCGGGGCACCGTTGCGGCGCGCCCGAATCGGTGGTCGCACGACGTACTGGTGCCCGACCTGTCAGACCTGAGCCTCCAGACGGATCTGAGCCCGGGACCGGGGCCTCCGGGCTCAGTGGCTCACGCGTGATCTGAGGAGGACAGGGCGGTCGTCCTGCCAACCGGTCAGTCCTCCTTGCGGTCCTCCTTGGCCCGCGAGGCCGCACCGGCCAAACGCCGGGCTTCGTCCTGTTCGGTCAGGGCAACCTCACGCTCTTGTTGAGCCTCAGCCTGGGCTTCCAGAACCGCCAGGCGCTCCCTCGGCTCCTCCTCGGCGATCTGCTGCTCACGCTGGGCCTCGGCGTGCTGGCTGCTCTCCTTGCGCCGCCGCTCAACATCGGCGGCCTGCTTCTCGCGCTCACGGCGCTCGCGCGACGCCTGTTGGCGGCGCTCCTGGGCCCGCTTCTCGGCGCGGGCCTTCTGGCGGTCGGCCTGCTCGCGCTGCTCCTCGAGCCGGGTCGCGCCCTCGGACTCCCGGCGCCCAGCCTCCGTGCGGAGCCGCGCCGCTTTCTTGCGGTCCTCGAGCGCCTCGTGCCGGCGGCGCGCATCCTCGATCAGACCCGGATCCAGCGTCAGCTGGCCGGCCAGCCTGAGGGCCGCCGCGTCCACACGATCGATGGTCAGTCGCGCCGCGTTTCGCGCACCCGCCCCATTGCCGGGGAGCAGCAGGCTGGCGGCGTCCAGCGGTGTGCGCGCCAGACGGAGCGAGGTCTTGATGGCAGCTCGGGGAACGGTCCGGATCATCATCGTGTCTCCTCTCGCTCGATCTTGTTTGCGCGCGTTTCGGCCTCATGGGCTGCGCGCTCCAGTTCGATGGCCTGCTCGGTGGCGGCCAGCCGGGCGTGCTCTCCGCCTCGCTCGGCGCGCTGCGCCGCGGCGTGCTCCTGCTCGCGTTGCTGCTCAGCGGCGACCTTCTGCCGCGCCGCCTGGGCCCGGACGTCGGCCTCCTGCTGGTGCCGGTCGGCCTCGGCGGCGTCCTCACGCTCCTGCCCGGCCACCTGATTCTCCAGCCGCTCGCGCTCGACCTCGGTCCGATGGTGCTCCTCGCGCAGCTGGGCCTCCTGCTCGCGATCCCGCGCCTCGACCCGCTGGGCGCGGGCCTCGGCCTCGGCGTCGGCCTGGGCGTTCTGGAGACGGCCCTCCCGGGCGAGATCCTCCCGGCCGGCGGCCCCCCCAGCCATCTCTTTCAGCTTCCCGGCCACCTTGCCCACAAGGCCGCCGGTGGTGCGTTCGGTACTCGTTCGGTCAGACAACTGCAGATCTCCTTTTTCAGGTTCTCGTTGTTCTTGGCCTACCCGACGAGGCGTTGAGTATTCGTCCGCGTTCACTGGATGACCTGTCCGATTAGCTCTCGGGTCCGGGGGAAGGCTTAAGGGTTGACCTCTGACGCTGAACACGAAAGGACTCCCGATGCCCGAAACCCTCGTATCCGCCTCCGGAACCTTCGAGATAGGCGGGGAAACCAGGATCAACCGGCTCGGCTTCGGAGCCATGCAGCTGACCGGCCAGGGGGTGTGGGGTGACCCCCGAAACCCGGATGAGGCCGTACGCGTCCTGAAGCGCGCGGTCGAGCTCGGCGTCGACTTCATCGACACCGCCGACTCCTACGGCCCGTTCGTCTCCGAGCAGCTGATCCGGCGAGCTCTGCATCCGTACCCGGGGAACCTGGTGATCGCGACCAAGGGCGGGTTCACACGTCACGGCCCGGGAGTGTGGAAGCCGCTGGGTCGTCCGGAATACCTCCGCCAGCAGTGCCTGCTGAGCCTGCGTCATCTGGGGCTGGAGCGGATCGAGCTCTACCAACTCCACCGCATTGATCCCCAGGTGCCGCTCGAGGATCAGCTCGGCGAGCTCGTGGCACTGCGAGAGGAGGGCCTGATCCGCCACATCGGTCTGTCCGAGGTGAGCCTGGACGAGCTGCGGCAGGCCCAGGAGCTCGCTCCCATCGCCACGGTGCAGAACCTGTACAACGTGACCAACCGTCAATCCGAGGACGTCCTGGACTACTGCGAGGAGCACGACCTCGGCTTCATCCCATGGTTCCCGCTGGCCACCGGGAAGCTGGCCAATCCGGGCGGGCCGCTCGATCGGATCGCCTCCGCCCATGGCTCCCGGCCCTCCCAGCTGGCGCTGGCCTGGCTGCTCAGGCGATCCCCGGTGATGCTGCCGATCCCGGGCACCTCCTCGGTCGCGCACCTGGAGGAGAATCTGGCCGCGGCGCAGATGGAACTGTCAGACGAGGAATTCGAATCGCTGGGACAGGCGGCGTGAGCACTGCGCCGCCGGTGCGGCTGCGCAGCCCGGATGGCGCTCTCGAGGCCGAGTTCCTGCCCGGGCTCGGCATGGTCGGCAGCTCGCTTCGCCACCACGGGGAGGAGCTGCTCGGCCAGCGGGGCGGCCCGGAGGCCTATGCGCAGCGCAAGTCGACCTTCGGGATCCCGCTCCTGTATCCATGGGCCAACCGGCTGAGCGATTGGGAGTACGACCAGGGCCGGCACGTGGACCTGGATCGAAGCTCGACTGTCCTGAAGGCGGATCCGGACACGGGATTGCCGATCCACGGTGCGCTGGCGGCCACGCCGTACTGGGAGCTCGGCGGCGTGGGCAGCGGCGGTTGTGAGGGTGTGGAGGCGACCCTGGACTACGCCGCTCATCCGGAGCTGATGAGCGTCTTCCCGTTCGCGCATCGTCTGGGCTTCCGCGCCTCAGTGAACGACGAGGAGCTGACGGTGCGCCTCGACGTGACCGCCACGGGACAGGACCGGGTGCCGATCTCGTTCGGCTTTCATCCGTACCTGACGCTGCCCGGGGCACGGCGGGAGGATTGGGAATTGGGCCTCCCGGTCCGGCGGCAGGCCGTCCTCGACGACCACGGCATTCCCTCTGGCGAGCACGTGGAGCTGAGGCCGGGGGCGCTATCCGGAGTTCTCGGGGTCCGGACGTTCGATGACAGCTTCGACGAGCTGTCGGGCGAGCCCCCGGTGTTCTCGCTGGCCGACGCCAGGCGCCGGATCGCGTTGCGCTACGACGAGGGCTATCCGTTCGCCCAGGTGTACGCGCCGGAGGGGTCGAGCTTCATCGCCTTCGAGCCGATGACGGCGGCGGTCAACGCGCTGCGGACCGGCGGAGGGCTGAGGCTTCTCGAACCTGCCCAGACGTTCACGGCGCGGTTCACCATCTCAGTTTCCTGGCGCTGACTCGGGCTGCCGTCCCAGCCGCGGGGTAGCCTTGGCGGGCTATGGACCGGAAGTGGTGGACACTAATCGCCGTCTGCGTCGCCACGTTCATGCTCCTGCTGGACGTGACGATCGTCAACGTCGCGCTGCCGTCGATCCAGAGCTCGTTGAAAGCCAACTTCAGCGACCTGCAGTGGGTGGTTGACGCCTACTCGCTGACGTTGGCCGCGCTCCTGCTGACCACCGGGTCGCTGGCCGACCTCTGGGGGCGGCGGCTGATCTTCGTGCTGGGGCTCGTGGTGTTCACCGCAAGCTCGCTGGCCTCAGGTCTGGCCGAGTCACCGCTGTGGCTCAACCTGGCACGTGGGGCGCAGGGCGTCGGAGCCTCGGCAATGTTCTCCACCGGACTGGCCCTCCTGGGAAGCTCCTTCCAGGGCCGCGAGCGAGGGGTCGCGTTCGGCGTGTGGGGCGCGATCACGGGCTTGGCGGTCGCGGTCGGCCCGGTCGTCGGCGGTGGTCTGACCACGGGCATCTCGTGGCGCTGGATCTTCCTGGTGAACGTACCGATCGGCGTGATCGCGGTGATCATCAGCCTCACGCGCGTCCAGGAGTCGAAGATGCCCCACGCGCGCAGGCCGGACCCGATCGGCGTGGTCACATTCAGCGGGGCCCTGGCTGCGCTCGTCTATGCGCTGATCAAGGGGGACCAGAAGGGGTGGACCACGGGAGTGATCCTCGGCTGCCTGATCGGCGCCGGCGTGCTTCTCATCCTGTTCCTGATCGCCGAGTTGCTCCAGCGCGAGCGGGCCATGTTCGACCTCAGCCTGTTCCGCAAGCCGACGTTCACCGGCGGTGCGATCGCCGCCTTCGGGCTTTCGGCCGGTCTGTTTGCCCTGTTCCTCTACCTGACTCTGTACCTCCAGGACGTCCTGGGCTACTCCGCGCTCCAGACCGGTCTGCGGTTCATCGTCCTCTCCGGGGGCATGCTCCTCACCTCCTTCGTGGCGGGTCGCCTGACCTCGGTCGTGCCGATCCGCTTCTTGATCTCGCCCGGACTCCTGATGGTCGCAGTCGGGCTGTTCCTGATGCGCGGGATCAACGTCAGCAGTGGATGGACTCATCTCATCCCGGGATTCATCATCGCCGGCGCCGGCACCGGTCTGATCAACCCGCCGCTGGCTTCGACAGCCATCGGGGTGGTCCGACCCGAGCGGGCCGGCATGGCGTCCGGCATCAATTCGACGTTTCGCCAGGTCGGCATCGCCACCGGGATCGCCGGCCTGGGCGCGATCTTCTCCCACCAGGTCCGCACCACGATCGAGTCGCTGCTGCGTGGTTCCTCGCAGGTCAGTGCCGCCCAGGCTCACTCCCTGGCCAGCAGCGTCGCGAGTGGGAGCGGCGCGCGCGCGGGAATCCAGGCTCTCCCCGGCGCCGCGCGCGGCACGGCCGCGCATGCCCTCAGGGCGGGCTTCGCCTCCGGGCTGAACGAGATCTTCCTGGTCGGGGGGATCCTCTCGCTGGCCTCCGCAGTCCTGACCCTGATTCTGATCCGCAGCAAGGACTTCGAGGTCGGAGCGGCGCGGACGGTCAGCCGTCCCGATGAGCAGCCTTCCGCCGGAGCCCAGGTGGACGCAGTTCGGGCGGACGCGGATCCGGCGGATGCAGCTCAGGCGGACGCGGATTCGGCGCAGCCCGCCGGGGCCGCTGCTGACTCTGCCCGGCCCAGCGGTGAGGCCGCAGACATGAGGGTCCCCGGCGGCGATCGTCAGGCCAAGCCGGCTCCCCAACCCGCCGGCGATCGTCAGCCTGGCGAACCGGCCCCCGAGCGCGACGGTATTGCCCTGCCGTCGGTGGACAGCGCGGACGGAGCCCGCAACGGATCTCAGCTTCAGGTTGAAGGTCGTCCTGCCGATATTGAGTGCAATGAGCATCCCGGGCAGGAGGCAACCCAGATGAGAGAGCATTCGGCCACCGCCGGCGAGGCGGCCCCGGTCTCAACTGAAGCGGAACCGGCGAACGACGGGCTTCACGAGCGCATGTCCGGCTACGGCTACCAGTCCCCGCTTCCGCCACCGCCACCCCCGCCGTCGCTGGTCCCGCCCGGGCCTGGCGTCGGTTCCGAGCACGATTCTGCTGTGCCCTCGGGCCCGGATCAGGTCCCTTCCGGCGCAGGTCAGTGGCGGACGCACGGCTATCAGAAGCCGTCGCAGGCCTGGCTGGCGGCCTCGCAGGCCTGGCGCACGCGGACGGCAGGGCAACCGGCCGGCGTCGAGCACACTCCATCGGACGACGAGGAAACTCGATCAGATGTTGAGGAGACTCGATCAGACGTCGAGCAGCTCCCGGACGCCGGGCAGACTTTGTCGAACCTCGAGCAGACTCCGTGGAACGTCGAGGAGATTCCTTCGGACGTTGGGCGGACGACGTCGGAGGTCGAGCACGTCCCATCGGACATCGAGCAGATCCGGTCGGAGATCGAACAGACGAAGGCGCGCGCCGAGGAGATCGCATCCGAGGTCGAGCAGACCCCGCACGACGCGGGCGACACCTCGCCGGAGGCCGCCGCGGCCAGGTTGCGATCCGCTCCGGCCGCCCGAAGCTTCTGGTCACGCTTGAGCGGAGCCGGTGCGCCCCAGGCGAGCGCATCCCCCGCTGCGCAGACGACTGCCGAACCCACGTCGCCTGAGGCCGACCCCGAGCCGGGCATGCCGGAGACCGTGAATCTCCAGCCCTTGCCCGACCTCGAGCCCGACGCCAGCGCGCCGGACGCCGCTGTCCCGCAGCCCGAGCCCGAGCCCGAGCCCGAGCCCGAGCCCGAGCCTGACGCCAGCGAGCCGGACGCCGCGGTCCCGCAGCCCGAGCCCGAGCCTGACGCCAGCGAGCCGGACGCCGCGGTGCTGCTGCCCGAACCCGAACCCGAACCCGAGCCCGACCCGGAGCCCGAGCCCTATCTGGCGCCCGAGCCCAGCGTGACAGACGCCGGCACCGCGCAGCAAGAACCTGAGACGCCGCATTACGCGGACTCCCCGCCGCCTGCGCCCCCTGCATCTGGGCCGGATCGGCATTCCGACCTCCCGGACGGTCAGGATGTGCCCATGTCCACGCCTCCGCTCGGCCCCCCAACTCCTCCAGCTGGGTCCGGCTCCGCTGCACCACCGTTCGTGCCGGCTCCGGCGATGCGCGATGTGCGCCTTGTCGTGCAGGCCGTTCAGAGCGCTGAGGAGGCCGCCCTGGCCTACGCCCGTGAGATCGGGGAGGCGCGCCGGCATCTGTCGGAGGCCATCGCGCATCTCGATCGGGCCGATGAGGCTCGCGCTCTGCTGAATCGTCTTGCCACGGGGTTTGGCCCGCAGGCTTCCGGGGGTTCCGGACCTACGGACTCAGAATCACCGGCAGTCGCACCCGCCCGCGGGTTTGGCGGCGAGGCGCCGGATGGAGGGTCTGTGACCACGCCCAGCCCTGGAATTGCGATCGCCCGACCGACCGGGCACTTCAGCGGCCCCCGCGGGTCCGCAACCGATCAGCCGAGCGAGGAGGCGGGCCAACCCGACGCCTCGACGGGAGCGACGGGTTCGGACATGGCTCAGCCGAGCCTTCAGGGTGTCGGCGACCAGCGCAGCACTGACGGCGGGGACCATGGCATCGACGGCGGAAGCTACGGCTCCACCGGCGACTACCGCCCCGGCGTGAGCACCGACTCGGGCTCCGCACCGCATCCCCCAGTGGCTCCACCGCCGCGTCCAGGCGGTTGGGGGCCTGGCGTAAGCGGCAACTCGTAGTCCTGAACACCGCTATCTCAGCTCCTCGCGCCGCGGATCGAGCAGGCCGGCGAGGGTGTGCGCGCCCGCGCGCACACCCTCCCGTTACAGGCAGTGCCATCGCGCGATGGTGAGCCTCGGGGCCGCGGTGGCCGGCCCCTCCCCGCGTTTCAGTACTTGATCCCCCGCTCCTCCAGCCAGTCCCTGACCACCTCAGGCGGCTCGCCGGACCACTCGGCCCGCGCGGCGAGGCGCAGGACGGTGGCATCGTCGGCGCCCACCTCGTCTCGCCGATAGGCCAGGTAGGTGGTCACAGCACCCATCACCGACAGGGTGCCGCTGGCCACCGCCGGGTCGAGCGTCTGAAGCACGTTTCCCACCCGGCTCTCCAGGTCGTCGAGGGCGCTGACAGGCTCATCGGCATCCTCGAAGATCCGCTCGAACTCCCCCACGACCGGATCGGTGTCGTCAGGATCGACGATCTCGCTGGCGCGGCGGACGATTTCGGACAGGGTGATGGGGGTGGGCTCGGTTGGCATGCAGGGAGCCTAGCCGCGCATCGGACCAGTTCAAACGTTGAACCGGATATCGGCCACGAGGGGCGAGTGATCCGATAGGCCGCCGCGCCGCCATTCGTGCAGGTATTCGACCCGGGGCGCCCGCACGTCCCCGGAGACGATCAGGTGGTCGAGCCGGTAGCCGCCGCCCCAGCGGGGCCATTCCCAGCTGTACTCCCGGACATCCAGCCCGTGCAGTTCGCGGAAGGCATCCCGGAAGCCGAACGGCTCCAGTCCCTTGATCAGCGCCAGCTCCGCCCTATCCCATCGCTCGCCCCGATCCGGACGGAGCTTGCCGTGCTGAGTCCGGGCGAACGTCCACACGCGGCCGTCCGGGTGCTCCTTGCGGGGCGTGTTGAGGTCTCCGCACAGCAGGACCGGTGGTCGAGCCTGGCTCACATAGGCGTGAACCGCCTCATGCGTTCGGACCTTGACCAGGTCGGGCTTCGGAGAGATGGGGGAGTGGACGTTGACGATCTGCACACCGGTCTCGGTCCGGGCGGCCGCCACTCGCTCCGGCCACGGCGCCCCGGGTACCTCCTGTCCTGACAGCGGCATCACGGCCGCTGTCAGGACCAGCAACGGCCGGGATCGTCCCTGCGCCTGTGCGGTGGACGGGTCTCCCGCCAGCGCGTGCTGCAGACCGATCTGACTCAGCCCGGCGATCCAGCTGGGTAGCGTGGTGGGGGTGACCTCCTGGAGGCATACGACTTCGGGTCGCAGCTCGGCAACTCGCGCCACCTGATCCGGCTGGCGCCTCACCCGTCCCTGGACGTTCCAGCACAGGAGCTTCAGAACGATGAGGTGCTACCCCTTTCTAGGTAGCCGACCCCGCGACAAGGAGCAGACGGGTGGAATACGCGAACCTCGGCCGTGCAGGACTGCGCGTCTGGCGTGACGGCACCGATCGTCGGGGCGACCGAGCTCGAGCATCTGGAGGACGCACTGGCGGCGGAGCGGCTGTCACTCAGCTCCGAGGAGATCGCCCTGCTGGAAGACTCGACGTGCCGCACCCGATCGCCGGCCATCAATAGGCCATCGACAGGCCATCGACAGTTAGGAGCTGGAGACCATGGAGACCTGGGACGCCATCACCTCCCGCCGCAACGTCCGGAAGTTCGCCGAACGCTCGCTGC
Source organism: Solirubrobacteraceae bacterium (assembly GCA_035551795.1). Classification (GTDB taxonomy): domain Bacteria; phylum Actinomycetota; class Thermoleophilia; order Solirubrobacterales; family Solirubrobacteraceae; genus Palsa-465. Next base: position 5,536 of record DASZMP010000088.1, on the reverse strand, counting down.
CGGGTGAAGACCTGGAGCGGATCCTGGAGGCCGGCCGCCGGTCGCCGTCCTCGCGCAACTGGCAGCCGTGGGATTTCGTGGTGGTCACCGACCGCGAGCAGCTGCGCGAGCTGTCGAAGGTCTGGCGCGGTGGGGCGCACGTGGCCGACTCGGCGGCGACCGTGGCGCTGGTGGTGGACGACAGCGATGACCGGCGCGAGCGTGAGATCCAGCAGTACGACCTCGGCCAGGCGTCCATGGCGATGATGGTCACGGCTGCCGACGCCGGCGTGGGCACCGGCCACTCAGCGGTCGGTGATCAGGACCTGGCCCGGCAGGTCCTGGGGCTGCCCGACGGCAAGCGCGCTGCCTATCTGCTCGATTTCGGCTATCCGGCCGATCGACCGCTCAAGCCGATCCGGAACCCGGATCGCCGCCCGTTTGACGAGGTGGTCCACCGGGGCCGCTGGTAGCCCGCGCGGCGCTTGAAATCGCCGTCAGGATCAGCTCCAGGCAGCAGCCCATCGGCAGCCGGGTCGAGTCGATGACCAGGTGGTACAGCGTCGGGTCAGCCGGGTCGGCGCGGTACCAGTCCTTGACGTAGGTCTCGCGGGCCAGATCGGAGGCATGCATCTCTCGCTCGGCGGTCTCGCGGTCCGAGCCCAGGAGCTGCATGGCGATCTGCAGCCGCCGGTCACGCGTGCCGCTGAGGCGGACATGGAGCGCGCCGGGAACGTCACGCAGAACGATCGCGCCGGCCCGGCCGAGGATCACCGCGCCCGCGGCGGCGTGCTCGCGTAGCGCCTCCTCGGTGGCGTCCCGAAACGCCTGGTCAGGGTGCAGGGCCTGCTCGCCGATCGCCATCCCGCCGAACAGCTGGACGGCCGGAGCGAAGTAGGCGGCCCAGCGCGTCAGCCGGTCCTGAGGGGACTCCTCGTGGCCGACCGCATCCTCGACTGGAATGTCGAGGCGCCGGGACACGCTGACCGGGATCGCCCGGTCGACGAACGGGACCTCCAGGCGCTCGGCCAGGCGCGGGCCAATCACGCTGCCGCCCGTGCCGTACGGGGCGGAGATGGTCACCACGGGACGGCGGGCAGCGGCCGGATCGGTAGCCATGCCGGGAGATTAAACCGGCGGGGCGTCGTCGTGAGGCAGCTCGTCGCGGTCGGCCCACTCGAGCAGCGGATCGATCTGGAAGACGTGGTCGTCGATCTCCGCGTGCAGATCGCCCAGACGCGAGAAGCGGGCGGGCACGGTGGCGATCGTCAGCTCGGCCGGCTCGACGTCGTCGACCTCGTTCCAGCGGATCGGCGTGGATACGCGGGCCTCCGGCACGCCGCGCACCGAGTACGCGCTGGCGATCGTGTGGTCGCGGGCATTCTGGTTGTAGTCGACGAACACCTTGGTGGGATCCCGGTCCTTCCGCCACCAGGTGGTCGTGACGTCATCCGGCGCCCGCCGCTCCACCTCGCGGGCGAAGGCCAGTGCGGCTCGGCGCAGCTCGCCGAACCCATGCGTGGGCGCGATCCGGACGTAGATGTGGATCCCGTGCCCGCCTGAGGTCTTGGGCCAGCCGGAGGCGCCCAGCTCGTCCAGCACCTCGTGGGCCACGCCGGCCACCCGCCGGACGCGGTCAAACGGACAGTCGGGCATGGGGTCGATGTCGATCCGCCACTCGTCCGGGCACTCCACATCGGCGCGCCGGGAGTTCCAGGGATGAAACTCCACGGTGGACATCTGCACGGCCCAGACGACGCTGGCCAGCTCGGTCACGCACAGCTCGTCAGCCGTGCGCCCGAAGCGCGGGAAGTACACCTGCACGGTCTCCAGCCACTCGGGAGCGCCCTTGGGAATGCGCTTCTGATGGACCTTCTCCCCGTCAGTTCCAGTGGGGAAGCGATGCAGCATGCACGGCCGCTCGCGCAGCGCCCGGACGATGCCGTCGCCCACGCTCATGTAGTAGTCGACCAGGTCGAGCTTGGTCTCGTTGCGGGCCGAGAAGTAGACCCGATCGGGATTGGAGATCCGGACCGTCCGGCCGCTCACCTCGATCTCGACGGCCTCGGCGCTCATGGCCGGTCTTCTATCAAGCCGCCGCAGCCCGGGCGACCGGGCGGTAGCGCATCCGGCGCGGAAGCGCGGGCACGACCAGCCGGCGGGTGTACTCCTGGCCGACGCGCAGGGTCAGCGACCGCACCGGATCCCACCCGAACCCATACTGCCGGCGGATCGACCCGGGCAACAGCCCGACGGTGATGAAGTTGGCCAGCTCCAGCAGGGGCCGGGCGCGCAGGGGGACCCGGGGCCGCATGACGATCTTGATGCCCAGCTCGCGAGCCTGGTCTGAGACGTGCAGGAGGTCGCCCGCGAGCATCTCGCGCATGTAGAGCGCGAGGTCCGGGCTGCTGGACGGCATCTCGGACTCCTTCAGGCCGAACAGGGAACCAATCAGCCGCCAGTCGTCCCAGTAGGCGTCTCGGTCGGCCCGGCTGAGCGGCGCCACGTAGCGCTCGTAGACCAGCGATCCGGAATCGGCCAGCGTGGCGATGATCCACAGCAGCAGGTCGGGATCGTCCGCCGACCACGGCGTTCCCGCGGGGAAACGGCCGACCGCCTCAGGCAGGGTGCCCCGGACCCGGCTGTGCACCCGGCGCACCCGAGACGTGGCGGCGTCGGCCTCCTCGCGCTCGCCGTACACGGCCATGTTCAGGACATCGGCCGTCCGCCTGAGCCGGGGGTAGGGATCGTCGAGCGCGCCGGTGGACATGAAGAATCCGGCGAAGGCGACGGGATGGGCGGCCTGCATCAGCAGCGCCCGCGGTCCGTTGAGCGCCACCACCAGCTCGCGGTGGACGCGGCGGACCATCGAATCGTCAGTGAAGTAGCCGGCCATCCTGGGGGTCGCTGCCCAGGTCTACGCAGTTGACCTGTCTGCGGATCACGTTCAACCCACCGCCTCCCCGGCCCGGATGGCGTCCGCCTCCCGGTCGCCGGCGACCGCGTGCAGGTGCCGGAACGGACGGCCCTCGCGCAGCTCCTTGACGACGCCCTCCACGAGCCCCGCGTCGGGCACCTCGCGACCGTCGGTGACCGCGTCGACCACCTGGCGCTTGCGCTGGATCAGCCGCGCCATCGTCTCGTCGATCGTCTCGGCGGCCAGCAGATACCAGGCCGTCACCGCGTCACGCTGGCCGATCCGGTGGCAGCGATCCTCGGCCTGATCGTGCAGCGCCGGGGTCCACTCCAGCTCCAGGAAGCACGCGTTGGAAGCGCGGGTCAGCGTGATTCCCTGGCCTGCCACCCGCGTGGCGCACACGATCAGGGCTGGCCCGTCCGGCCTCTGGAAGGCCTGGATCGACCGCTCACGCGCGCCGATCGAGTCTTGCCCCAGCAGGTGCAGCGCGTCCGGGAAACGCTCGAGCACGGCCTTCTGCACCTCGATGTGGCGGGCGAACACGACGAGGGCCTCGCCGGAGGCCAGAAAGTCGTGGATCCAGGTGAGGGCGGCGGCGAGCTTGCCTCGCGCGGCCAGGCGCTGCAGCGCGGTCAGCTGCGCCAGGCGCTCGGCCCGCAGCGTGGCGGCGATCTTGGCGTCCAGGACGGCGAGATCCAGCGGCTGGCTGCGCAGCCACTCGATCACGTTGTCCTCGGCCAGCCGGTATTCCGGCTCGTTGTTCAGGCCCACGGGAATCACCACCTGGCGTTTGGCCGGCAGCTGGGGGAGGACCTCGGACTTGAGCCTCCGCACGAAGCAGTGCCGGCGCAGGTGCCAGTGCAATCGCTCCTCGCTCAGCTCACCCTCGAACTGGCGCGTGAAGCTGGCTCCGGAACCGAAATCCTCCAGCCGTCCGATCACCCTCAGCTGGGCGATCAGCTCATCGGCATGGTTGAGCACGGGCGTGCCGCTCAGGGCGAGCCGCAGGCCGCCGGTGTCCACCGCCTCGGCCAGCCGGCGCACGGCCTTGGTCCGCTTGGCGTGCGGGTTCTTGCAGTAGTGCGACTCGTCGGCGACCAGGGCGCGCGGCCGGCGCAGCCGGAGGATCTCCAGGTGGGCGGCGACGATCTCATAGTTGAGGATCGTGATATCGGTTCGTGCCGGCACCCGGCCGCCGCGGCCGCTGACCACGGTCACGCTGCGGTGGGGCAGCCAGTGCCTGGCCTCGCGCTCCCAGCCGAGCTTCATCGAGGCGGGGCACACGACGACGGCGGGGAACGCATCGTCGGCCTCCAGGGTGGCCAGCGCCTCCACCGTCTTGCCGAGCCCCTGCTCGTCGGCCAGGAAGCATCGCCGCGCCTTCAGGGCATACCGGACCGCCGCCCACTGGAACGGAGCCAGCTGGCCCCCCAGTGCCTCCGGCACATTGCCAATCGGCTCGGCGCGCGTTGCCCGGGACGCCGCCACGGCCCGGAGCGATTCGCGATGCTCGGCCACGAGCTCGGACAGGGCCTCGGCGGCAGCGGGCGTCACCTGGACCTCGTGGCGGACCACGAAGGCATCCAGCTGATCGGCGATCCACGGGTCCAGCCTGAGCTCGTTGCGGCTGGCGCCCGGCAGCTGTTCGAAGGCCACGGCCACCTCGGGGTCCCACAGGACCTCCAGCGAGAAGCGGGTGCCGGCCACGCCACGCGCCAGGATCAGCCGCGCCGGCGGCGGATCCTCGCCACGATCGACCAGCTCCAGGCATCGAACGGCGCCCGGGCTGAAGCGGGCCGATCCGAGCGCCTCCAGATGCTTGGCGGCGTCCCCCATCAGCGGGACGAGCGTTTGGTCGCCGTCGGTGACGGCGCCGGTGGCGAGCAGTGCCTCGGGCGGCTTGCCGAACAGGGTGCGCAGCGACCACCAGCCGCGGCCCGCGTAGCGGGTGGTGCGCACGTATCCCACCCACCGGTTGGCCGCGCCCCTCAGCCACTCGTCCACCTCGGGGCTGGTGGTGAGCTCCGGGTAGTGCTCGAGTATCTCGCGCAGCTTGATGGCCACCCAATCGTCGGCGGGGGCCAACCACTCGCGCTGATCCCAATCGAATCTGCGTCCCGGCAGGGTCCGGACCGCCGCCACCAGGTGCCCGTCATAGGGGAAGGCCAGGACCACCGCACGATCGCCCTCGGCGTCCCCGCGCAGCTGCACGTTGGCTTCCTCAGGCACGAGCCGCATCATCCTCAACGTTAGTGGCGCCGCGAGACGCTCCCAGCCGCGTCGCGACATAGAGTGCGAAGCCGTGAGCACAGGCGAGCCGCGTTCGGGACCGGACTCTGAGAGGGCCGAGGACCGGCGCTGGTTCAGCCACCAGCCGAATGTCACCGGCGCCGGGGTGATCGCCGGGTACAGCGCTCGATTCTGGGCCCTGGTGGCAATCCTGGGGGTAGTGGCCGGAGCCGGCGGCGGACTGCTGATCCTGCTGCTGCGCGGCGTCGAGCACCTGTCGTTCGGCGACCACGGGCACACGCTCCTGGCCGTGGCGCGGGCGTCACCCGGGTGGCGGCACATCCTCGTCCTGGTGCTGGCTGCGGTGATCGTGATCGTCGGGTTGCGGGTGCTCGGACGCCTCCCGATCGG